>JABJKS010000091.1 GCA_018660265.1 Rhodospirillaceae bacterium | reverse complement strand
TTGTTCCCTCGCAAGATGGGCGAGTTAATTGATGCAAGAGCGGCGGAGGTGAACGGCGTCTTTGACGCCCGTCCGAAGTTGGCAGGCATGGTGACGGCCCTATGCGCGGTTGGCCTCACTGAACAACAGGCGATGGATACCGAAGAGTATCTGGTGGACAAGTACAGCCTCTCCTCCCAGCACAAGAACGGCCTCAATATGATACCTGTCTGCCCAAGGCTATGCCGTGGACGTGATCCAGGAGACCGTTGGTGCGAACGATGATGGACAAGTGAAGCGGGTGTTGGAGGGGCGAACCTATTCTCGCATCTACTGATTTGGTGGAGACGAGCCGGGATGCCTGCGTTCACTATGCCACCGGCAAACGCTGGACAGATGGCCGTGCCAGGGCGCAGCCAGCGGGGCGAGAACGCGCCCCATGGACGAATTTTGCGGACCAAGTGCCGGCGTAATGGCGGCCAGAAGCGGTACACCCCGTTCAATGATACGAAACGAGCGTTGCAGCTTCCTGGTATCCAGAAACCCCAGGGAGGCATTCTCCTCCGGCCAGACCGCAGTAACACGCGAGAAATAGCCGCAGGGCGGCACATAATCCGCGAATGTCGCCACATCGAAAGTTCGATTTCAAGGTATGGCACCGCATTTATACGGTATTCTTGGCCAGGAATGTCTTCCAGGGGGGCTGTCAGCCGCAGTTTTTAGATCGTAGTGTGGGACCAAATGTGGGACTGACTATCGTTACATATGCATTAACGCAACTATATTAAAGTGTTAACGAAAATAAGTGGCGGAGGGAGTGGGATTCGAACCCACGATACGGTCTCCCGTATACACACTTTCCAGGCGTGCGCCTTCAGCCACTCGGCCACCCCTCCACAGGAAACATTGCGGGGCTGAACATAGTGAGGAATGGCGCTGTGGGCAATATGGTGATGGGGAACAAATTGACATCTGATGTCGATTTTTCAATGATTACCGCAAGAACTTGATTGAATCGGACAAAATGGTATTCAAGGGTCAATGGGCAAGGTAAGAGCGGTCGGTTTTACAGTGGGAATTTTGTTCCTGGCCTTGGCGCTGTTGGCGGCGGGAGCGGAGGTTGTGGCCTCATTGCAGGCCGGTTCCTGGCAGCCCAGAATTCTAGGGCAGGTCTGGTATGACCTGGACCGGGGCAGTCTTAATCTGATGCAGGCCGTGGTGCAGCGCTATCTGCATCCAGCTATTTGGAACCCTGGCATGGTCGCCCTGTTGCAATGGCCGGCCTGGCTCGTCGCACTTATTCCGGCGGCCGTCTTTTTGCTACTCTTCCGACCTCGCAGATCAGTTCGCCGCCGTTCGTTCTCTCGATAAAGTCTATTCGCCGGCCCAGTTATTCACCGGCCAAGTTATTCGCCAGTTTTTAGGGCGGCGATAAATGCCTCTTGCGGGATTTCAACTTTGCCAAAAGTCCGCATGCGTTTCTTGCCCTTTTTCTGCTTGTCCAGCAGCTTCCGCTTGCGACTGACATCGCCGCCGTAGCATTTGGCCAGGACGTCCTTGCGCATGGCACGCACGGTTTCACGCGCAATGACCCGACCGCCAATAGCCGCCTGAATGGCTATCGCGAACAACTGCCTCGGGATCAGATCTTTCAGGCGTTCACAAAGCGCCCGTCCACGGGTATCGGCCCGGCCCGCATGGACGATCATGGCCAGGGCATCGACCGGTTCGTGATTAACCAGGATCGACATCTTGACCAGGCGTTCGGCCCGATAATCCACCAATTCATAGTCAAAGGAGGCATAGCCACGGGAGACGGATTTGAGGCGGTCATAGAAGTCAAAGACCACTTCGTTCAGGGGCAGTTCGTACTGCACCATGGCCCGGTTGCCCGCATAGGTCAGATTGGTCTGGCTACCGCGTCGTTCCTCGCATAATTTCAGAACCTGGCCGAGATAGTCGTCGGGCACCAGGATCGTCGCCTTGATCCAGGGTTCTTCAATGCGATCGATCTGCACCGGGTCGGGCATATCGGCGGGGTTATGAATTTCTGCCATGGTGCCGTCATTCATATGGACGCGGTAAATCACGCTGGGTGCTGTGGTGATCAGATCCAGGTTGAATTCCCGCTCCAAGCGTTGCTGCACGATTTCCATATGCAACAGACCCAGAAAACCACAGCGGAAGCCAAAGCCCAGGGCAGGGGAGCTTTCGGTCTCAAACTCGAATGAGGCATCGTTTAGTTTCAGGCGCGCCAGGCTTTCCCGAAGATCATCAAAATTCGCCGCATCAATGGGAAACAGACCGCAAAACACCACCGGAATAGCCGGTTTGAAGCCAGCCAGCGCATGCGCGGTCGGGTTGCGATCATCCGTCAGGGTATCGCCGACGCGGGTTTCCGAAACATCCTTGATGGAAGCCGTGAAATAACCCAATTCGCCGGGGCCCAGAATGCCGGTCTTCTCCAGCTTTGGCGTAAAAACGCCGACCTGTTCGATCAGATGCCGTGTGCCCGTGGCCATCAGGCGGCCCCGCATACCCTTTTCCAGGCGGCCCTGCATGACGCGAACCAACACAATCACACCCAAATAGGCGTCATACCAACTGTCTACCAACAGGGCCTGCAAGGGCGCTTCGGCATCGCCCGTGGGAGGCGGTAGGCGCTCCACCAGAGCTTCCAGCGTTTCCTCGATACCAATACCGGATTTGGCGGAGGTGAAAATAGCGTTCGAGGCATCGATGCCGATGACATCTTCGATCTGGGCCTGCACCCGCTCCGGCTCTGCTGCGGGGAGGTCGATCTTGTTCAGGATAGGGACGATTTCATGATCATTTTCAATGGCTTGATAGACATTCGCCAAGGTCTGCGCCTCAACCCCCTGGGAGGCATCGACGACCAATAACGAGCCTTCACAGGCCGCCAACGAGCGGTTCACCTCGTAGGCAAAATCCACATGGCCGGGTGTGTCGATCAGGTTCAGAATATAAGTCTTGCCGTCCTTCGCCTTGTAATTTAGGCGCACGGTCTGGGCCTTGATGGTGATGCCGCGTTCCCGCTCCAGATCCATGGAATCGAGGACCTGCTCCTGCATCTCCCGGCTTTCCAAGCCGCCGCAAAATTCGATCAAACGGTCGGCCAAGGTAGACTTGCCGTGATCAATATGGGCGATGATGGAGAAATTGCGAATATGTTTTAAATCTGTCATTGCGGGGCGCTTTTAACACCGCTAGCGCCTGTGCGGAAGAGCCAATGCGCGATATCTCCGATAAGTCGCTATAGTGTTAAAAATCATAACAACGGACTGGAGGGATAATTTCCCATGACCATAGACGAATACCGCTTTTCCGACGGTCGCTTGGCAGTTGTAACTGGTGCTGCGTCGGGCATTGGCCGGGCCACGGCCTTGTTGTTGGCAGACCGTGGCGCGCGGGTTTTGGTGGTAGACCAAAACACCGAAGGACTGGAGGCAATGGCGGTTGCGGCACCGGGCGGCAAAATCTCAACCCTCGCGCTCGATCTAACGGGGGATGACGCGGGCGAACAGGTGAAAGCGACAGTGGCTGCGATAGACGCCCCTTGGCGGATACTTGTCAATAACGCCGGTGTCGGTCAGGCGCGATCAATTCTGGATAGCAACCGGGAGGAACTGGCCCGGATCATGGATATCAATCTGAACGCTGTTTTTGCCATGTCCCGTGCGGCAGCGGAGGTGATGCCTGCGGGTGGTGGCGGTGCCATCCTTAATATTTCATCTGTATTCGCCTTGGTCGGCACCCCGAATGCAGCTGCCTATGCGGCGTCCAAGGCTGCCCTGATCGGCCTGACCCAGCAAATGGCGGCGGAATTCGGCCCCGCCGGTCTTCGGGTCAATGCGGTTGCGCCGGGCCTGATCGAAACCCCCATGACCGAGGCACGGATCCATCAACAAGGCAGTGTGCAACAACGCATGTTGGTGGAAACACCCCTGCAAAGGGTTGGCCAGCCCACCGATATCGCCCGCGCCGTGGCCTTCCTTTGCTCAGACGCAGCATCATTCGTCACAGGCCAGGTGCTGCCCGTGGATGGCGGCTGGGGGGTCGGGCGCTACCCCCCAGGCAGTCTCTAAGGTGTCGTCGGGCTTGCTAGCTTTGTGAGACCCGGGCGACGATCTCGTCATAGGCAGCTTCGGCCAGGGCGCGCATTTCGTCGTCGCTACGGTCCTGGATCGGATGCTGGACAAAGACCATGGGCGCATCAAAGCCCAATGAGACAGCTTGTGCCGCCGCTGCTTCCGTGAACGCGGTGGAGGCAACACCAACACCGGGGATGCCGCGGCCTTCTAGGTCCGTGATGTCATGCATACAGCACGAGGTACACGAGCCTCAATCGGCCAGGCCTTCAACAACCACGTCAACTTCATCGGCGATCTGTTGTTTCAGATCGATCGGTGCGACGCGGGTAAAGGTCGGCTTGGCATAGCGTTTGACAGTGATGCCTTTATCGCTCAACAGCGCATCCAGTTGATCGAGAAAGATATTTCCGCGCGGTTTGGAAATATCCAACAGACCGACGGTCAGCCCCTCCAATTTTTCCGGGCGCGGCAATAACTGCTTTTGCGCCGGGGTCTGCTCTGACGTTGGGTCGAGCATGATTGTCGTCTCATTCACGTCGTTATCTCCTTCGTTACAGGGATGGAACCAATTTCGCCGCCTGCGGCCCAGCCGCCGATGACTGCGGAAAACATGCCTGCGCCGCCTCCCGCACGAACAATATTCAGGCCGCCGGGGCGAAATTTGGGCAGGGTCTTATCCGCCATGTTTGCGGGTATGCCTTCATCAATGCCGCCTGCGCCGACCACCAGTTCTTCACCGGGGATCATTAATAATTCGTCCAATTCGTCCTTCAGTCGCGCTTTCGTCCAGCCGGCGTTGATGAAAGTGCGTTCATGCTCAGGCGAAACAATCAGGAAGGCATCTGCTGCCATGACATATTTCGGGTGATCGACAATCCGCAGACAAGCGGCAAAGGTGCGGGCCAGAGATTCCGGCCGGCGCGATTTTTGGTCGGATATGGCCTGTACCCCATCGCCGGCAAACAGCGTGACGGTAGAGGCATCGGGCGCGAAGCCGCGTTCGACCGAGAGAGACTCCCAGTTCGAGCCTTCCTCGTCCTCGGCGAAGCAGAATGTGTATTTGCCCGGATGCCCCATGCAGGACCGATCAATGCCGCCTGGTTTGCCTCCCCCTACGTTGCGGATGACCAGCTGTAGCGCCCGGCCAATGGTGGCGTTGGCGCGATTGCCCTGGCCCAGGGCGTTTTCGCGGCTGTTCATGCCGATCTTTCGTGCGATGGGGCCATTGACCACTACCATGGGGCCGGCGAACATGGTCGTGCATAACAGGCCATGCATGCAAAATTCTTCGATCAGTGCCGCTTCTACCGCAGCCAGTACCACAGGCATATATTCCGGCTTGCAGCCTGCCATGACCGCGTTGATGGCAACCTTTTCCACTGTACATGGTGCCAGATCGGGCGGGACGATGCCGATCACCTCGTCCGGCGAACGGGTGGTGCCCTGAAGCATCCGATAGACCCGCGTGGGCGTGGGTGGGACCACGGGCAAACCATCGCTCCATTCCCGATCAAAGCAGGCCTCAATCTCGTCTTCCAAAGGGGCGACTTCGATCCGGCGGGAGACAATTGCGGTATCGCCAAACCGTACCGCCAGTTCCTCGGCTATGCCCGGCTCAACACTTTTGGAACCACAGCCCGGGCGAAATTCGGGCAGGGCCTCACCCAGATCATCAATGGCAGTGAAATTCCGCCATTCATCCCGCACCCAACCGACCACGCGTCCGGCTTCCTTGCCGTTTTCCATGCGGATCAATGTGGGTACGGTTTCGATATCCAGATTGAAGGACGTTTCCAATTCCCGATCATCGATAACGTCGGGAACAGAGGCGGGGAAGTCCGGATTATCCTGGCTGTAGACCATTGTGCCGTCAGCCGCCAACTGGGCCAGGACCGGTTCGAGCATGACGCAGGTTTCGCAATCTTGTTTGACCACGGCCACCAGGCCATTTTTTATAGCATTCATCTATGATGTTCCCCGTATGATTGGGTTAGCCTAGCCAAATCCGGCTACGATGTCGATGGCATCAGAGGAGGCAATGATGGATGTTTTGCAAGTCGAATACGCAGACGGTATCGCCCTGGTCCGTCTGAACCGGCCCGAGGCGCGCAATGCCCTGAACCCGGAATTGATCGTCGCCCTGGCCGAATGCTGGCCCCGACTACGTGATGACGGTGACGTGCGGGTGGTGGTTTTGACCGGGGCTGCGGGATCGACGTTCTGTGCAGGTTTTGATCTGACCGGCTTTATCCCTTTGCTGACCGGCGCGCGGGCACCTGCCGATGACTGGGACCGGGCCGTCGTGGATGATCCGGGTTTGCCGGCCCTGGCCACCCTGCGGGAGTTTGATCTGGGCTGTCCCTTAATCGTTGCGGCAAATGGCCATGCCATCGCAGGTGGGATGGAGATGCTGCTGGCGGGAGATTTGCGCGTGGTTGCGTCCGGTGCACGCCTTGGCCTTTCAGAGGTGAAGTTGGGCTTGATCCCAGCCATGGGCGGTACGGCGCGCCTGGCACGCTTGGTTTCACCCGCATTGGCGGCCGAGATGCTGTTGACCGGCAATCCCATTGATGCCGATGCAGCCCTGGCAGCAGGTCTGGTCAATTATGTGGTCGGCGCAGATAAGGTGGAAGATGTGGCGGTGGAGTTGGCGGCAACAATCGCTGCCAACGCACCATTGGCCGTCAAGGCGGCGCGCAGGATTATGCGTCAGTCAGTCGATTTGAGCGAGGCCGAAGCTCTGGCCTTGGAAAGTGCGGAAACAGACATCATTGCCCAAACCGAAGACGCCCAGGAAGGCCCGCGTGCGTTCATGGAAAAACGCGCACCTGTGTTTAAGGGGCGTTGAATTGGTCAACCGATGACGTCAACCGCCGCAACAAGATCAGTCTGGGAAAAGTCATTGCCTTTGAATAGCAATGGCAGGTCCATTTCTTTTGCCAAAGCATAGGAAAAACAGTCGCCGAAGTTCAACCCGGCACCTTTGCCCTGGCCTTTGCCATAGCGAAGGAATGCGTCGAAGGCAATGTCGGAAGTCTGGCGCGTCACATCAACGATTTGTATTTCCGCATCTGTCAAAAACGAGCCTAGGGTTATAGAAGCGCTTTCCCGTAATCTTCGATGTAAAACAATCTTGGTCTCGAGCAAGCTTGCAGCGCTTAGGAAGCGGGCCTGCGTGCGATCAATAATCTCGATGAATAGTTGTCGTTCTTCTTCATTGTAAATGATCGCAATGATGGCGGATGTATCCAAAACAATCATTTAGGAAGGCCATATTCATCATAGCCAATTATTTCGTCGGGGGTCCGGTCATCATATACCGGCAAAGTTGCGCAATAATCCGCAAGGCGATTGAGTTTCGCGGCGATCCCTCTGCTGCCTTTCTTTTTTGTACAACGAACCAGCCGCTCTTCGATGGCTATTTTCACTGCCTTGGACATGGTTTCGCCAGTTAGATCAGCCAATTTTCTGGCCATCGCGTGAGTTTGTTCGTCTTTGATATTCAGTGGCATTTGAGAATTCCTCCTTTCCTCCAATATAGGAGGAATTCTCAATAATTCAACCTCGCAGCACTGCGCCTGTTGCCTTCGCTACTGCTGCAACAATCTTGGCGGCGATGGCTTCGATTTCCGGATCCGTAAGTGTTGCGTCTTTCGGCTCCAGGCGGGCGGTGATGGCGACGGATTTTTTGCCGTCTTCGATGCCCTTGCCGTCATAGATATCAAAGACATTGACCTCGCCAATGAACGCTTTATCGGCTCCCTTGGCGGCACGGACGATGGCATCCGCCGTGGTGGCCTGATCAACTACAAAGGCGAAATCCCGGCTCACGGATTGCAGATCGCTGACCATGAGATCTGATCGATTGCGCGTCGCCTTGGCTTTCGGCAGAGGGGCGTTGTCAATGAAGACTTCGAAGGCAACCATGGGGCCGGTCACATCCATGCGATCCAGAATACGGGGGTGAACCTCACCAAAGGCTGCCAGAACATTCTTCGGACCCAGGCGTAATACGCCGGAACGGCCAGGGTGATACCAGTCCGGGGCTTCCGTGGCGATCTGGATAGACGCGGTTGGCGCGCCAATGGCCTCCAGCACGGCCAGGGCATCGGCCTTGGCATCATAAGTGTCTACCTCACGGGGGCTTTGGGCCCAATGGCGGCGGGCATCCCGGCCCCGGCGCAGACCGGCGGCAACGAAATCCTGTCCCTTGGCCGAGGTGTCCCGGAATTGTGGACCAACTTCGAACAATGCGACGTCATCAAAGCCACGATCTACATTGCGGCCCGCCGCCAGGATCAGATTGCCCAGCATGGAGGGGCGCATGGCATCCAGTTCCGAGGATATGGGGTTGGTCAGCAGCATTTCCTCATTGCCGCCGCCAAACAATTCGGCAAAACGGCGCGGCATGAAGGACCAGGTGACGCATTCCATCATACCCCGAACCGCCAAGGCACGTTTAGCCGTGGGCCGTCGCCGTTGTGCAGGGGTCAATGCAGGTTTCGATGTTACCGAAATGCGTGGCAGGGGCGTGGAGGTGATGCGGTCGTAGCCAGCAATGCGGGCGACTTCCTCAACAATATCCGCCTCGCCATCGATATCTGTTCGCCAAGTCGGGGCTGTGACCTGCCATTTGTCACCCTCACCAGAAATGCCGAAGCCCAGGTCAGAGAGGATCTTGCGTTGCTCAGCCTCGTCCACATCAATGCCGATCAACTCGGTCACTCGTGCAGGGCGGAAACCGACGACCTTGGCCGGGCCTTCCGGCGTGCCGGCCATAACCGTGTGGGATGTTTCCCCGCCGCAGATTTCCAGCACCATGCGGGTTGCAACTTCAACGCCGGGCTGAACCATGGCCGGGTCTACGCCGCGTTCAAAGCGATAGCGGGCATCGCTTTCAATACCCAAACGCCGGCCCGTGGCCGCTGTGCGATGGGCATCGAACAAGGCGGCTTCCAGGAACATCTCGGTCGTCTCGTCCGTACAGCCTGATGCTTCGCCGCCCATGACGCCGCCGATGGACTCGGCAGCGTTTTGGTCGGCGATGACCGTGATCTCCCCATCCAATTGGTATTCCTTGCCGTCCAGGGCCAGGAATGTTTCGCCCGGCACGGCCATGCGGGCCTGGATGTTGCCGGTGACTTTCCCCGCATCGAAGACGTGCAGGGGACGCCCCAGGTCATAAGTGATGTAGTTGGTCATATCGACCAGGGCCGAAATGGGCCGCAGGCCGATGGCGGTCAATCGTTGTTGCAGCCATTTCGGGCTGGGGCCGTTCTTCAGGCCGCGAAAATGCCGGCCCAAAAAGCAGCTGCAGGCCGCCTCGTAACCAATCCCCAAATTCAGCTCCACTTTGATGGGGCTGTCATAGCTGCCATCAATGGGTGTCGCATCCAGG
>JABJKS010000018.1 GCA_018660265.1 Rhodospirillaceae bacterium | reverse complement strand
GCGCGGCGTTAACCTCTTGCCGCCACCCTAACCAACGGTGGCGGGCATTATTTCAACATATCGATCGTGCGCATCATCATCCGCTTGGCCGCCTCGATCACTTTGATGTTGGCGCGATAGCTGCGTTGCGCCTCTTGCATACAGGTTACATAACGCTCTCCCGACAAATGGCCATGGAACGCCAGATGGAGGTTATCGCCAATAATCTGGCCAATATGAACTCCACCGGATACAAGACGGAAAGCGTCCTGTTCGAGGAATATCTGGAAACCACGCCCGAAGGCGATAGCATCTCCTATGTGCGGGACTATGGTACTTCGCGCGATCTGGCCGAGGGTGAGTTCACACCAACCGAAAATCCAATGGATATCGCCATCACCAAGGGCGGTTATCTATCTGTTCAAACGGATACGGGCCTATTCTATTCGCGTAACGGTAATCTGCGCCTGGATGCCGAGGGACAATTGGTGACCGATGAAGGTTTCCCCATCCTGGATGAAAAGGGTCAGCCGATCGTCGTGGCGCCTGAGGATACCACCTTCGAAATTGCCTCTGACGGCACCATTTCCAACAGTCTGGGCCCATTGACCAGGCTGGCGATCTTCAGCTTCGAAAATGAGCAGAATTTGAGCCCGGTCGGCGCCGGTCTCTATCAAACGGAAGATACGCCAATTGAACCCGAGGGCATCTCGGTGTTGCAGGGCATGCTGGAAACCTCCAACGTTTTGCCGATTAAAGAGATCACAAAGATGATTGACCTGTCGCGGTCATATCAATCCACGGCCAATCTGATGCAGGAAGATGCCGATCTGCTGACGGAAGCCATTGAATCATTGGGCCGGGTCTAGAGCGATTTTCAAGTCGCAAGACGCCAAGCCAGATTAATTCGTTAGATGTTTCGTTATAAGGACGACTAAAAATGAGAAGTTTAAGCATTGCAGCGACCGGCATGTTGGCCCAACAGCTCAACGTCGAAGTCATTTCCAATAATATCGCCAATATGAATACCACTGGTTTTCGCCGCCAGCGCGCCGAGTTTCAGGATCTGCTGTACCAGAACCTGCGCCGCAGCGGCACCCAGTCATCGGATACCGGCACCGTGGTTCCCGCTGGCGTCGAGGTTGGCACCGGCGTCAAGACCTCCGCCGTCTACCGCATCTCCGAACAGGGCAATCTGCAAAGCACCGATAACACCTATGACGTGGCCATTCAGGGCAAGGGCTTCTTCCGGGTGACCTTGCCCAGCGGCGAGGATGCCTATACCCGCGCCGGTTCGTTCCAGGTCAGTGCCGATGGCCAGCTGGTTACCGCCGACGGCTATGTGGTGGCACCGGGGATCACCATTCCCACCGATGCCATTGACGTCAGCATCAACAATAACGGCGAAGTCTCTGTCAAGGTGGACGGTACCGTCGCCCCCAGCGTGGTTGGCCAGTTTGAAATGGCCATCTTCTTCAATGACGCCGGACTGGAAGCCAAGGGCGGCAACCTGTTCATGGAAACACCGGCGTCGGGCACGGCAGCCGCGGGCGTTCCGGGCAGCCCGGGTTATGGCTCTGTATTGCAAGGTTTCTTGGAGACCTCCAATGTCAACCCCGTAGCCGAGATCACCTCATTGATCACAGCGCAACGGGCATACGAAATGAATTCCCGTGTCATCACCGCGTCAGACGAGATGCTGCGGACCATGGCCAACCTGAGGTAGGAGCGGTTACGTGAAACAGGTAATCTCAATCATCATATTCCTGGCGGCCCTGTCATTTACCCAGGCCGCCCAGGGCCAGGCGCAACTACGCGCCCAGGCAACCGTGGATGGCGATATTGTGACCCTGGGCGATCTATTCACGGGTATCGGCGAACTGGCTGTTCAGGAAGTCGGTCCCGCGCCGACGCCTGGGCGCAGTGCCACCTACAAGGCCAGCCATCTGATTGCCATCGCCCGTTCCCATGGCCTGGAATGGCGCCCCAAGGGCAGCAGCAGCCGGTTGGTTGTCAGCCGCGGCGGCGCGACCATCGACGAAGGCGAAGTCGTCGAACTGCTGCGCCGTGAATTCCGCCAACAAGGCGCGGTCGGCCGCATCAAGGTTCGCCTTAACCGCCTGCGCGACAGCGTCCTGCGGCCGCATAAGGCTGGTGGATTGCGCATTGATGATCTGACTTATGACAGTGATGGCGGTGCCTTTAGCGCCTATATCCGCAGCGAGATTTCCGAACATGAGGCCCAGCGCCTACTGCTCCGTGGCCGGGTCAAATTCGTGGCCAAGGTGCCGGTGCTTACCCGCAACATCCGAAAGGGCAAGCAGATTAGCAGTTCGGACCTGAAATGGGCGGAGGTCAGCCTGCGCCTGCTGGGCGACCAGTCGATCGAAACCTTCGATCAGATCATAGGTCTGGCCGCCAACCGCAATCTGCGCCAGAACCAATCCCTTAAGCCTTCGGATCTGCGCACCCCGATCATGATCCCCAAGGGCACGATGGTCACGGTCAGTCTAAAAGCCGGTGGTATTAGCCTGACCGGTAGCGGCCGGGCCTTGGAAGACGGCTCGCACGGCGAGACCATTCAGATCATGAATTTACAAAGCAAACGGACACTGGAAGCCAGTGTTATCGCCCCCTCCCATGTAAGCGTAGAGCTGCGCCGGCAAGTCGCCGTGGCCATAACCGTGAACAGGTAATGGAGTATCAAATCATGGCCAAATCAAAGCAGAAATCAAATTCACTTCGTTTAGCCGCATTCGCGGCAGCAGCCCTGCTTCTTGGCGCTTGCAATGTGGTTGACCGCGTCGTCGGCATCGGCGGCGAGCCGAAAATGAGCCAGATCGTCAATCCGGTACAGGCGCGGAAATATCAGCCGGTTGTCTTGCCCATGCCGCGTGAGCGCCATGCCCTGCACGAGCCTAATTCTCTATGGCGGCCCGGCGCGCGAGCCTTTTTCAAGGATCAACGGGCCTCACAAATCGGCGACATTCTAACCGTCAACATTACGATTGAAGATGAAGCCACGCTGGACAATGAAACCTCCCGCACCCGCGACAGTGCGGAAGATTCGGACATCACCAATTTACTCGGCTATGAAGGGGCACTTGGCAAGATTCTGCCCGAGGCCGCAACGGCGGCCAGCCTGGCCAGCCTCGGCTCCAAATCGAGCGCCACGGGCACCGGCTCCATCAGCCGCAGTGAATCCGTCAGCCTCGTCGTCGCTGCCATCGTCACCCAGATCCTGCCCAACGGAAACATGGTGATCTCGGGCACTCAGGAGGTCCGGGTCAACTATGAAAAACGCCTATTGACCATTACCGGCGTGGTGCGCCCGGAGGATATCTCCGCCACCAATATCGTCAAGCATACCCAGATCGCGGAAGCCCGCATCGCCTACGGCGGCGCCGGCATCCTCTCGCAAGTGCAACAGCCGCGCTATGGCCAGCAATTGTTCGACATCATCTACCCCTTCTGATCAAACCAGCCAGGGGCGCAAAAGGAAGGGGCCGATCCAAGGATCGGCCCCATTTCTTTGCCTGCTGTCAGGTTGCGGACCCATTTCGACGAAACTGGCCGCCGCCCGAAACTTATTCGTCGCGGTAAACCCGCTCTCGACGCTCGTGGCGCTCTTGCGCCTCGATGGACAAGGTGGCAATGGGACGGGCTTCCAACCGTTTCAGACCAATCGGCTCACCCGTATCATCGCAATAACCATAGGACCCATCTTCGATCCGCTCCAAGGCGGCATTGATCTTTGTCACCAATTTGCGCTGGCGGTCGCGGGTCCGCAGTTCGATGGACCGTTCCGACTCCGTCGTCGCCCGGTCTGCGATATCAGGCGCTTGGCCGTCATCATCCTGCAGGTTTTGAATGGTACCCTGAGCATCGCGTAATATTTCATCACGCCAGCCCCGCAAGCGTTGGCGAAAAAACTGCTGTTGTCTGACGCCCATGAATTTTTCTTTTTCGGTGGGCTTATAATTGGAGGGAAGACTGACTTCCGACATGAAGCGACCTCGAAGGCTGTTAAGATTTCGAACGGGCGGAATATAGCCATCTCGGCCGGTTGCATCAAGAAACCTTAATGAAAAAATTTCATTTGCCTGAAAACCGCAGGTTTATTCCCGCAAAAGCGGATTAATTGGCTAGTTTCTGCGGCTTTCAGTCATCTCTATCTTAGCCAACTCGACCGCAGCGCGCAATTTTATATCAGCAATAATATGATCAAGTTGTGGATCGGCATAGCCACCGGGACGCTCTCGCAATAATTTCACCAATCGTTGCAAACGTTGCCGGGGCACGCTGCCAGTTAGAAGGCCAAGGCGCAGTTGGTCCAACTCGTCGAGGATATCGTTACTTCTATGCACGGCCTGGCGGCGCTGTTCCGTTGCATCAGGCATTTCCTGCAATGCCAACAGGGTGCCGACACCAGCCACCGCGCCTGCCGCCCCTGTCGGGCCGGCCGCCTCCGCCGCCTCGCCGCTATCAACGCGAAAGATCGCGTCGCCGCCCTGGCCGCCTTTGCGTTCGGCACGGCGCGTCGCGGCGGAGCGAATGGATCCAGGGCCCGATATTTTCATAGTCTAAACAATCCTTCCGGTCGGCCGGAGCCTTCCCAGTACCCTTTACCATGATCACTTGGCATTAAGACTTCGTTAAGCCTGCCCAGACAACAGCGGGTGCGGCCGTGGGCACAACGCCAGCCCCGACGCCCGGCCCCCCGACGCCCGGCAGGGGCAGAAACTTCACGGCAGAAAGAGCGCCGCGGTAGGCAAAAATTACCGTCAAAACCCTGCCAATCTCCCCGAAAACTCCCAAACCATTGATTTTGAAGAGATAAATTTTTCTTAGGAATTGGCATGAATTTCGCATGTATTGGGGTGGACGCGGCAAGATCGCGACCGGAGTTAAGTTAGCAATTTCAGTTAGATTGAGAGCGCACGGGTCGCGGCAGGAATGAAAACGAAGCAAAAAAACAACACGCAACGATCCGCCGCTCCCTGGCTGGGCGCTATTCTAGGGCTGGCCGGTTTGCTGTTTGGCGCCGCCCTGAACCCCGCCAGCGCAGCATCCCGCATCAAGGATATCGCCGATTTCCAAGGCATTCGCGACAACTTACTGATTGGTTACGGCCTTGTCGTCGGCCTGAACGGTACCGGCGACAGCCTGCGCAACGCACCGTTTACGAAACAAAGCCTGGAAGCCATGTTGGAGCGCCTGGGCGTCAACACCCGCGATGCCAGCCTGAATACCAAGAACGTGGCCGCCGTGATGGTCACCGCCAGCCTGCGCCCGTTTGCCCGCGTCGGCACCCGCATGGACGTGGTGGTCTCGACCATGGGTGATAGTTCCAATTTGCAAGGCGGCATGTTGCTGGTCACGCCGCTGCTGGGCGCCGACGGTGAAGTTTACGCCGTGGCTCAGGGTCCGGTAGCGATCGGCGGCTTTGTCGCCAAGGGCGAGGCCGGCACCGTAACCCAGGGCGTCCCCACGGGCGGCCGGATATCCAACGGTTCCATAATCGAGCGCGAGGTGCCTTTTGATCTGGCCTCGCTCGAGACCTCTTCCATTGCCCTGCGCAATCCCGATTTAACCACCGCCCGCCGCGTCGCCCAGGCCGTCAACGCCCATTTTGGCCGTCCCGTGGCCCGGGCCATGGATTCGACGACCATTGATCTGGTTCCCGGTGAGGATTTCAAAGGCCGGATGTTTGATATGATGGTCGAAATCGAGCAATTGGTGGTCGAGCCCGATCAGACCGCCCGCGTCGTGATCGACGAAGCCTCGGGCATCATCGTCATGGGCGGCGGCGTCCGGGTCAACGAAGTCGCCGTGGCACAGGGCAACCTGACTGTTCGGGTCACGGAAAGTGAGCAGGTCTCGCAGCCTGGTGCCCTGGCTTCCGCCGGCAGCACCGAAAAAGTTGATCGTTCAGATATCGAAATCGATGACGGCAGTGACAAGCGCCTGACCATGCTGAAGCCGGGTGTCAACCTGCGCGATCTGGTCGATGGCCTGAATGCCCTTGGGGTCGGTCCCCGCGACTTGATCGCAATATTGCAAACCATCAAGGCCGCGGGCGCCTTACAAGCGGAGATCCTGGTACAATGAGCATAAGCATCACACCATTCGTTCCGGGACAGGCGATCCCGAAACCACAAATTCCCACTACCGATGACAGCGTGGCCCGCCAACGCGCCTGGCAGACGGCCAGGGATTTCGAATCTTTTTTCATCTCCCGCTCGTTGGACTCCATGTTTTCAGGCCTTAAAACCGACGGCCCTTTTGGCGGCGGCCAGGGCGAAAGCATGTTCCGCGGAATACTGAACGAGGAATACGGCAAAATCATGGGCGGCGCCGGTGGCATTGGTATTGCCGACGCCGTCTATCGTGAAATGATCAGATTACAGGAAGGTAACGGCAATGCGAACGCGTAAGGCGATCGATACACTGACCGACATCACCTCGCGCCTGGATGATGTGATGGCAAAGGAAAACCAAATCCTGATCCATCGCCGGCCACACGAATTGGCGGGCTATGCCACGGAAAAGGAGGAGCTTGCCTCGGCCTATGAGCGCGAGATGGCCGAGCTGCAGGCCAACCCGACCCTGCTGTCCCGGGCCGAGCCGGAGGAGATTAACCGGCTCAAGGACGCGACCAAGCGCTTTCAACAGGTCCTCGAGGAACACCGGCGTCTGGTGCAAACCACCAAATCGGTAACCGACAGGATGCTCAAGGCAATCACCGAAGAAGTCTCCGCCAAGCAACGTCCGGTCGAAGGATATGACCAGACCGCGAATATACGCACACCCTTCAACCGCAATGCGAAACCGGTATCCTTGGCCCTGAACCAAATCGTCTAGAAATTATTCAATTGCCCGGCCTCCCGCTCCTCCGTCCCGGCTGCCCACAGGGTACCATCAATGGGCAGCCGGGACGGGGGAGCGGGGAGGTTCGGCGAAAAAGCAAAAAACACTATACGTCGCCACGACGTCACTATGCGGCATGTTGACAGCCTGCCGCGCCCCATTTGGCCGTTGTTCGACGCATCGCCAAAATGGCGACGGCCGGAAGATTAGGAGAATGTTCTCCAATCTTCCGGCCGTCTCTCTACTTTAAGGCCCAAATACACAGACCCTAGTGTGCGTGTCGTCACCACTCCGAAAAATTACATTTTCCGGTCGACAGCGATGCCGGCGATTTCCCTCAAGTGCGCAATCCGTTCAATAACCTCCTCTGGAGGATACTCCCGGACCACCTCACCCGTCTCCCGGTCGACGCCCCGGTAGACGAAACGGCCAATCGACTTTTCAAAACTTATCGACAGCCTAAGGTCATCAGCGGCAAACGCCTGTTCAGTGAGCTGCTGGAGTTCGTTCAACTTCGAATTTGGAACGCCTTCCGGCTTCTGCTTCTCAGGCGCGTTGTTTTCGACGGAAGCTACTTTGGCAATCGTATCACTGGTCGCCTCACTATCTTCGCGCCGAACCACCTTGATTACTGAAGGTGGCGGTAGTGGGTTCGACATGGATACATTTGCCATATCTTTCTCCCACGCTACACCGGCGGTTTTGCCGGATCTCTACGTCCAGGCCAGCCACGCACGACGAACCAGCCCCCAACGTCTATTTCTATCCGCCGGACAATCCCTCCATGATGTTGCGATTGACTTCGACCAAGGGCTGCAAGTCAGCCTCACGCTTTAAAGCCTTGCGTGAATGCTTATCGACCCAGATAGCCAGAGAGATAACGCCGGCCCGCACGGACTCGGGAAGACCGTTACTTTCAGAAGCGCAGTCGGCCTGTAACATCAGCCATAAGCGGCGGTTCCAATGCACCGCGCGCACGACTTCCGCATGACCTTGTTGTTCCGCCTTCATCATAGCTGCCGTAACCTGGGCAAATATCCGGTATTCGGTTTGCCGCGGATTTTCCGTGACATTTTGCACTTGTTGATAGGCTTGTTGGTGACCTTGCATCGTCATTTGCTCACTCCGAAGTCATACAATTTGGTATTGCTCAGCAACATCTCGATTGCCCACCGGTCATAATTCCACCACGTGGAGAAATTGAACCAGCCTATAAGGATGGAGGCGGCGCCGGGGCGCCGCCTCCTGTAGTCCTTACTAGAACAACGCCAGAATCGTCTGCGGACCGGAGTTCGCAATTGACAGAGCCTGGACGCCCAGCTGTTGCTTGATCTGCAACGACTGCAATTTGGCACTCTCTTCCGCCAAATCGGCATCGACCAAGGTACCCACGCCAGCTTTCAGAATATCTGTCAGCTTGGTGGTGAACTCGGACTGTACCTCGATACGCTTGGAGACCGAACCAAGGGCCGCCAGCTTATCGGACACGGTTGAAATGGCCGAGTCGATGGCAGTCAGAGCGGTCGCGGCGCCAGCAGATGTGTTCAGAACCTGGGAACTGATCGCCAACGTCGTGGCATCCATCTTTTGGGCAGCCACCGAAATCGTCGAACCCTCGACCGTGCTCAGGACCGACGTCGCCGAGGCGCTGCCGTTCACGAGGTTGGTGCCGTTGAACTCGGCCGTCGCCACGATGGTCGAGATCTGATCGCGCAACGCCACGAAATCGTTGTGCAAAGAGGTCCGCGACGCGGTGTCGAGACCGGCCTGGTTGGCCTGAACCACCTTGGCCTTCATTTCCGTCAACAGGTCCGAAACGGACTGACCAGCCGTGATGGCCGTGTTGATGGTTGCTTCACCATTGGCCAGAGCGGTTTTCACCGAATTCAGACCGGAGATGTCGCCACGCATGTTTTGCGCGATAGCATAGGAAGAGGCATCCTCTTTCGGACCACTGACCCGCAGGCCGGTGGTGATCGCAAGCTGCGTCTTTTCCATCTGTGAGTTGGTTTTGGCGAGATTTTGCAGTGCAAGCATCGCGCCTTGGTTGGTGTTGACTGATAGAGGCATCTCTATCTCCTTTATTCTAGGTCTACCCGCTTTCGCGGATCGGCGCGTTTTGCGCCTACCGACAACAATGCAATAAGCATGCCAAACAACGAGAAAAACGGCTCACGACAAGCCGTTGAAACCCTGTAATATTAATAGTTTAGCGAAATTAACCACGCTCCCGGGAGCAGGCAAAAAATGCCGAGTAGGCAAAGATTGCCCGGTAGATCGGGCAATTATTGCCGGGTCGTCGCCACTGGATTGGCTGTTCCTATGGGCTGGCGGAGATAGGCTGCATAATTTGCCCAGCAGCGGCCGGCGGCAGGGCTGGATGTGGAGGAACATCCATGCCTTGCGCATCGTCGGGCCGGCGGCGGTATCCTAAAGACCACGGCGCATCTTGATACTTCCGCCCGCCTTTCCGTCCTACCCCGAGGCTAGGAGGGGGCAACATGATAGCACCGCCGAGACCATCCATTAGATTGACCTTCCGCTCTAAGACGCCGGTTAACCGAACAGCGACAGAATGGCCTGCGGACCGTTGTTCGCAATCGACAGCGCCTGCACACCCAATTGTTGTTTGATCTGCAGGGATTGCAGCTTGGCGCTCTCTTCCGCCAAATCCGCATCGACCAGGGAACCGACACCGGCACGCAGGATATCCGTCAACTTAACGGTGAAATCCGATTGGATCTCGATCCGCTTGGCCACGGAACCCAAGGCTGCCAATTTGTCCGAAACATTGGTGATCGCCGTATCGATGGCCGTCAACGCCGTCGCGGCGCCAGCCGAGGTATTCAAAATCGTGCTGTGAATGGCCAGGCTCGTCGCATCCAGCTTCTGCGCTGAAACGGTAATCGTCGATCCATCCACGGTGCTGAGCACGGACGTCGAGGTGGCGCTGCCGTTGACCAGATTGGTACCGTTGAATTCGGCGGTGGCGACGATCGTGGAAATCTGTTCGCGCAGGGCGGTGAAATCATTGTGCAGCGCGGTTCTGGATGCGGTATCCAAACCGGCCTGGTTAGCCTGCACCACCTTGGCCTTCATTTCAGTCAACAAATCGGAGATCGACTTGCCAGCCGTGATGGCCACGTTCAGGGTTGCCTCGCCATTGGCCAGGGCCGTCTTAACAGCACCCAGCCCGACAATATCTCCACGCATGTTTTGCGCGATGGCATAGGTCGAGGCATCATCCTTGGGACCATTGACCCGCAGACCCGTGGTAATCGCCAACTGGGTCTTTTCCATTGCGGTGTTGGTACTGTTAAGATGCTGCAGCGCGACCATGGCGCCAATATTTGTATTTACCGAAAGAGTCATTCTGTAGTCCTCCAAAGAGCCGAATTAGCGCGCCGCCAAACCTGGGTGCGTTATGCGCCTGGTAAAGGAAGTGCAAGATGCGTGCCAACTCAAAAGTCAAAGAAAAATACCGTAACCATTTGATTTAAAGCAGTTTTATTTAGTTAATCTTTATTTACCATAACGTTTCTACTGGGCAAGTCTGACCAGATAGGCAATATTTTTATAGCTGTTTCAGCTGTCGCCAATAGATCAAATGAATGTCGTCGAGAATGCAACCGAGGGCAAAAGTAAAGCCCGCCCGGCAGCATCACGGCGCCGGCTGGCCACGGCTGCGGCCCGGCGCGGCATATACCGGTCGATCAGTCTGAATTTCTGGAAATGGGGCTGATAATCGAGCGCTCGGATTAATAAGGGGCCGGGGTAGCACCGCACCGTGCGATGCACCCCGTGTCCCCCTACTAACCGAACAAGGACAGAATCGCTTGCGGGCCGGAATTCGCGATAGACAGAGCCTGTACACCCAGCTGTTGCTTGATTTGCAACGACTGCAGTTTGGCGCTCTCTTCCGCCAGGTCCGCATCGACCAAGGTTCCAACACCAGCTCTCAGAATATCCGTGAGCTTGGTAGTGAAATCGCTTTGCACTTCGATTCGCTTGGCCACCGAACCCAGAGCCGCGAGCTTATCGGACACGGACGTAATCGCCGAGTCGATCGCGGTCAGAGCGGTCGCCGCACCAGCCGAAGTATTCAGCACCTGGGAACTGATGGCCAACGTCGTGGCATCCATCTTTTGGGCAGCCACGGAAATCGTCGAACCTTCAACCGTGCTCAGGACCGAAGTCGCAGAAGCACTGCCGTTCACCAGGTTGGTTCCATTGAACTCGGCCGTGGCCACGATTGTCGAGATCTGGTCGCGCAACGCCACAAAGTCGTTGTGCAACGAGGTCCGCGACGCGGTGTCGAGACCGGCCTGGTTCGCCTGAACCACCTTGGCCTTCATCTCCGTCAACAGATCAGAAATCGACTGACCAGCCGTAACGGCCGTGTTGACGGTTGCTTCGCCATTGGCCAGAGCGGTTTTCACCGAATTCAGGCCTGCAATGTCACCGCGCATGTTTTGTGCGATGGCATAGGACGAAGCGTCCTCTTTCGGACCACTGACCCGAAGGCCGGTGGTGATAGCTAGTTGCGTCTTCTCCATGGCCATGTTGGTTTTGCCGAGATTTTGGAGCGCCAACATAGCGCCAACATTTGTGTTGACTGATAGAACCATGATCATATTCCCATTTTCTATGAAACCCGCTTCTGCGGATCGGTGCGTTGTGCACCCGCAGAGGAAAATGCAAGAAGCATGCCAATTGTTATCTGTCGAAACATCTCATAAGCATTTGTTTTTAAAGAAAATTATTTGTGATGTTATATTTACGGAATATTCGAGCGGGTAAGTTTTGCCGCTTGGGTAAAGTTGTCCCGGCAAAAATTGACCTCTGTTGCTATTCCGCGCCGCTTTCGGCAGGATCAAAGCCAGAGATGGCAGAAATG
This sequence comes from Rhodospirillaceae bacterium, assembly GCA_018660265.1. GTDB lineage: Bacteria > Pseudomonadota > Alphaproteobacteria. The sequence goes on along the minus strand of JABJKS010000018.1, from coordinate 5,486 downwards.
GGGATGCAGGTGACGGGACCGTTAGCTGGCTACAAAGTGATTGATCTGACCACCATGGTCGCGGGCCCGTTCGCGACTATGTTGCTGGGTGATCAGGGCGCCGATGTAATTAAGGTGGAAATTCGCGGACGCGGCGACCATGTGCGCGCGACCGCTAACCAACAGGGCGGCTTTTCCGCCTCGTTCCTAAACAACAACCGTAATAAACGTTCCATCACCTTGGATCTGAAACGGCCCGAGGGGCGCGATCTACTGCACCGGCTGGCGGCGTCAGCCGATGTCCTGGTGCAGAATTTTCGCCCCGGCGTGGTTGAACGCCTTGGTATTGCCGAGGCCGACATCCGACCGCATGCGCCAAAACTGGTCTATATCTCCATGTCCGGTTTCGGCGACAAGGGACCCTATGTGCACAAACCGGTCTATGATCCGATTATTCAGGCGGTATCCGGACTAGCCTCGGTCCAGGGCGGCGGCGATAATCTGCGGCCCCGTCTGGTCCGTACCGTGGTGCCCGACAAGGTGACGGCGCTGACAGCCAGCCAGGCCATTACCGCCGCTCTATTGGCGCGGGAACGCAGCGGCGAAGGACAGCACATAACCTTGAACATGCTGGATGCCATGATGCAGTTTCTCTGGTCATCGGACATGGGAGGACAGACATTCGTGGAGAATCCGTTCCCCCAACACCGGGTTTCGGCCTTCAACGATCTGATCTATGCCACGGCGGACGGCCATATGGCGGTCTCGGTCATGACGGACGCGCAATGGGCCGGGCTGACCCGTGCCCTGGAGCAGCCCGATTGGCTGGAAGATCCACGCTTTACCACCCCTGCCCTGCGGGATCGGAATTTTGACGAGCGCGTGGCCCTGACCCAAAACGTGCTGGAAACCAAATCCAACACCCATTGGCTGGAGCGTCTGGATGCCGAGGGCGTCGCCTGCGCGCCGGTTCTGACCCGGTCGGAATTGATCGAACATCCACAAGTTGTCGCCAACCAGGTTGTTATGGAAAGCGATCACCCTGTCGCCGGACCTGTACGCCAGGCCCGCCACGCGGCACAATTCGGCGGTACGCCCGCCTCGATCCGCATACCGGCCCCGGGTCTGGGCGAAAATACCGACGAAATTCTGGCCGAACTAGGCCTGGACGAAGCTGAAATCGCGGATTTGCGTGCCACGGGCATCGCCGGAGAAGACGAATAGAGGATGAGTAAATGAGCACATATGATCCGCGGACCTTCAAGGCGCTGACCTTTCATGATGCGGTGCCGGCCTTTCGGGAAGGCAGCGATACACCGCGCGCCTATCTCGAACGCTGCCTGGAGACCATTGCCGAGCGCGAGCCTACGGTAAAGGCCTATGTCGCCCTGAATGAAGACGGCGCGCGGGCAGCTGCCGATGCCGCCACCCAGCGTTATCAGGATGGCCGCGCCCTTTCGCCAATTGACGGCCTGCCGATCTCCATCAAGGACTTGCTGGAAACCAAGGACATGCCGACGCAAATGGGCTGCGAGGCCTATGCCGGGAACTTTCCGAAAAACGACAACGCCGCCGTCCGGGCCCTGCGTGAGGCCGGCGCGGTGGTACTGGGCAAGACCGTCACGGCGGAACTTGGCGGCACCCACCCCGGCCTGACCACCAACCCTTTCGACGCAACGCGCACGCCGGGCGGTTCCTCTTCCGGATCGGCGGCGGCGGTGGCTTCGAGCATGGTGCCGGCGGCCATCGGCACCCAGGTCGGCGGCTCCATCATTCGCCCGGCGGCCTATTGCGGCAATGTCGCCCTAAAGCCAACCCAGGGCGGCATCAATCGTGGCGAGCGCCAGGCGACCTCCATGAGCACCCATGGCGTTCATGCCAATTGTATCGAGGATATGTGGCTGGCCGCCATCGAGATCGCCCGGCGCGCGGGCGGCGACCGAGGCTGCCTCGGCCTGTTCGGACCCGATACGCCCCCTTTGGCGGCCAAACCAAACCGCCTGATCGTGTTGGAAACCGCGGGCTGGGCGATCCTGGACGATGCCTCCAAGAGCGCTTTCGAAGCTTTGCTGGAAAATCTGCAACAGGCCGGCGTCACCTTGTTGCGGCGAAAAGACAATGCCCTAGTCGAGAAACTGGAACAGGCCATCGTCGAGGCGCCCGCCATTTGCAATGCCATCACGCGCTGGGAAAACCACTGGGCCCAACGCAATCTAGTTGATCAAAAAGGCGAGTTCGTCTCGGACCGCCTGAAGGCCGGCCTGGCCCAGGCCGAAGCCATGAGCCCCGACGATTATCGCGCGGCGCTGCTGGCGCGGGAGGCGGCGCAGCGCTGTCATGATGCGGTCGGCTTACTGGCGGACGCGGCGATCACCCTGTCCTGCCCCGGCCCCGCGCCTTTGTGGCCTGGTGACATACAGGGCCAGCCCCTGGCGGCGCGTCCCACCGGCGATGCGATCTTCAACACGCCCAGTTCAATGTTGTTCGCACCTTGCGTGACCATGCCATTGCTGGCCGTCGGCGGTATGCCGCTAGGCGTGCAGGTGACCGGCCAGCAGCACCAGGACGCTCAAATGACGGCGATCGCGCGCTGGATGCTCGACACCATGGAGCCCATCATCATGGGTTCCTGACCCGAAACCGAATATGGGGAGATGGTGCCTCAGTGATTGGTATGCTGCGGCCGAGAAATAGTAGTTGTCCATCTCGACGCCGATGGTCCGTTTGCCCCAACCCCGATCCGCGATGATTTTGCTTAAATAGTCCATGGGACGACAGTCGAATGACTGCACATAACGATCCGGGTAGGACAGAATGCATTCATCGGCCATGAAAACCGTACGTACGGCCCCGTTGGCATCTTGCCGCCGGCCATACCACAGGGGCTCTCCGTCCAATGTTAACAGGACGCACTGATGCACGTAGAATGACCAGCCGTCATAGCCCGTCAACCAAGCCATGTTCGAGGGATCGGTAACAATCAACAGCTCGATGCCGTCGGCATCCATGGTACTGCGGACTTTTGCCAGGCGGGCCGCATACTCCGCGCGCGTGAAGTGAAGTTCCGGGTTCACCATGGACAAATCCACATTTGCTAACGACGAGGCTGGTTGGCTCCGTATTCTAATCCAGAAATGCGTCAAAGTCCGACGGACACCCGGAGATGGTTGATCGGACACGGCATCAATGGACGCTAACTCGAGCCCCGAATTCACCAGCACCAAGACCCCCAGTCATGAGGTCCAGGCCCCTAAAAATAGTGCTTGTAATTTTTATCTGATGGTCTGCTTTAGCACTCTTCGAGGGTCAGGCGGCGTCAGGCTGATGTCCGCTAATACTCTGGCTTCGAGCACCATATTAGCGAACTCAAACAGATCACTTTTGACCCATAGTGAGCATAGGCATCTGTCAAATTTGATCCCAAAGCCGTCATTCCAGCACTGAGGTCTCAAATGTGCCCGTAATAGACGGTCAGAAAATTCAATGCTGAGGGAATTTGCCGAACTTCCGGCGAAAATCCAGCGGGGTAAGTCCTACGCTATTCCTGAATACCTTACGAAAGAAGCTAACGTTCTCATAACCAACAATTGGGGATATTTCGTCAAACGTTTTCTGAGTTGTCGCGAGGAGCAGTTTGGAAGCGTCGACACGGACCTGTTGCAAGTATTTGACCGCTGTTTCGCCGGTTGCGGACTTGAAGCGGCGGTTAAATTGCCGAAGACTCAAACCGGCTTTCGTTGCCAACTCGTCCATTTGGAAACTCTTTTTGTAGTTTGCTTCCATCCATTCCTGAGCCTGCAACATCGCCTCATCGTTGTGGCGTTTGTTGGGAATGAAAACCGCAAACGGGGCTTGGGACGTGCGATTCAAATCCACCAACATGCATCTCGAGCCCTGCAATGCTAACTCCCGTCCGCAGTATTTCTCGATCAAGTGTAAGGACAAGTCTGTATCGGCGGTGATCCCACCACCACAAAATAGCCTGTCCTCTTCCGTAACCATGAGATCGGTTCTCAGGTCGACGGCGGGGAAAAGCTTGGTGAATTGATTCGTTAATGCCCAATGGGTGGTGGCCTTGCGGCCATCCAATAACCCCGTTGACGCAAGGGTAAATGCCCCGGCGCAGATGGACGCCAAATCAACCCCACTCTGGTACCGCTCCCTCAACCATGCCACCCGCTCGCCGTGAGCCGCGCTTTCGACTTCAACGAAAAAGCCCTGAGAAGGAATGATGATCAGGTCCACGTCAGCGATGTCGTGCATGGAGCATGCCGGGATCACCGGGATGTTGTTGAGCGCTGTAACCGGCTGGCCATCCGCGGTGACGATTTTTACGTCAAACAACGGCTGCGGCTGCTCACCCATTGTTATGTTCCATAGAACACCTGCCTGCAACAGCATGTCCATAGGTGACGCAATAGTGGATAAAACTGAATTCTCCATGGCTAAAATTACGACTTTTTTCATAAATGTGTCCCGAACAGACTTAATTGTCTCTAATCGATCTTACAGCAAATTATCTTCAAATGTAAATTGCTCCTCGAAGTCGTCACGAAAACAACCCCGTAAATCTCTTAGGAGCAATAAACAATGAAACTCTATGGCACCCCAATTTCACCCTTCGTCCGCAAAGCCCGCGTCGCCCTCGAACTAAAGGGTCTCGAATATGAGTTGGTCGACAGCATCTATCCCGGCACCAAAACACTCGAATATTTGGCGATCAGTCCACTTGGCAAGATACCGGCGTTCGAAGACGGCGACATCATCATGTGCGACTCGAACGTGATCGTTGAATATCTCGAAGAGCGCTATCCCGCTATCCCCGTGAGGCCCACGAATATTGCGGATCGCGCTAAGAGCCGTTGGCTGGAAGAATATGCCGGTTCAATGCTCTTTGGCCCGTGTGCGGCGGGTGTATTCATGGAGCGCATGACGAAACCCTACATGAAGAATGAGCCCACCGATGAGGGTGTGGTGGAACACAGCATCAACAATCTCATTCCGCCGCTGTTCGACTACATCGAAACTCAACTGCCTGCGGATGGCTTCATCTTCGGAGAAATGGGTATAGCAGACATCGCAGTCGCCACCGCAATCATCAACGCGTCATATGCTGGTTTCGAAGTTGATGCGGGTCACTGGCCCAAGTTGAGCGCTCATTTAGGCCTCGTAAAAACGAACCCTGTCGTCGTCAAGTGCATGCAGTCCGAGGCGCCGTTGATAGCTGCTCTGAGTAACGCGCGGGCTGCAAGTTGAGCTTCCAATCACAAAAATTTCGCCATCATTCACACGAATAAGAAAGGGAGCACTTATGGAACCGCCATCGGTACTTGGCATTACGCCTATCTATATTGCGATATTGGGGCTTCTATTTTTGCCTATTACAATGCGCGTGGCCCTGTATCGGATTAAATCAAAAATTTCTCTTGGTACCGGCGATGATCCGGAAATGGTGCGGCGCATGCGCGGCCAAGCCAATTTCATCGAAACTGTGCCTATGGCTCTTT
>JABJKS010000116.1 GCA_018660265.1 Rhodospirillaceae bacterium | reverse complement strand
TGAACCGCAACGTCAAAGGGCGCACAGCGCTTACCGGGTCATTAGCAAAGTTCACCCGGTCGACAGGTTGACCAGGTAGCTCAGTTGGTAGAGCAGCGGACTGAAAATCCGCGTGTCGGTGGTTCGAATCCGCCCCTGGGCACCACTTTTTTCTTTTACAAACAAATGATTATGGTGTGTCGGCACTGCCTTCCTGTGGGCTTTCTTGTTCGCGCGCGACCATTGAGTAAGCAATCCATCGCGGCGTTTAAGGTGTGTTGGTTAGTGTCCTCGCGCCGGGGTTCCCAACTCGTCGCGCAGGAATTCGCCGAGCATCCGGAACTCGTCACCGCGTTGCGACGTTTTGCGCCATGCCAGGGCGATACGGCGGGAAGCCTTGGGGCTTGAGAACGGTCGAAAATCCAATTTAAGCCCGCGCAGGATGCCTGCATCCACCGCCATTTTGGGTAACACAGCGACACCGAGCCCATTGTCGACCATCTGCACCAGGGTATGCAGGCTTGTGGCCTGAAATTGGCCGGTTTGTACCCTTTCGTCCAACGCACCCATGGCCAGGGTCTGCTCGGTCAGGCAATTGCCGTCCTCCAGAACCAGTAAAGCATCCCGATCCCGACCCCGGTCCATGCGGGCGGGCGTCATTGTTTCGAACCCAGCCATTGCATGGCCGCGCGGAAATACGGCGAGGAAAGGATCGTCGGCGAATTCGAACTGTTCCAGCTTATCCAACTTTTCTGTCTTTTGCGGCAGTGCCATCAACACCAAATCCAACGTGCCGTCTGCCAATTTTTGCAGCAGGGGGCCCGTCTTTTCTTCCCGCAAATACAGCGCTAGGTCGGGATAGGCGTCCCGCAATCCAGGCAGCACCCGGGGCAGTAAAAATGAACTGATGGTGGGGATCACGCCCATCCACAGTTCGCCGGAAAGCGGTGCGCCCGCACTTCTCACCATGTCCGTCAAATCGTCGAGTTTGGTCACGACCTCCCTGGCTAAACCAACCATTTCCCGACCCAACGGCGTCAACATGACGGAACGCTTCGTCCGCTCGAAAAGGGAGGCGTCGAGGATCGTCTCCAATTCCTTGATGCTGGCACTCAACGACGATTGGGTGACCAAACAAGCCTCTGCAGCGCGGCTGAAATGACAATGTTCCGCCAGGCTCAGGAAATGACGGAGTTGTCGAAGGGTAGGTTCAGGGAGCATTGGGTAATTTCCAAATAATCGATTTAATCAATTAATATAATAAAAATTACCAATTTTACCAATATATAAACCACCCCTATATTGCCATTCAAGACATCAACGGAACCGGTCGAAAGACCATGTACAAAACCCTTTCAAGGAAAAGAAAATGACAATGACGACAGTCCCCAACGTTACGTTTAAAACGCGGGTCCGCAATGACGCCATCGAAGGCGACAATCCGTTCGAGTGGAAAGACCTGACCAGCGACGATGTATTCAAAGGTAAGCGGGTGGTTTTGTTCGCATTGCCCGGGGCCTTTACGCCGACCTGCTCGACCAGACACCTGCCACGCTATGAAGAACTTGATGCCGAATTCCGCGCCGAAGGTATTGACCAGATTGTCTGCCTGTCTGTGAACGATGCCTTCGTGATGTATCAATGGGGCAAGTCGCAGAACGCGGAAAACGTCTTCTTGTTGCCCGACGGCTGTGGTGAATTCAGCCGCAAGATGGGGATGTTGGTGGACAAGGCAAATCTTGGTTTCGGCATGCGCAGTTGGCGTTACTCTATGCTGGTTGAGGACGGCGTGATCGTAAAAATGTTCATCGAAGACGGCTATTCCGACAACGCCCCGGATGATCCGTTTGAGGTCACCGACGCCGACACCATGCTGGGCTTCCTAAAGGCAAACCGTAAAGCCGCCTAGCTTTCTCCCTGACCGATTTAGGCTATCGACCGCCGGTATCTCCCTCCCCCTTAGAGTGCCGGCGGCCCGCCGTCTTCTCACCTACCGGCCATTGGGGCCAGCTGATGGCGCATCACGCCAACAGCCAACCACCATCGACGTCTACGGTGGTGCCGGTGGTGAAATCGTTCTGGATCAGGAACAGGATCGCATGGGCGCATTCTTCCGCCGTGCCGGCACGGGGGATCGGGTGTTGGGCCGTGGCCTTGTCGTAGAACGCCTCCCGCTCAGCGCCGGTCAGTGCGACCATGGGGGTATTGATGGTACCGGGTGAAACCACATTGATCCGGCGCGGCGCAATTTCCGATGCCACGGTGCGAACGAATGCTTCAACAGCGCCGCCCACCGAACCTATCGCGATCTGGCCCGGTTTGGCCCGTCGCGCAGGTGTGCCGCTGACTAAAACGATTGCGCCGCTTTCGGCCAGATATTGTGTGCCGAAACGGACGACGTTGGCATAGCCCCACAGTTTATCGAACGAGCCTTGAAAGCCGTCCATATCCATTTTCATGAACGGCCCGACCGCGCGATCACCCCCCGTTGCCGCGCTGACCAGGATGTCGAAGGGCGCACAATCGGCGAACAGCACCGATAAAGCCTCGCGGTCACGGACGTCGCATTGGCGCAGCGTAATGCCGTCGGGCATATCGCCTGCTTTATCAGGATTGCGGCTGATCGCGATCACTTCAGCACCTTGCGCCGCCAATTGTTTTGCCGCCGCCAGGCCGATACCCGATGTGCCGCCAAACACCACTGCTTTTTTACCCGAAATGTCCATGGCCATTTTTCCTTTTTTGCAATTCGCCGTGATTATGAAACGAGATTTCATACGTTATAGGGCACAGTTTCACTATCGCCTATAAATCAAGCTCCCGGGCCACGATGCGCCGGTGTTCGGTGGATGTGCCCAGGCGCATGCTCCAGGCGGCGGCCCGGCGGTACCAAAGCTGTTGGTCGTATTCCTTAACCTGGGCATAGCCGCCGTGGATCTGATTGGCCTCACGCAGCACCATTTGGCAGCGTTCGTTGGTAAATGATTTCGCCGCCGCCACCGCCAACGCCGCGTCCAGCCCCTGGGCGATGCGCCAGCCGGCTTCCCGTGTCAGCAGTTCCGCCCCGTCGACCCAGGTGATCATATCGGCGCAGGTGTGTTGGATGGCCTGGAAAGAACCGATGGGATGGCCAAAAGCGATGCGTTCCTTGGCATAATCGAAGGCACGTTCGGCGGCCCGGCGCGTCGCGCCAACGAGCATGGCGCAGTTGAGCACCATGGCCCGCTGCAGCATGGGTTGGGCCAGGGCCCAGCCGTCATCCACCGCTCCGACCAGGGCTTCACCGTCCACATGGACATTGTCGAATTGCACCATCGATTGCCCGTCGCCCGCCAGGGTGGCTTGCAGCCGCGATGAGATACCCACCGCATCAGGCCGCACCAAAAACAGGGAAATCCCGTCGCGCGCGCCTTTTGTTGCATCCGTGCGCACGGCAAGCAGACAATAATCGGAAACCTCAAATGCCTCGACCATTGCTTTGCCCCCGTTCAGGCGCCAGCCGTTGCCCTCCTGGACCGCGCGCAACGAAATCGCCTCCGGGCCCATGCCGGGCACGCGTTCCTCCCAGGCCCATGTCAGGCGGATCTCGCCCAGGCAGGCGGGAGAGATAAGTTCTTCAGCAAGCGCGCCGCTGTTGCCATTTTCAACCGCCTGGGCCAAGGCCAGGGTGGCGACCATATGCGGATGCAACGGTACCGGGGCCAGGGCCCGGCCGGCTTCTTCGAACAACAGGGTCAATTGTGTGAAGGGTGCTTCACCGCCACCGTAGGCAGCGGGCAATGCCAAGCCCAACCAACCCAGTTCAGCCAACTGCCGCCACAGATCATGGTCGAGGCGGGCTTCCCCATCCTCAATCCCGCGCACCCGGTCGATGCTGCATTCCGTATTGAAGAAACGGCGCAAGCCGTCGCGGATCATTTCTTCTTCTTCATTCAAAAGTACATCCATGACAGATCATTCCTTTGGCAGGTCAAGGCCGCGGCGGGCAATTGCCGTACGCATCACCTGGGTGCTGCCATGGCCAAAGGTGGAAACCATGGCGTTGACATACTGCCGCGGAAAGCTGCCCCCATTGGGTGCATCCGCGCCGTCCCAAAGCTGATGATAGGGCCCGAGGATTTGGCTCGCGGCCTCTGTCGTTCTGACCTGGAATTCCGGCCCCCAGATTTTCTCAGACGAGATTTCATAAGGCGGGTTGAGGCCGCGCCGTACCATGGACAGGCTGCGCATGGTGAAAAGCCGCGCCACTTGCGCCTCGCAGTAAAGTTGGGCGACTTTGTCCTGTACCACCGGATCGGCGGCGAGTTCACGGCCGAGATCATCACTTTGTAGAAAATTCAGCAGATCCTCGAACGGTGAGACATAGATGCAATAGCGCCGCGCACCGGCCCGTCCGAGGTTGAGGGCGGAGGCACCAATATACCAGCCCCCATTCCGCGCCCCCAGCAAGGCATCCTTGGGCACGCGGACATCTTCCAGGAAAACCTCGTTGGTGCGTCCGCCCGGTAGGGTCCAGAGGGGGCGGACCGTGATGCCCGGCGTATCCATGGGGACGAGAAAAATCGAAATGCCCTTGTGTTTCGCAGCATCGGGATCGGTGCGTGCCATCAGGTAGATGTGCGAGGATGATTCCGCCCGGGTGGTGAAGACCTTCTGGCCGTTGATGACAAAGCTAGTCTCATCCTCGACCGCCCGGGTTTTCAGGGCCGCCAGATCAGTGCCACCGCTGGGTTCTGTGTAGCCCAATGCGAAGGTGACTTCGCCGCGCACCAGACGGGGCAGGAAATAGGCTTTCTGCGCCTCGCTACCGGCCTGCATGATCGCAGGCGCCTGTTCGATGAAATTACCCAGGTTCAACGGCACCTTGGCCCGGGATAATTCTTCCTCGAAAATATACTGATCAATAATATCGGCATCCCGCCCGCCGTATTCCTTTGGCCAGCTCATCCCGATCCAGCCCCGTTCGCCGATTTTGAGGATAAGCGCCCGTGTCAGGGGCCCGATACCGGCACCCGCAGCACCGGCCTGCATCTCGGCCAGGATATCCTGCGACACATGCTGGGCGATGAAGGCCCTTATCTCGGCGCGAAATTTCTCGTTCTCTGCGCTGAAACCAAAATCCATGGGAAAATGCCCTCCAGACAAAATTATTGCTGATCGTCAGAATTCCAGGATAGCGCCCTTGCGGCCCTTGCCATAGGGTTTGTACCCTTGATCGTACCGAAAAACGTAGGAGGGTTTCCAAATGCCTGGGATAAAGACACCTATTTGCCAGCAATTGCAGATCGAACATCCGGTGTTTCAAGCTGGCATGGGCTGGGTCGCCCGGGCTGATTTGGCTGCCGCCGTGTCGGCTGCCGGTGGTCTGGGCTGTATAGGCGCCGGCTCGACCACCGATGCCGATGAGCTGCGGGCCGAGATCCGCGCTGTAAGGGCGCAGACAGACCGGCCCTTTGCCGTCGATATCCTGTTCGCCACTGTCGCGCCAAAGGTCAACGAAGCGGTACGCTATACGGACAAGGTCGCGGCCATGGTCAATGTGGTCTTTGAAGAACGTGTTCCGGTATTGATTTCCGGCCTGGGCAGCCCCAGGGATGCCGTGGCCAAGGCAAAGGAATTGGGTATCACCGTGATGTCCGTTGTAGGTGCCGTACGGCATGCCCAAAAGGCGGTGGCCGATGGCGTTGACGCTGTCATTGCCTCAGGCTCGGACGGCGGCGGCCATGTTGGGTCCATTGGCACCGCCGCCCTGATCCCCGCCGTGGTTGATGCCGTCGATGTGCCGGTTTTGGCCGGCGGCGGGCTGGCGGATGGCCGTGGCCTTGTCGCGGCCCTTTCGTTCGGGGCCCAGGGTGTGTGGATGGGTACGCGTTTCATTGCCACCCAGGAGGCCCGGGCGCACGAAAACTATAAACTGAAGATTGCCGCGACCGATAGCGCCGGCACCATCGTCACCCGCGCTCACAGCGGCAAGACCTGCCGTCTGATACGGAACGCCTTCACCGACAGCTGGGCCGGCAGGGAGGCGGAGATCGAACCCTATCCCTTGCAGGGTATGCACGTCGGCCATCCGGCATCGCAAAGGGGACGGATCGAGGGCGATGTTGAAAACGGTGTCTTGCCGGCTGGGCAAAGCAGCGGTTTGATTGCTGATGTACCCTCGGCGGGCGCGGTGGTGCGCGCGGTTGTGGAAGAAGCGAACACGGTGTTGTCGAACCTGACAGCAGGCAATACTCTTGCCGCAGAATAATCATGGAGGTGGAAACATTGACGGAATTTCTGAAATTGGCGGTTGTTGACGATATCGCGACATTGACCATGAACCGACCGGAGAAGCTGAACGCTTTTACCAGCGAAATGCTGTACGGCATGGTCGCCGCATTGGACGAATGCGAGGGCCGCGACGATGTCCGTGCTGTGATCCTGACAGGGGCGGGCCGGGGTTTTTCATCCGGCGGCGATATCGGCGGTATGGGGGAGGAGCACGATAGTCGGCCCCACATTACGAAGACCCGTATCTGGGAAGAAATCCAGGCCTTCCCAAAACGTGCCGCCAGGTTCGAAAAACCCTTGCTTGCCGCGGTTAACGGTGCTGCGATCGGCGGTGGCATGGATTTGGCCCTGGCCTGCGATATCCGTATCGCGGGGGAAAGCGCCAGGTTCGCGGAAACTTATGCCAAAATCGGCTTGCTGCCGGGCGGTGGCGGGGCCTATTTCCTGCCTCGACTGGTCGGCAAGGCGCGGGCCTTGGAATTGCTGTGGACGGCAGATTTTATCGATGCGGCGACAGCGTTGGAAATTGGTCTGGTCAATCACGTCTATCCCGATGACGAGTTGTTGGCAGAAACCACCAAACTTGCAAAACGGATCGCCGCCATGCCGCCCCTTTCGATCCGGCTGATCAAGCGCACGGTCAATCAAAGCCTCGAAACCGACATGGCGACGGCTTTTGACCTTGTCAGCTCCCACATCGCCATTGCCCGGGCCGGTCATGACCACCCGGAGGCGATCAAGGCCTTCCGGGAAAAACGGCCCGGCAAGTACGAAGGCTATTAAACTGCATTGATCCCGGGATGGTCTGTTCCGTTTCCTGGGCGACATAAAACGAAGAGAAGGGTTTGTATTTTGACTTCCCCACCGCGCGGGCCCCTTGAAGGTATCCGCGTTATCGACCTTACCACTGTCATGCTTGGCCCCTTCAGCACTCAAATTCTTGGTGAGATGGGTGCCGATGTCATCAAGATCGAACCACCCGGCGGCGATATTGGCCGCTGGACCGGGGTTGGCAAGAACCCGGGCATGTCGGCTGCCTATATGATGAAGGGCCGGAACAAGCGCAGCGTGGTTCTGGATTTGAAGCTGGCGGCAGCAAAAGAACCACTGCGCCGTCTGGTCGAAAGCGCCGACGTCTTTGTCCACAACATTCGGCCAAAGGCGGCCCGGCGCCTGGGCATTGATTATGAAAGCATCTGCGCCTGGAAAACGGATATCGTTTATGCCGCCGCCACCGGGTTCGGGGAAGCCGGCCCCTATGCCGATAAGCCCGCCTACGACGATTTGATCCAGGGTGCCTCGGGGCTGGCGGCGCTGTTCGGTGCCGTTACCGATACCCCGCGATATGGACCAAGTGTTTTGGCCGACAAGACGACGGGGCTGTACCTGACCTACGCCATTGCCATGGCGCTGTTCCACCGGGAACGCACCGGCGAGGGGCAGAAAATACACGTGCCCATGTATGAAGCGTTTTCGTCCTTTGTCATGAACGAACATATGCAGGGCCGCTGTTTCGAACCACCCGAGGGCCCGGCGGGATACCAGCGGATGCTGACACCACACCGCCGCCCCTACCCCACGGCAGACGGTCATATCTGTGTCCTGCCTTATAATGACAAGCATTGGGCCACCTTTTTCGAACTGACGGGTAGGCCGGAATTGACCGGCGATGAACGGTTCGCGGATCAACCGTCCCGCTCCCGCAATATTGATGCCCTCTACGAGATTGTCGGCGAGATTATGTTGGGCCGGACCACACAGGACTGGTTGCAGGTTCTGGAGGCAGCGGATATCCCCGTCATGCCCATGAATACACCGGAGGATCTGTTTGATTGCCCACACCTCAGGGAGGTGGAGATGTTCCCCGAAGTCGACCATCCGAGCGAAGGGCGGGTTCGTCACCTCAAGGTACCGGTAACTTTTTCCAAAACGCCGGGCGGCTACTACCGCCATGCCGAACAGTTGGGGCAGAGCACGGAGACCGTGTTGGCGGAGGTTGGTTTTTCGGCGGACGATGTTGCCGCCCTGCGCGCCGCCGGTGCCACGGATGGCCCGAAAGACTAAGGAAAAAAGCGGATCCAGACCATTTTTGAAGTTGTACTACCCACCCGCTCCCCCGGTGACATCGATCGTCAGGCCGGTGACAAAATCGGCGTCTGTTGAGGCGAGAAAGGCGATTACCCGCGCTTGATCTCCCGCTTCGGCGACCCGGCGCAGGGGCGTGCGTTCGATCTCCCGCGCCTGTTGTTCGGCATTTCGTTTGTCCCAATGGGGCCGTATTCTCTCTGTCAGGGTCAGGCTTGGCGCGATTGCATTGACGTTGATGCCGGAAGGTCCCAGTTCGTGGGAAAGCTTTTTGGTAAAGGCAATGATGCCACCCTTGGCTGCAGCATAGGCGCTGCTGCTGGCACCGCTCAATCCGCGCCCGGCGATGGAGGCGAGATTGATGATCTTTCCATGCCCGGCCTGTTTCATCAAGGGCACGACCGTATTGCAGAACAGGAATGTGGCATTGAGATTGAAATCGATTACCTTTTGCCAATCCTCAAATGATAATTCATCAACCGTCGCCGACGGCGCTGCAATGATCGTACTGCCGCCGACGGCATTGACCAGAATGTCGATGCGACCGTGGTTTTGCCAAATGTCGCCGACAGCTGCGGACACCAGGGCTTGATCGCTGGCGTCGAGCAATCTTGGTATCAGCTTGCCCGCTGCGCCGGATAGTTCCGCCTCCAGGGCGTCCAGCCGCGAACCGTCAACATCAATGGCGATGACCGTCGCGCCTTCTTGAACCATGATTTCCGCCGTTGCTTTGCCGATCCCGGCACCAGCTGCCGTGATAACCGCGACTTGATCCTGAAAACGCATGTCTATCTCCTTATGGTTTGGGCGCTATTCGATCGAGGCGAGGGCGGCCCTGACGTGCGCGCGGAACTCGGCAATAAGAAACGGTTTTGGGAGGATGACCGCTTCTTCACCAAACGCCTCACGAATTTCCCATTCTTCATAAGTGTAACCGGTGAAAATCGCTTTTAGTTTTGGCGTCTTGCGCCAGGCCTGACGCATCATTTCCGGACCCTTCATGCCACCGCCCAGTGTGACATCCGTCAGCACAAGGCTGATGTTCCCGTCTGTTTCCAACATCTCCAAACCCTCGCGCCCGGTTCGGGCTTCAACCACTTTGTAGCCGGATCTTAATAACAGCCGATGCATCATGGCGCGTTCTTCGTCGCTATCTTCGACCACGAGTATCCTATGGTTGGTTCCGGCCACGGCACCAAGCTCGATGATCGCGCCGGCGGGCAGGAAAACTACCACGAAACCCATTGCCAGCAGGCCGGCAATGCCGGCCATATAGCCAATGTCGCGCCGGGCATATCCTTTAACCAGTTGTCGCCCCTTTCCAGCGCGGAGCTTTTCCTCCTGCGCCTCTTCCCAATCGAGGCGCAGTTGACGCAGGGTTTGGAAATCTCTGAATTCTCCGTCCGGCGCACTATCGGGGAACAGCCGGTGTTGCAGAAAGGTCAGGCCGACGACCGCTACGAAAGCCCCGACGCCAATCGATACAACGTAGTAGTAAACGGTAATGGAAAAATCACCGACCTGGGGAACCGCCCACAGGATCAGAGGCGTGATGACCGCGATGAAACCGACCAGCGTCAAAACACCTTCGAGCAATCCAAAGGTCAATTTTGCAATTGTTATTTGTCTATTCACGATATCCCGCAGCCCAACACCGGCTTACCACGCCAGCGGCCACTCTCCTGACTTAGATTTTTAAGACTTTCCATAGAGTCAATATAGCACCAATTTGCCAGCGGCCCGAAACTGGATATTTGCAAAACCGTCTCGAAACAGACCGGTGATTTAACGCGACGTGCCTGCAAAGATACAAACGCGCCGTTGCTGGTCCCCAGGTTCCCCTACGCTGCCCTGGAAAGCGTGATGAGCGTAATTTCCGACGGCGCACCAAATCGCTTTGGCGGTCCCCAGTATCCAGTCCCCCTGCTGGTATATATCCACATCGCGCCGAGCCGATGCAGACCGGCGACATAGGGCTGCTGCAGACGCACGAAATAGTTCCAGGGCCAGAATTGGCCGCCATGGGTGTGACCGGATAACTGCAGGTCTGATCCTGCAGCCTCCGCCGCCGGTCCGGAACGCGGCTGGTGGGCCAGCATGATTTTAGGAGCGCCTATCGGGCTTTCTGCTAACGCGGCAGTTGGGTCGCTGACATGGTCGTGGGCCGACTTGTTGGCACTGAAGTCGTTTATCCCGGCAATGACGATTTCCGCGCCATTGTGATTAAGCACCACATGCTGGTTGAGCAATGGATGCAGGCCCAGGCGACGAAAGGCGCTGATCCATTCCGCGGCACCATGATAATACTCGTGGTTTCCCGTGACCAAATAGCTGCCGTGCCGGGCCCGCAAACCGGCAAGAGGCTCCACCTCACCGGCAAGCTGTGCGACGTAACCATCGACAATATCGCCGGTCAAAACGATCACGTCCGGGGTCAGTTCGTTCACCCGCCCAACGATGGCCTGGACATAGTTGCGCCTGATCGTGGAGCCGACATGCAGGTCGGAAACCTGGACAATGGTAAATCCCACAAGTTCGGTTGGTAGGCGATGTAGCGGGATGCTGACATGAACTACTTTTGCCACGCGCCGGGCATTGAAAAATCCAATCATTGTCACAATGATGGAGAGGCCCAGTACGAAAACGGCGCTTTCCTGCCGCCAGACTTGCAAGCCAAGTACCAGCATTGCGAGATCCCGCATGAGCGTGAAAACCAACAGGGAGGAGGCCCAACCCATGCTCAAACCGCCGGCCCAGGTGAGACGGTCGATCACTATCTGGTTCACAAAAAAGACACGGCCAAGGGTCCCAAACGGAATAAGCAGGGATGACAAGGCAAGTCCCAGGCCCGCCAATAGTTGCAATTCTCGACCTATCGGCAAATCCGGCAGCAGGCGCCAGGCCAAATAAACATGCAGCAGAAAGATTATCTGAAAGGCCCGATAGGCGAACCGGCGGGTCCGCGCCCGTCTTTGCTGGGCGAAGTCCGACCGCTCTTGAGTAAGGTTGGTTGTCATCTGTTTGATATAACCGAATGCGACCTGCAACGACGAACATAATCGCCGCCAGTCCACATCGCGACCTCGTGATCTCGCGACCGGGCCACTTTGGATCAGTGTTTGCCGGTGTGGCCATCGCGCATCTATGGCTATCATAAACAGAGCCCAATGGCAGCTGATGAAACAATCGGATTTTGATCTTCTCTGTCGTCGCCGGGAATTTTAGTCTAAATTCACATTGGATCACATGGTCGGTTGCCATTATTGTTATTGCCAGTGCTTTCAATATCGGGGCTCGGGTGCCTATGTTGGAAAAGAACAATAACAAACTGAATCTGGCCTGCGCCGCCGTTGCGGTGGCGGTCCTTTTGTTCGATTTGTCCCTGCCGCTCGGGGTTGCGGGTGGTGTGCCCTATGTGGCGTTGGTGCTGCTTGGTATGTGGGCGCCGACAATCCGTTACATCTACTTTCTTGCCACATTGGGGACCGCGCTGACGATTGTAGGGTACGTCCTGTCGGATGCCGGTGGTGTACCATGGGTTGTTCTTGTCAACCGGGGCTTGGCGTTCTTCGTCATTTGGACCACAGCAATTTTGCTGGCCCTTCGTAATCAAGGCCAGGACGCGTTAGCGCGTTCCCGCGACGATTTGGAAGGCCATGCGCTTCAGCACACGATTGAAAATCGCGAAAATGAGGATCGATATCGGGCATTTTCCGACTTGTCCAGCGAAGGTGTCGCAATCATCAATGGCGGCACCATTATTGAAGCCAATCAAGCCTTTGCCAGCATGTACGGATACAGTATTTCAAAACTTATCGGAAAACCGGTTTTGGAGCTTGTCGTGCCGGAGCAGCGGGAAAACATAACGGATCAGATTTCGCAAAATTCGAGCGTCACTTTCGAATGTCATGGTTTTCGCAAGGACGGTAGTATCGTCCCCGTTGAGGTCAAGACTATGCCCATAACCTACAAGGGCCACCGAATGCTGGCCGCCCGGTTGCGCGACCTGACGGAGGCGCACGAGGCGGTCGAGGCCATTCGCATTGGTGAGGAACGCCTTCGTCATGCGCAAAAGATGGAAGCTGTCGGTCAATTAACGGGCGGCGTGGCGCATGACTTCAATAACCTGTTGGCTGCAATTATCGGTAATCTGGATTT
Source organism: Rhodospirillaceae bacterium (assembly GCA_018660265.1). Lineage (GTDB taxonomy): Bacteria > Pseudomonadota > Alphaproteobacteria. The sequence goes on along the minus strand of JABJKS010000116.1, from coordinate 10,636 downwards.
GATTGATGTTGCCGCCATTACCAGCAAAAACGATAGGGAAAGCATCGCGGTCGCCTTGTGGGCCGCGCAAAGTGGTGCTGAGCTGACATATCGACTTCTCGCATTCTCGCGCAACCAACCACTTCACGCCAAGGCGGCTCAGGTCAATGATGCTTTGCCACGTTTCTACCAGCTTGCCAAGCGCACCATCGGCGAAGACATTACTATCGAGATAAAGCCGGACAAAGATCTTTGGCTGACAATGGTGGATGTTGGCCAGCTTGAGGCCGCGATTTTGAATCTCGCCATCAATGCCCGGGATGCTATGCCAGATGGCGGGCAATTGACCGTTGAAACGTCCAACCAAGTACTATGTGAAAAGGATGCAGCAAGGTTCGAAGACCTCACGCCAGGGGATTACGTGATGATTACCGTTAGAGATAATGGCGGCGGGATGTCGCCGGAGGTTCTTGAACAAGCAATTGAACCTTTTTATACGACCAAGGGTGTCGGGGAAGGAAGCGGCTTGGGTTTGAGCACGGTCTTCGGCTTCGCGAGGCAATCCCAGGGCCAGATAGAAATTGACAGTGTGGAAGGGCAGGGCACGACGGTTCGCATCTATTTGCCGCGCACCTATGAAACGATCAGCGGCGACCTTAAATCGGAGGCAGCGGAACAAGGTAACCCGTCCGGCAACGAAACGATCCTCGTGGTTGAAGATGAAAGCGATGTGCTGAATTACATTGTGAAGGCCCTCAATCGCTTTGGCTATAATATGTTACAGGCTAAAGATGGACCGACGGCCCTGGAGGTCATGGCATCTTGCGACACGATTGATCTGCTATTAACCGATGTAATCCTGCCTCAGGGAATGAATGGTCGGGAAATTGCCGATGCATTCCAACGGCAATTTCCGACCGCATGCGTGCTGTATTCGTCGGGTTACACGCGGGAAGTCCTGGGCCAGCGTAGCCAGATTGATGATCACATGGTGCTGATAAACAAGCCCTATGGCCGCCACGTCTTGGCCCGACAGGTACGGGAAATTCTTGATGACAGGCAAAAAGAAGACATTCTTTAGGCGCGCTCTAATCGGCGGTCGATATAGCGCAATTTTCAACGTGCTTTTGTGGTGAACCAATCTGGTACGATCAGCTGCCAGTAGATGACCCCTGCGCGCAGCCCGAAGATCAGGGCAAAGCATCCGAGGGAGCCATAATATCGATATTCCGGTAGATAGCTGAGGATAAGGGTGAGGAGGACACACCCCAGGGTGATCGGGACGGCGTATAGCTCCCGCGACATCAACAAATTCCGTCGCCCGGCCAGCACATCCCGGATCAGACCGCCGCCGATGGCCGTAGCAACCCCCAACATGACGGGGGCGAATGGCAGACCAAAGCCATAGTCCCAGACTTTAACCGTGCCCTGAACCGCAAAAAGGGCGGCGCCAAGGGCGTCAATATAAAGGAACAGGCTGTTCATATGCTTTCGGGCCAGAACCGAACGGGCCAAAAAGGCAAAGACGCTGGCCATCAAGGCGACCCAGATGTAAGAGGTATCGATGGCCCAAAAGACCGGGACATCCAAAATAAGATCCCGAATGGTGCCGCCGCCCACTGCGGTGATGATCCCCAGCACAATGGCACCAAACAAATCAATGCCCCGATCCACCACAGCCAGGACCGCCGTGACCGCAAAGGCCACGGTTCCCAGCAGCACCAATAGTTCGCCAATTGTTTGCATGTCGGAATGAAGCCCCAGCCGAAAAAGGTCCAAAGACAATCCAATCAGGCATCAAACCAGACAATGGGTCAATGCCCATTACCCGACCGGTTGCCTGAATTGTTGTCGGCGCGGGCCCCTGGCGCTACGGTATCCGACCCGGTCTTTGCAAGTGGAACAGATAACGATGGATACGCTGGTTATTCCAATTGACACAGGCATCGGCGCGCAGATGGCGGCAGCGGTAAAGGCCTGCCGGATGATATTTTTTGCCGGTTTGCCGGCTGTCGGGAAATCGCTGTTCTTGCAACAGCAGGCCTTGATGGCGGCACAAGCTGGACGGCGGTTACATTTATTGCGCTGGGATGTGGCCCGCGCTGCCTTTGAAACAGAGGCTTTGTTGGCGAAGTATCCCGAGACTGACGGGGTGACCCATCCGGTCATCCGCAAGGCCGCCGGTCTTTGGTCCAGGCAGGCCGTCGCCCGCTGGCAGGCGGCGTTTCCCGGGCCGGACGAACTTTTGATTGGCGAAGTGCCGATCATCGGCAATCGGTTTGTTGAATTGGCGCAAATCCATGATGATGCCGCCGAACCGCTGCTGGCCGGTGAGGCGACGGTGTTCTTTGTCCCGGTGCCGTCGAATGATGTTCGCCAACAGCTCGAAGCCAAGCGTCAGGCTTCGATCTCCAATCCGCAACATGCCAATGAAGCCCGGGATGCCCCGATGAATGTGCTGCGACAGATTTGGCGCGATACCTGTACCAGAGCGGTCGATTTGGGCTTGGTCGACGCTGAAGTGGCAGCCGGCGCGAAAGCATATGACGCGACCATTTACAGCCGGCTTTATCAACATATGTTGCAGCACCGCAATTGCCGCGTGTTGTCCATCGATAGGCTCTATCCTGCCGCCGGCTCCGCTTACGATCTGGACGTGGCGCGCCATGAGCTGATGGCCTCAGCCGGCGACGTCGCCGATGTTATGGCAGCACTGGAAAACTCAATGAGCGCCGATGAGATTAGCCGGTCGGTAGAATACTGGTACCAAATCTGAAGCCTTGCTGGTTCGGTGGTAAATTAAAGTCGGGTGCCAATTACACCTTGTCAGTTGTGCGCCGACATTATTTCCAGGCACGGTTCAGTTTTCGCGCTGCAGGCATCTGGCAACACAAGCGGCCACGTCGTTGGGCGTGTATGGTTTGGCCAGGGCTTCCATGGCACCGAACTTCAAGGCGGCTTCCAAATAACCGTCTTTATGGGCGGAGATGGCGACAATGCGGATGCCGGGATAAATACGGACAAGTTCCCGCACCGTTTCGATGCCTTCCATCCCCGGCATCAGAATGTCGGTAATAATCAGATCAAAACCGTGTTCCTGCTGCAGAAGAATGCCTTCTTTGCCATCCCCGGCCTCGGTCACATCGTGGCCATGCGGAAGAAGAATTTCCCGAATAATTCTCCGGTGCGTTTTGTCGTCTTCTATTACGAGGATCCGAGCCATAGCTGATTTTACCTTAGGAAGAGACTATGAGCGAACTCTAATTACGGCCCATTTTATCCGGTTAGACGGAATTTTTCACCAAAAACCCAAATCGGGCCTCCGGATCTACCACAAATATAAGCCGCAGCACATCAAACCCACCCATTACCGGCACGTTAAAGCCTATTACGGAATTGTGACTATGTTACATTATGTTTGGAATTATCATTCGTCCGACAATGGACGTTTACGAATACGTCAGCAAGTTGCTGTGATACGGGGGATTATCCGGACAACCGGGATGGGGGAATATGGGCAACAAGGATCATAATCCGCGAGGGACGATCGCCAGCAAGGATTTTGTCGCCTTGGCTGATATCATCGAAACCATCGCGAAGGGCAATTTTGCGGCTGTGGACCGGCTGTACGAACTCCCCGGCCAGGACGGTATTGGACCCGAAGTCTCGGCGCTCGCGGAATCAGTCGGCATGTTGCTCGTCCGCATCGAAGCAGGGGATTTTCATATCGAGCGCGCGGCGGAGGTCGAGGAACGCCTGCAAGAACTCAACGAGCTAAAAAACGAACACCTGGGCATTGCCGCCCATGACCTTCGCAATCCCATTAGCGCCGTGCGCAATATGAGCCAAATGCTGGTCGAGATGGACCTTGACGACAAGACCAGAGAGGATTTCCTGCATTCTATTTATCGGGTCAGCAATCAGATGTTGGCGCTGGTCAATGATCTGCTTGATGTTGCCGTCATCGAAAGCGGAAAATTTGAACTGGCTTTGACCAAGGGAAACCTGTCAACCCTTGCCGCCGAGCGCGCCGCCGTCATCAAGCCAATCGCCCACGAAAAAGGCTTGCTTGTGGATCTTTCATTGGAAGGGGTGCCCGACAGCATGTTCGATGCGGCCCGGCTGGGTCAGGTGTTCGATAACCTGTTGTCGAATGCCGTCAAGTTTTCGCACCCCGGTACCAGTGTTGTTATTTCCAGCCGGCTCGTCGAAGACCATATAGAAATCGCCGTCGCCGACCAGGGTCCCGGTATCCCCAAAGATGAATTGGGCAATTTGTTCTCCAAATTTGAAAAATTGAGCGTCCAGCCCACAGCCGGGGAACACAGCACGGGCCTGGGCCTGTCCATCGTTAAGAATATCATTGAGGCCCATGATGGCAGCATTGATGTTGAGAGCGAGATCGGTGTCGGGACCGTATTGTCCATCTCTCTGCCATTGCGTCCCGGTTCATAAACATAAGGTCGCTCAGGACGCTCTATTCTGCCGCCGGGCTGGCATTACGATCTGGAAGTGGCGCGCCATGAGCTACTGGCTTCCGCCGGCGACGTCGCCGATGAGATTAGCCGGTCGGTGGATACTTGGTATCAAACCAATCGCGGTTCACGATACGCTGCTGTCTCCTCTAGCAGCCATGCGCGAAAGGCGGCGATACGTGGGTTTTCCAGGCGGTCGGGGGGGACAACCAGATAGTAGGCAAAACTGTCCGGTGCGCCGACACCAAGTTCGAACGGGCACACCAAACGGCCCGCCGCGATGTCGTCGCGTACCAGGAAATCTGATCCAAGTGCCACGCCCAGCCCTTCGGTGGCCGCCTTCACCGCCACCAGGTAATCGTTGAACCGTAAGCCGCTGTTGGCATCGACGCCTTCGACGCCGGCCGCCTTTAGCCAGACGTTCCAGGTCGGCCAGACGTCTGTTTCGTCATACCAGGCCACATGCAAAAGGTTGTGATGTCGCAAATCATCGGGGGTCAGCAACGGAAAATCGCCTTCCAACAGCGCCGGACTACAAACGGGAAATTCCCTCAGGCCAACGATACGGTCCGAGTGCAGCTCCGCATAGTAGCCACGCCCGTAGCGTATTCCAATGTCGGCCTCGCCTCCGTGCAGGTCGGCGAGGTTGTCAGTGGCGGACAATAGGATATCAATATCGGGATGCCGCGTGCGGAAGTTTTCAAGGCGCGAGATCAGCCACATGGAGGCAAAAGACGTATTCGCGCTGATTGTCAGCCGGCGTTGTTCCGCCGCGGAACGCATGCGGGCGACGCCTTCGCGGAACCGCTCCAACCCATCGCGCAACAAGGGCTGCGCTGCCCGCCCGGCCTCGGTGATGGTCAATCCGCGCGCCCGGCGGTGAAACAACACAACGCCGACAAATGCTTCCAACGCCTTGACCTGGTGACTGACGGCGGCGGGCGTTACATGCAGCTCCGCAGCGGCCTGGGCGAAGCTTTCGTGACGGGCGGCAGCTTCGAAAGCACGCAGCGCCGTCAGGGGGGGGAGCAAATCCATCATTTCCATAAGGCTTAAATTTTCTATTCCTTAGACCAAAATACAATCGATTGTCGAGACAATAATGTCAATATATTTAAGGGTTTTAGGTACTGCAAATATGAAACTGGCTAATAAATATAAAGCCTAAGGAAGCCTGCCATGAACGTTCGAACGCGCCCCCCATCTGGGGTCATTTTCCGCATCTTCACGGCGATCAGAGATTATCTCGTCTACAGCGCTGCGATCCGGGATCTACACCGGTTGAGTGATGTTCGACTCGCAGACATGGGCATTGAGCGCCACCGCATTCCCGAGACGGTCAAAGTACTGATGACGATAAACAGGGCTAAGCTTGAAGATTGGCGAGAAGGACGGGATCGCGACCAGCGAAGCGGTGGGCTAAGTCCTAGGCGGAAGAATGGATAATAGTTGGGCGTTTGCAGATTAGATATCGTCGACGGTTACACTCATCAGAAGCTCCATACGCCTGCTCAGCAAATCTATTACCGCCCCGTCCACTTTGGCGGGCGTTTTTCGGCAAAAGCACGCGGGCCTTCCAGGGTATCTTGGGAGTTTTCCCGGACCCGGTTGGCGGGATAGGCGGTGTAGTAGGCTTGCGGCAGGGGATGGTCCAGGCCGCGCATGGTGGCTTCCTTGGTGGCCCGCACCGCCAGGGGGGAACAGCGCAGGATGTCATTGACCCAGCCTTCAACTGTTTCATCCAGCTTATCCAGGGGCACGACTTCGTTTACCAGACCCAGTTCGTAGGCCCTTTGCGCCGGAATATGCCGCCCCGTCAACATGTAACCCATGGCCGGTTTCAGACCAATTTGCCGGGGCAGGCGGTGCACACCGGCGGAGCCTGCGATCAGACCACGGCGTGGTTCGGGCAGGCCGAATTCCGCATGCTCGGCAGCGACGATGATATCGCAGGCCAGGGCCTGTTCCAGGCCGCCGCCCAGGGCGAAGCCATTGACCCGGGCAATGATGGGTTTCGGGAAATGCCAGCGTTCGATCAGGGAGGTGGATTCTGCCGCCAACTGTCGCCAGTGCGCCTTTTGCGCATCGTCGGCATCCCGCTCCCGGGCGCGGTGTTTCAGGTCCGCGCCGGCGGAAAAGGCGCGCTCTCCGGCACCCGTTAGGACGGCGAGCCAGATGTTATCATCCGCCTCCACCTTATCCCAATGGCGGGACAGCTCCCAGCGCACTTCAGGGTTCATGGAATTCATCGCAGCGGGCCGGTTCAAGGTGATCCGGGCAACATGATCTTTGACCTCGAATGTGGTGACGTTCTGGTCTTCGGATGCCAAGCTGTTCATTTGGGGGCTTCTCCAGTGACTGTTTGTGGCTGATTACGGTCGCATGGCGTGGCTTGAGGTTCCCGGTTTGCGCAGGGGGGCAGCCGTATTGGCAAATTCACACAACAAGCCACGGGTATCGCGCGGGTCGATGATTTCCTCAATCCAGAAGGCCTCAGCCGAGCGGAAGGGAGACCGCAGCTTCTCCAATTTTTCCGTAATCTCCGCCAGTTCCGCATCGGCGTCGTCGGCGGCGGCAATATCGGCGGCATAGGCGGCCTCAATCCCACCTTCCAGGGGCAAGGAACCCCAGCGGCCTGATGGCCAGGCATAGCGGGTGGTAAACCGATCACCCACCGTATGGGCCGCCCCGGCCACGCCGAAGACATTGCGGATGATCACCGTGCACCAGGGCACGGTGGTCTGCCAAATGGCGCTCATGACGCGGACGCCTTCCTTGATAACGCCGCTTTGTTCCGCTTCCAGGCCCACCTGAAAGCCCGGACAATCGGATAAATTGACGATGGGCAAATGGAAGGTTTCGGCCAGGTCGACAAATTTTTCCACCTTGCGGCAGGTATCCGCCGTCCAACAGCCGCCATAGGACATGGGGTTGGAGGCCATGAAGGCAACCGGCCAGCCGTCCAGGCGGGCAAAGCCGGTGATCACCGACTTGCCGTATTCCTTGCCCATTTCAAAGAACGAACCTTCATCCACCAAGGCATTGACGATGGGCCGCATCTTGTAAATTTTGCGAATATCCCGGGGAATGGCATCGATCAACCATTCAACCCGGCGGGCGGGGTCATCGTCCTGGGCCCCGCGCGGCGGCAACGCATGTACGGATTGCGGCAGGTAGGAGAGAAACCGCTTGGCACATTCAAAGGCCTCCTCCTCCGTAGCGACCGCATGATCCACGGCACCGGCGCGAAGCTGGATCTGATAGCCGCCCAATTCGTTCTTGGTCAGGGTCTGTCCAATGCGGTTGACGATGGGCGGGCCGGCAACGAACATTGCCGATTTATCCTTGATCATGACGGAATAGTGAGAGGCGGCCAAATGCGCCGCACCCAAGCCGGCGACGGAGCCCAGACCCAACGCCACCCTTGGCACCACGCCCATGTTCGCGACAACCATTTCCCAGCCAGAGACACCCGGCACATTGGCCCGGCCCGTGGTTTCAATGGTTTTCACGGAACCACCGCCACCCGAACCTTCGACCAGACGCACCAGGGGGATTTCCAGGGCATTCGCCATGGCCTCACAGGTTAGGTGCTTGCCCTTGATGGTGGCATCGGCAGAGCCGCCGCGAACCGTGAAATCATCGCCGCAGACGACCACTTCGCGGCCGTTCATGCGGGCCTTGCCAAAGACGAAGTTGGAGGGGACCAGGCCCTCCAGATCGTTCTGGCCGTCGTATGTGGCCATGCCGGCAATTTTGCCCAGTTCACGGAACGAGCCGTCATCGACGATCAACTCTATCCGCTCGCGGACGGTATAGCGACCGCCGTCCTTTTGCCGCTGGGTCCGCATCTCGCCGCCCAGTTTCTCGGCAAATTCGCCCCGTCGTTTCAACTCATCAAGTTCCGGCTGCCATGTCATGGGCAGTTACCTCCCTGCAATCGTCTGTGATATTAGCTGTTATTTTAGCTGTGATTGGACCCAGGTTAGCAGTTCGCACCTGGGTCGCGAAACGCGAATATGAAATGATCAACCGCGATACGATTGCGCCAGCGATCGAAAGACGTTCCCTAATTCGCCTCGCCGTTTGGGGTCGTATTCAATATGAATTCGGCGGTTGTTCTAATGTCCCGCCACAATTCAAGGGCTTCGTCCTGACCATGCGACCGCAGCTCTTCAATACGTTGATCTATCTGATGCAAGGCTGATCGACCATAGCGTTTGATCATCAAACTTGCGGCCTCTTCAGCATTCTTTCGACGGGATGCCACAATATCCTCTTACATGCTTCTTGCGGATCGTCTGACCACTACGCTACTCTGTCGCACCTATCATTGATGTTGATCAATATGATGCTGGCAGGGTGCCTGCGTTCCGTGGTGCATGGGGAGATTTTTATGGCCGATGAACATGGGCCAAATAGTTGTGTAACGTGCCCAAGGCGACAGCTGACAGAATGGCGAAACCTGGAAACCGAACACCTGGAATTGGTCAATCGCCACAAGCATGACCGGATATTGAAGCCTGGCGAAATCCTTTTCAACCAAGGTGACGAAAGCGAAGGCATATACTGTGTAAAAGATGGCCTGGTCGGCGAACGTCGTTTCGACGCGGAAGGCCATTCGATTTTGGTGCGCCTAAACCATCCAGGCACAACAGTTGGTTATCAGGAGCTGTTGTCAAAAACCCCGTTTCGCAATTCAGCGGAGGTCCTTCAAGACAGTCATATCTGTTTTATTAACAAATCGATTGTGCAGCAATTGATAGAGGGCGCGCCATCTGTCGGCCAACGCTTTCTCAGGCGAAGCTTGAAAGACGCGCAGGACCTGGAAGATTCATTCGTCGAAGTGCAAACAATTAGCGTCAAAGCAAGGCTGCTACACGTTCTGATGATATTCTATGAACGCTATGGCCGGCTCGACCCAGACGTCGGGCATGTTTTTGATATTCCCGTGGCGCGCCAGGATCTGGCCGCTTTGGTCGGTGCTGCGCCGGAGACGATTTCGCGCACCACCCGACAACTCCAAGCCGACGGGCTCGTCCAGTTTCCTGGTGTCCGAAAAGCGATAATTCCCGACCTGGATTTAGTCTTTGACGCCATCGGCGCCGACACCTGATTGCCAGTGGTCGCGCCGGCTTTCTTGGGCCGTGGTCCGGCGCGGCGGCGACGGTCAATTGCGGCTTGACGGTCGGCTAATGGAGGTGAAGCGGAGATCAGCCAGAAGCCACTTCAGCTCCCCTTTGTGCCAAAAGGCGACATGCCAAGTGGCTGCGGTTGTGTTATTTGATGTGGCCTACCGAGCTATGTCAGCCAGCGCCCTCGTTGGCAATTTATCAAGTAACGAACTCGGCTGACGCACGCAATTCGTTGGCATAAGAACTGTGGCAGTTGTGCCCCGGCCTTTCTCGCTTTGCAGCTCCAAAGTCCCGCCATGGAGTTCCACAAGGCATTTTGTCAAGGGCAGTCCCAAGCCCGTACCTTCATACTTGCGACTATGACTGTTTTCCACTTGCCCAAATTGCATCATTGCTTTCGGTATATCTTCCAATGCCATACCGATGCCGGTATCAATTATCCGGATGATAAGCAGTTGTTTCCTTTCACAATGTGCGGTGAAGGTAACGGAGCCACCTTGCTCGGTGAATTTGATAGCGTTCGAAAGCAGATTGACAAGGATTTGCATGATCTTACGACGGTCCGCCATTATTTCGGGCAATTCAGGAGACAGTTGAGTGATTAAGCCGATGCCGCCCTTCTCTGCAAGGTGACCGACAAGCAAGACTGCGGACCCGGCCACTTCGGCCATATCGATAGTCTCGATATCAAGCTTGCTTTCACCGGATTCTATCTTGCTCAAATCTAGTATATCATTGATCAAACCCAACAGATGCCGCCCCGAATAATGAATGTCACCGGCATATTCCGCATATTTCGGGGAGTTTATTGGCCCCAGTGCCTCGTCGCGAATAATTTCCGAAAAACCCAGAATGGCATTCAAAGGCGTACGCAGTTCATGGCTCATATTTGCGAGGAATTGAGATTTGCTCCGGTTGGCCTTTTCGGCACTGTCTCGGGCTTCTTTCAGGTCACGCGTCAGTTTCGCCAACTTGGCACCGCGTTCCTCTAATTCTGCTTTGGTTAGTTCTAGTTGGGTGACCCGTTCTTCCAGTGCGCGCCGGCTC
>JABJKS010000050.1 GCA_018660265.1 Rhodospirillaceae bacterium | reverse complement strand
CCCGAAGTCCGTCCCGTTTCGATTCACCCATCGGGTGTGCCATGCCAACCACTCCATCAACTCCTCAACATATTGATTCTTATAGCATAATCTCCATCTCAGGGCATCGATTAACGAGTTCATCTGGGAAATGGGGGTTTAAGAGTCTAGTGGTCCGATTCTAGCGGATGGGAACCATCCGTTAGAATCGGACCACTAGGGCGTGCTCTTGGGCCGGAAGGCTTTCGCACGGCGCTTGGCTTTTTCCAGTTGAGCCGGGGTCATGCGGGCCTCGAACAACCATCGTGCCCTGGCTGATTTTTCTTTTACATCTCCCTTGGCGCTGTGATCGACCCCTTGGGAGATGCCTGCCAGCAATAACCATTTATAGCCCTCCACTGCGTCATGGGGCACGCCGTCGGCGGCCATATAGCGGGCCGCCAGGTTAAATTGCGCCCTTGCATGGCCGCGCTCCGCCGCCCGGCGGTACCAGTTGGCGGCGGCCACAGGGTGGGCCAGCACACCAAAGCCTTTTTCATGCATATAGCCCAGATTGAATTGCGCCGGCGCATAACCCTGTTCGGCGGCCCGGCGCACCCAATTGGCACCACGGGCCGCGCTGGCCTTGACCCCCATGCCGCGCATGACCATGCGGCCCAAGGCATTTTGCGCCCGTGGTAGACCTTCCAATGCGGCCTTGCGATACCAGTTGTGCGCTTTGGTCAGATCCTTTGGCCGGCCCAAGCCATGTTCATGCACCCGGCCCATGACATATTGCGCCACCACTTGTCCGAACTCCGCCAGCCGGGCACAATGCTTATCAATTTCCGGCCAGGCGCTAACTGTATAGGCAAGCAAACAGAAAACCGTTGCGTCGGCATCAATCCTGCCGCGCAGATTGTTGAACTGTATTTGGTCCGGCAGATCTTTGGCCAGTTTTGCGATCATTTCCTGGGAGGCGGCAAAGTTTTGCCGCCAGGCCTTGCCGATCCAATCAAAGGCCTCGAAAATCAACAATGGATGGCGTAGTTCCGTCAGTTCCAGGCGGCCAAGCCGGAATTGAGAATGGGCGATGCCCGAGGCGGCGGCGCGTTGTAGCCAGAACCGCCCTTCCTTAAGGTTCACATCCCCTGCCAGACCCTTAATATGGAATATGGCCAGGTCATGTTGCGCCTTGGCATTGCCGCCTAGGGCGGCGCTGAGATAATGTTTTCGTGCCTTGCCAAGGTCCTTTTCCACGCCATTGCCAAGGTTATAGCGTTTGGCGACTTCGTATTGCGCCGTGGCATCGCCACCCTTTGCAGCCTGTTCCAACCAGTGCAGGCCTTTTTCGGGGTCCTGGTCCACCGCAATGCCGGCAAGTAAGTATTGACCCAATCGACGCTGTGCGCGGGGCACGCCTTTTTCCGCGGCAAATTGAAAATGCTTCGCAGCCTCGTGGTAATCCAGGCCTACGCCCAGGCCCCGGTCATAATGGCGACCCATGTAATAACGCGCCAACGAACTACCCCCCTTGGCGGCACGCTGGCTCCATTCGAATGCCTCGGCATAATTGCGTGGCAGATCATCGCCCTGGAACAGCAGTTCGGCGAGGTCCAACTGCGATAGGGTCAGGCCGTCATCCCCGGCCCGGCGCAGCCAGGCAAGGCCGGTATCGGGGTCCTTCGCGACGCCTGTGCCATGCACCAACATCAGGCCCAGGCGGTAATGGGCCATTGATTTGTTCTTGTCGTTGGCTGCGTCTGCGCCCTCCCACTGCGCCCGGGCGGTTACAAAATCACCCTGGCCGTAAGCTTTCAATCCGCCAATGAAATCAGCCTGCGCGGCGGGCGCACAGGCCACCACGATAACTAAGGCAAGTACAAAAGGGGCGATGGACCGCTTCATGTTAGGGCGTGCTCCGACCTGCGGAGGTGGTATTCCGCCTCTTTGGTATAAATTGCACCATCCCGTGCCAGGTGGGAGGAGAACAGACAGATACGCTCCACCATAAAGCGGGGCGAGGTATATTCGCTATAACGGGCGGCATAACCTTCCGCTTCCATTGCATCGATGCCGTTCAGATAGGCCAGGGTGACGTGCGGGTGATAGCGGCGACGTTCAGGTTGTACCCCAATGGCGGCGAGGCCATATTGAATTTTTTTATGCAGCCGGCGAAGTTCCGCATCATCCTCAACACCTGCCCAAAGCACCCGGGCCAGCTTTCGCTCCTTGAAAAAACCGGTACCTCGCAAGCGCAAGGGAAATGCCGGCGCGTCGATTCGGTAAAGAATATCGTCAATGTCACGGGCCATGGCACCATCCACTTCGCCGATAAAGCGCAAAGTCAGATGCAATTGGTCCCGGCTCCGCCAATGGGCATCATCGACCCCGCCGCACATTGCGGTCAGGGTATCCTTGATCCGATCCGGCAAAGAAATCCCTATAAACAGACGCACACTTAACGTCCCCCAAATAATTTATTCGATTAGCTTTAGCACATATGGCGTCATGGCATCGACAATGACCTTAACACCGGCGTTGTTCGGATGAATGCCGTCGCGTTGATTAAGGCCCGGCACCGCCGCCACGCCGTCCAGGAAAAAGGGATAAAGGGCAATGCCATGCGCCTTGGATAGTTCAGGATAAATGCTGTCAAAGGCTTTGGCATAATCCGGTCCCAGATTGGGCGGTGCGCGCATGCCAGCCAACAGTACCCTAATGCCGCGTCTTTTCAGGGTTGAAAGAATGGCATCCAGGTTGCGCCGCGTCTCGCCCGGATCAACGCCGCGCAGGGCGTCATTGGCACCCAGTTCCACAATTACCAGATCGATCTGCCCATTCAAGGTCCAGGCCAGACGGGACCGGCCGCCGGCCGTGGTGTCGCCTGAAACCGAGCCGTTTTTTACCGTTATGTCCTGGGCGGTCCGGCGCAGGGCGGTTTGCAACTGAGCCACAAAACCGTGCTTCTCTTCCAGGCCATAACCCGCCGTCAGGCTGTCGCCAAAGGTCAGGATTGTTTTCGCCTCGGCCTTCGCATGCGGCAATATCAGGGTCAGCAAAATGGCCGCGACCTTGACAAGGCGCGTGACGTAACTATCTGGCATGGATACTTTAAGGGCAAATAGGGGATGCGTAGTGAATTCAAACGACATCATGATTAACCTGAAAGACGTGCATTTGACCCTGCCCAGCGAGGCAGGGCCCGTGGACATCTTACGCGGTGTTAGCCTGTCTGTCCCGAAAGGTGAAGCCATTGGTCTGGTGGGGCCATCGGGATCCGGGAAATCGACCATGATGGCGGTGATCGCCGGGCTGGAGCGAGCCAGCCATGGCGAGGTCCAGGTTGCCGGGCACAGCCTGCAGGATATGGGCGAAGATGCCCTGGCTTTGTTCCGGCGGGACAACGTCGGCATCGTTTTCCAATCCTTCCATCTGATCCCCACCATGACGGCCCTGGAAAACGTTGCCATGCCCCTGGAATTTGCTGGTGTGGCGGATGCCTTCGCCGGCGCGGAAGCCGCCTTGGCGGATGTCGGGTTGGAGCATCGGTTGACCCACTATCCCGCCCAATTATCGGGCGGTGAGCAGCAGCGCGTCGCCCTGGCCCGGGCCGTGGTGCGCCGCCCGGCCTTGTTGCTGGCCGATGAACCGACCGGCAATCTGGACGGTGCGACGGGTTCCGCCATCATCGAATTGATGTTTCGTCTGCATGCAGCCGTCAACAGCACCCTGATCCTGATTACCCACGATCCGGCCTTGGCCGAACGTTGCGACCGTATCATGCATATGCGGGATGGCCTTTTGGATGACACGGCTACCTTGGCAGCGGACTAGCATGCTGGCCCCAACATTGGCCCCGACCCTCGCATGGACCATCGCCCGAAGGGAGCTTCGCGGTAGTATTTGGGGCATCCGTGGATTTCGCATCTTCCTTTTATGCGTCGCCCTCGGTGTTAGCGCCATCGCTGGCGTCGGCTCTCTTTCGGACGCTCTTGTCGATGGTATGCGCCGGGATGGCCGCCTGTTGCTGGGCGGCGATGTGGAATTGCGCCTGTCCCATCAACCTGCCAACAGTGCCCAGATGGCCTATCTGCGATCAGCGGGGCAGATCAGCGAAATTATCGAAATGCGCTCCATGGCCCGGCGAATAGACGGCCAACAGCGCGGCTTGATAGAGCTAAAGGGCGTGGATGGTCCTTATCCCCTGTATGGCGAAATGAAGCTTGCAACAGGCAAAAGTCTGGCCGATGCCTTGCGGCCCAGCGATGGCCTGCCGGGTGCAGTGGCCGAAGCGGTATTGTTACAGCGCCTGAAGCTGGAAGTGGGCGATCAGGTCAAGGTAGGCGAAGGGATTTTTCGAATTACCGCCGCAATTGCGCGGGAGCCGGACCGGGGTGCGGACTCGTTCGTTCTGGGGCCACGCTTGATGGTGGCCACGGCCTCGTTGGGCGAGACGAAGCTGATCCGCGAGGGGACCCAGGTGAAATACCGCTATCGTCTGGCTCTGCCGCCCGGTACGGATGCGGTGGCCTGGATAGAAGGTTTGAAAACACGCTTTCCCGATGCGGGCTGGCGCATTCGCGATGTGCGCAATGGGGCACCCGGTCTGCGTCGCTTCATCGATCGTATGCGGTTATTTTTGACCCTTGTGGGCCTGACCGCCCTGTTGGTGGGTGGCCTGGGTATTGGTAATGCCGTGCGCAGCTTTCTCGAAGCCAAGACAGGTACCATCGCGACCCTGAAATGCCTTGGTGCGCCGGCTCGATTGATCTTTCAGGTTTATCTGCTGTTGATCATGGCATTGACCGCTGTCGGCGTCGCCATAGGGTTGTTGGTAGGGACAGGCATACCGATCCTGCTGTCGGGCCTGATGGCGGATTTGCTGCCTTTCCAGGTCCGGTTTGACCTCCATCTCCTGCCCCTGTTGCTGGCGGCCACGTATGGCTTCCTGACCGCATTTGCCTTTGCGATCTGGCCCCTGGCACGGGCCCAGGGGGTACCGGCAGGGGCTTTGTTCCGGGATCTGGCGGCACCCTTTGCCGCCCGCCCGCCCTGGCGCTACATCGCCCTTGCCGTTGTGGCTTTCGTCGCCCTGGCCGGGTTGGCGATCCTGTCGGCGGACGAGCAGCGTTTTGCCATTTGGTTTGTTTGTGGTGCGGCTGCTGCCATGGCTGCTTTTCTGGCTGCCGGCCTGGGGATCGTCGATCTGGCGCGCCGTCTGCCCCGCCCCCGGCGATCCATATTGCGCCTGGCCCTGACCAATCTGTATCGTCCCGGTGCGGCAACCGTGCCCGTGGTGCAATCGTTCGGCCTGGGCCTGTCCGTTCTGGTCGCCGTAATCAGCGTCGAAGGCAATATGAATTTACAGGTGACGGAGCGCTTGCCGGAAAAAGCACCGGCATTTTTCTTCATCGATATTCTGCCTGATCAAGCCACAGCCTTTGATGTCCTGACCCAATCCATCGACGGTGTGGAAGATGTCCAACGGGTGCCGTCGCTGCGGGGGCGCATTGTCAAAATTAATGGTCTGGATGCTTCAAAGGCGACCGTTGCACCTGAGGTCGCCTGGGCCGTCCGTGGTGACCGTGGTTTGACTTATACCGCCGATCCGCCCCCCGATGCGCGGATTGTGGCGGGTGATTGGTGGCCTGCGAACTATACCGGCCCGCCGCTGATATCTCTCGATGCGGCCATCGCCAGGGGTATGAAGATAGGCATCGGTGACCGTTTGACCGTCAATGTCCTGGGTCGGGAGATTGAGGCCGAAATCGCCAATCTGCGCCGCATTGACTGGTCCACTTTGGGGATCAATTTTGTCATCGTTTTTGCCCCCGGCGCATTGGAAGGTGCACCGCAAACTTTCATCGCCACGGCAAAGGCCACGGCAGCTGCGGAACTGCCCCTGCAAATGGCAGTAACCGATGCCTATCCCAACATTACCGCCATTCGCATTCGTGAGGCGTTGGAGGCGGTCAACCAGATCCTGCGCAATATTGGCATTGCCGTCCGCTCGACCGCCGCCGTTACCCTGGCGGCTGGTATTTTGGTTCTGGCAGGGGCGATTGCTGCCAATCACCGCCGCCGGGTCTATGATGCGGTGGTGTTGAAGGTATTGGGCGCTACCAGAGGGCGTATTTTGGCGACATATTTTCTGGAGTATGCTCTTTTGGGGCTGATAACTGCGATTTTGGCAGCAGGCGTGGGGACGGCTGCGGGCTACGCGGTGGTGGCGCAAATCATGGGCATGCCGTGGTATTGGCTGCCCGAGGGGGTGTTTTTGACCACGATCGTTTGCCTCTTTGTCACTGTGGGGGCGGGAATGTTGGGTACCTGGATCGCCCTTAGTCAAAAGCCTGCGCCCCTGCTGCGGAACGAATAAGACCCGACCATCCGGAAGAACGCGGCGAAACTTCGGATAGGGCCGAAAGCCCTTGAAATTTGGGGTATTTTCGACAATATAGAGGTGAGGAATTTAGTTTTGGAATTTGTCGTTACCATAAGGGGTTAAATACATGGCAATGGATCCTAGAGGATCGGTTTTCGGCCAACAGCGGGGGCAGGTTGGCGCAGCAGTCGATGCACAGATCGATGAAGGTCTGCGCGCTTATATGCTGAAAGTTTACAACTACATGGGCTCTGCCCTGTTGTTGAGCGGTATTGTTGCTTACGCCGTGGCCAATACGCCGGCTTTGATGCAGGCAATTTATGGTACGCCGCTGCAATGGGTCATTATGCTGGCGCCCCTGGGGCTGGTTATGTTCCTTGGTGTCCGTATCCATAAAATGAGCTCCGGCGCAGCCCAGGCGACTTTCTGGATTTTTGCCGCTCTTATGGGGGCGTCGCTGTCGTATATTTTGAAGGTGTACACGGGCGCATCGGTGGTTCGGGTCTTCATGATCACCGCCGTGACGTTCGGTTCCATGAGCTTGTTTGGCTACACCACCAAGAAGGACATCTCCGGTTGGGGCAGCTTCCTGATGATGGGCCTGATCGGCATTATCGCTGCCTCCATCGTCAATCTCTTCATGCAGTCAGATATGATGCAGTGGGTAATTTCCGTCATCGGTGTGTTGGTCTTCACGGGCCTGACTGCCTATGACACGCAAAAGATCAAGAACAACTATCTGGAAGCCGATGGTACGGCGACCATGAACAAAAAGGCCATCATGGGCGCTTTGACCCTGTATTTGGACTTCATCAATCTGTTCCTGATGCTGTTGCACCTGTTCGGCAACCGCGAATAGCAGGTACAAATATTGTGATGACGCCCGGCCTTTGTGCCGGGCGTTTTCATTTGTATTAGTATATTACGAAGTGATTCGGATCTGATAGGGGGAACCATCATGCGCGTGGTCATGGCCATGATGAAACACGAAACCAACACGTTCTCGCCGGTACCAACGCCATGGTCCCGGTTTGAGGATTGGAGCGCCACCTTCGGCAGGGAGGTCATTCGGGCATATGAGCCCACCAATATGACCCTGTCGGCCTACATCAAACTGTGCCGCGAGGCGGATGCGGAGATTATCTCCCCCATCGCGGCAGAGGCAATGCCCTCGGGCCCCGTCAGTGATGATGCCTATAACCGCATGTCGGACAGTATATTGGAGGCGGTGGCCAAAGGCTGCGATGCCATCATGCTGGATCTGCATGGGGCCATGGTGACGGAAAGCACCCAGGATGGGGAGGGCACCTTGCTGGCCCGGGTCCGCCAGGCGGCACCCAGCACGCCAATTTGTGTGACCTGCGACCTGCACGCCAATCTGACCCAGGCCATGGTGGAAAACTGCGACGCCCTGATCGGCTATAAGACCTATCCACATACGGACATGTTCGAAGTGGGCACCACGGTCGGGAAAATCCTCCTCGCGAAACTGCGGGGCGAAATGGACCCGGTCATGGCCTGGGGTCGGGTGCCGGTGTTAAGTCAGACCCTGCGCCAGGGCACGGACGATGAACCTTTCAAAAGCCTGATCCGTCTGACCCGGGAGGCAGAGGCTGCGGGTGAGGTTCTGGCCGCGACCGTCTTTGGTGGTTTCGCCCTGGCGGATATTCAGGATGCGGGCATATCCTGCATCACCATTGCCGATGGCAAAATGGAGGCCGCCGAAGTGGTGGTGGATCGCCTGCGGGCAGAGATGTGGGAACATCGCGGCGAGCATCTTTATAACCACGTACCCTTGGTGGAAGCGGTGGCAGAGGCCAAGGAAATTACGAATGGGCCGGTGATCCTGCTGGATCATTCCGACAACACCGGATCGGGCGGTAATCAGGACGTCATGACGGCGATTGAAGAAGTCATTCGCCAGGACCTGGAAGACGTCGCCGTCGGCGGTCTGTGGGATCCGGAGGCTGTGCAGGAAATGATGCAGGCCGGCGTCGGTGCCACGGTGACCATTCCTTTGGGTGGCAAGACCGATATGCCGTCGATCAACCGTAAGGGTGAACCCTTGATGATCACCGGTAAGGTCAAGGTGCTCAGCGATGGGGAATGGACCGTGCGCGGGCCTATGTACACTGGCCTGGTGGTGCAAATGGGCCCTACGGCGGTGCTGGATACGGGCAAGATGCAGATCGTCGTGGTCTCGTTACATCACGAACCCTGGGACCAGGGCATCTTCCTCTCGGTCGGCATTGATCCGGCCTTCAAACGCTATGTCCTGTTGAAATCCCGCATCCACTATCGGGCCGGCTTCGCGCCCATCGCCAAGCACACCATGACCCTGGACGGTGTGGGCGTAACCACGTCCGACAACAGCCTGCTGGACTACCAAAACGTCCGCCGCCCCATTTATCCCCTGGACAACATCAACGAACCAGGGCCTCGTTGACTGCACCTTAGACACTGGCTTGAGGAGAACAGCAGCGGCGACATGGATTGCCGGATCAGGCCCGGCAATGACAACGATATGTCGAAAAACGGCTAAAAACTAATAAAAATGTCATGCCCGGACTTGATCCGGGCATCCACAGCGATGCCGTCGGAACAGACCAGCGACGATCAGAACAGCTCCATTCCCAACGCCAGGAGGCTAAAGGGTAAGGCCCATCCGCCTCTGCATATCCTCGTCGCGCAGAGAGACATCGCCGCCGGCAAACTCTGCCGCCTCTTTCGTGCACAGCCAGGCAATGGCCTTTGCCGCCATTTCGGGTGGCAGGTGGATGGAGGGGTCCAACTGACTGACCGGGTTGATGCCCGATGCCTTGATGATGACCTGCATTTCAGTCGCTACCGTGCCCGGAGATAGGCCGACAATTTGAATGCCCTGGTCGCGGTATTCCAAATTGGCGCTGCGGGTCAGCGATAGCGCCCCCGCTTTGGAGGAACAATATTGGCTCCACCCCTCCAACGCGGATGTTGCCGCACCCGAACTGACATTGACAATGGCACCGCCGCCCTGATTGAGCATGGCCGGTATGGCGGCCCGCAGGCCGTAATAGACGCCTTTGTAGTTGATGTCCGTGGCGGCCCCCCATAGATCGGGGTCAGGCTCCGCCAGGGGGCCAATGGGCTCGATAACCCCGGCGTTATTGACCAGAATATCCACACTGCCATAGGCCTGCTGACATCGTTCGACGGCTGCTTGCACATCGTCATAACGGGAGACATCGCAGGCGACGGCTGTCGCTTTTCCGCCCGCTGCCCAGATTTCAGCGGCGATGGCCTCGATCTCCCCCAACGTACGGGCGGCAAGGACGACGGATGCGCCAAGTGCTGCAAACTCACGCGCGGTCGCAGCCCCTATGCCACGGGAGGCACCTGTAATGATCGCCGACTTGCCTGCTAGTTCATGCATTAACGTCTCCATGTTCCCGGTCGTTTAGATCGAGCGCCAGGCCGCCTGGGCGGCGGTTTTGCCGTCGGCGATGGCGTGGGCGATTTGGCCGCCGTATCCGGCGCGGGCAGCACCTATGGCGTAAAGGCCCGGTTGATCTGTCTGTAGTTCGGCATCGACGGTGAGCGCGCCCATATCATCTTTGCCGGCGTTTACCAGCGCCGTTCTGGGCGCCAGGCCGATGAAGGGGAAAACGGCTGCGATGGCCAGGGTTTCTTCCGCCCCGCCGCTGTCTTCCAGGCGCACGGCATCAACGCCATCATTGCCGATAATCTCCTGCACCTCAGTGTTCCAGCGAAAGTGCATGTTGGCCAAATCGGCTGCTTGCCGCACGAAGACGGGGCGCGCGCGGGGTTTTTTGCCGCGCAGGATCATGGTGACGTTGGCGCATAGTTCGGCCAGATGCAGGGCCTCCTGAAAGGCACCGTCACCACCCCCCACCACGGCGACGTCCTTGCCCTTGTACAGACCGCCATCGCAAAAAGCGCATTGCGATACACCGCGACCGGCCAATGCTTCTTCGCCCGGCACACCCAATGTGCGCAGGTCCGCGCCCGTTGCCAGAATGACCCGGCGGGTGGTGACGCTGTTGCCGGGCAGGCTCCAGTGATCGTTGGCAGCCGTTAATGTCGTCACCGTGCCCGGTTGATAGTCGACCCCCGCCTCCAAAACCTCGCCCAACATGGTGTTGACCAGATCCGCGCCCGTCGTGCCTTCGGCCCCTGGATGGCCATGCACAGCACCGACGTTGGTGATCAGGCCGCCCAACAAACCATCATCGAACAGGGCCGTCTTCAGGCCACAGCGGGCCGCTTCCGTGGCCGCTGCCATACCGGCAATACCAGCGCCGATAACGGCTACTTGGTGGGTGGTTCGGGGTGCTCTGGGTGCTCTAGGAGTCGGGGCCATCTAAATTCCAGTTGTCTCAATCTTCTTTGCAATGCGGCATGCGGGGAAGCCCCAGGTGGGCATATAGGCACATTGGGGAATGGGAATGTCGCCGCCCGCGACAATAACCGTGATGTCCTCGGGCTTTTCCACTGCCGGGACCCAGCCCGCTTCCAATCCGGCGCGGACCCAGCGGGGGAATTTTGTCTTGCCTGCCAAACGGGACGGTATCCAGGATTTCTTGAATTCATCCGCTGATGTCATGCTGTTTGCATGCAGATAGGCTTTTACATCCGCCTTCGTCTTGCCCTCATCCGCCAGAACTTTCGCAACGTGTGGCGCGACGATGACAGCCACCGTACCGCCGTGCAGCCGAGAAAAAGACGACGTGGCAGATGCCATGACGGATGCCAGGTCGTCCAGGCCACCTGTGACGTTGACCACGCTTTCGGCCCGCTGTACGACCAGAACGTTGTCATCCTTGGCAAAACCAAGTTCCTCACGCAGACTTTCCCACGGATTAAATTCTTCGTCCTCTGCCAGGCATAGGCTATAGCGGCCCGGTTGCCCCAGGCCCGCGAAGGCCACGGCTGCGGGCCAGCCGCCGCCCAGGTTATGCATGATCAAACGGACCGCCCGACCAATGGCGGCATTGGCCCGCCAGCCAGGCCCCAATGCGCCAAAGCGGCTGTTCATATGCAGACGTTTCGCCAGGCTACCCGACAGCATCAACAACGGCGTCACGTTCTCGTCCGTCGTCTGCACACCGCGCAGATTAAATTCCGGCTCCAACAAGGCTTCCGCCGCGGCCAGGACCACCGGCATATGGGCATCCTCGCAGCCGGCCATGACGGCGTTGATGGCCACCTTTTCCACCGTTACCACGCCTTTCAGGGGATCTGCTTCGCCCAGCACCAAGTTGCGTTGCCGCCCGCCCGCCCGCAGCATGGCGTCCACCCGGTTGGTGGTGGGCGGCACAATGGGCAGGCCGTCGGTCCAGCCGCGCCGATAGAACATCTCGTTTACCTCGGCAGAGGCATTGGGCCCGCGAACCACTTCCACCCGTTGCCGGGGGAAGGCGGCAACCTGGGTCAGTCGATCCAGCATGCCCTGTTCTTCGGCCCGGGCACGCAGGGTGTCGTCAATCCATTCCCCCGATGCCCGCTGCCCCGTGGGCAGCAGCACCCATAAAGCGTCTCCTTCGCTCACTCTGCCCCTGCCAGCTTGTTCTTCCAATCATTCGGCAAACGGATCGCCCGTGCCGTGGGAAAGCCCAATATACCGTTGTGAGAGAACACCTGTGCATTGGTTCGCCCCGGATCACCACTGACACAGATTTGGATGTCCCTTGCGTCGCAGACCAGGGGGACCAAACGGTCCGGATCCTGGCTTTCCCCATACAGCTCGTTCGCCTTGCCCAGTTGCGCCAGTTCGAACATAGAGCGGCCACCGGCATAGAAATTGGTGTACTCGGTAATATATTGCTCGAACTTTTTGGCCGGGATGCGGGCGTTTTCAAACAGCCACTGGCGCACATCATCCTTGGACCAGCCGGCCTTGGCCATGGTTTCCGCCAATATGGGCGACAGCACCAAAAGAGGCGTATAACTGCCGTCCGCCATGCCGACCGTAAAGATCAACTGCCAGCCGGTCTGAGAGATAAGGGCATCTGCCAGATAGGGCAGCATATCCTCCGGCTTTTGGCCAAACACCGATGCGATGACATCGCCGCCTGTAAAGCGGGATATGGTTACCGCGTTGTCGCCCCGGGCATGTCCGAAGTCCGCTGCGTGTGGCGGCCAATCGATCTTGGCCAGGACATCCTCGTTCTCCGCCAGGACGACGCGCCAGGTATTGCCGAATGTGCCCTTGTCGGTCTGATGCGGCAGGAAACCCGCCACATTACGCAGATACAGCCGCCACCAGCGCCCGATAGACGTGTTGGCTTGAAAGCCATCCCGCAAGGCACCTTGTTCGTAGTTGAATTCCAGATCCTTGATGATCGGGCCATTGATGGTGATCAGGGTTTCGGCACCCGGCGTATTGCCCGAATGCTCCACGCCATAGCCGGGATCCGCCATAGCCTCCGCCAAGGCGACCAGTACCGGCATATATTGTGGCCGACAGCCCGCCATGACGCCATTGACGGCGACATTCCAGACTGTGGCCTGGCGATTGTCGGGGGCCAGTTTGCCTATTTCATGCTCTGGCGAAAGATCCGTGAAGGCCAGGAAGCTTTCAATCTTGGCCCGTGTGGGCGGTACGATCGGCAGGCCGTCGGACCAGCCGTTCTCATAAAAGAAACGGTTGATCTCTTCAAAACTGCCCTCCATGACCACATCCTGGGGGCCCGGTTCGGGGATCATCACGGCAGAGGGTTGCGCCGCCGTCAAGTTCTCGATTACCGCCCTGAGAGTGACAGAGGTTAAATTGTCCCGCAGTTCATTGTCGGTTTGCGTATCCACGTGGCCCGGTACCTTGGCCATGGGCAGGTTGGGCAGGCCCAGACCTACCGCCGTGGTCGCGCCCTGGCCTAAAAACCCGTCACATACCAGGGAGGAAGAGGGAACGCCGGCGGCTTCCGCCGCAGCTGAGGCCCGCAACACGGCGGGCGTACAGCTGCCTCAACAGCCCATACCTGAAATAAGGGCATCAACCTTGTTGTCGGCCAGGGTTTGCGGCAGGTCGGCGATGATCCGGCCTTCTTCGGAACCATGGGTGGAACCGAAAGTGGTGTAGCCGATGAAGTTCATGTTTGGATAGGCTGCTGACAGCTCAGCTTCCAGAATAGGAAAGATCTCATCACCCCGGAACAGATAGTCCCACATGAAGGCAACGGTCTTGCCCTCCAACGTATCAAGGCGCGGGGCCAGGGGCGCGATGGCCACCGTCTTCTCGCCGCGCGGCCACATTGCCGAATAAATTTCGTCGCTCATGCTTACCTCCATTATTGCTCGTTTGGGATAGTCTAACGCAAAAGTGACGCAGTCAGACTCGGAAAATTGCTTTTCTTCGGATGGTGTTTTGTTAGTGTTACGCATGGAATAAACAGAATCCATAATGGGAGAGACATCGTGACAATTGCAGTAACCTTGGAACTAAGAATTCAGGATGGCAAGGGCGCGGAATTTGCCGGAATTTTAAGTTCCATGCTGGGTGACACCCGTGCACGACAAGGGGCGGAAATGATTGAAATGGTCGTCGATCAGGACGATGAAAATCATATTGTGGTTTACGAAAGATGGGCCACCAAGGAAGACCACCAGGCTTATATGGGCTGGCGCAAGGAACGTGGCGATCTGGATGCCATGGGCGGCTTTGTCGCGGCACCACCTGCTGTCACCTACTACGACATTTTTAATGCAGGCTAGCCGCGATACGCTCTAGGTGGCGGTCTCTACGATTTAGCTGATCTCTATGATTTAGATAGGGCCTCTACGACGTCGGCGTAGCTTTCGACTGTTTCGCCGGCTGCAGCCTCGTCCAAGTTGGCGCGAACGACCCACAATACACGGTCCAGGAATGCCGCGCGCCAGTCTTCGCGCGCGTCCTGGGCCGCTTCGTCCGGTTCATAGGCCTCAATTTCCGATTGGTCTAAAGTTCCGGCGCGGGTGAGCAACCGCTCAATCGTGTCCTGACGCTCATGCAGCACCGCAACTTCACCGGCCAGGGCCATGACCATGGCAACCAAGCTGTCCACCTGCGGATTGTCGGTGAAATGGGGCCGCTTGCCTTTGGCTTTTGCGCTCACACCACAGCCTCCGACTTTACCGCACCAATACATTGCCAGTTCTTGCGGCCGCCGGAATCCTGATTGTCAGAGAAAACGTGCGCGGCAAGTCCGGTGCGGGAAATATGGGCAGAGACCGCGTCCTCCGGCGCAAAACCGGCCTCCGTCATCAAGGTCTTGGGGTCCATTTCCCGGAATGACGTCCAAAACGGTTCATTGTTATGTGTGGTATCCCAATTCAGCATGAAAGCCTCGAACGGGTCCATGCCGCCGTACAATGATAGATCCACATGCAATGTGACGCCGCCCGGTTTCAACAGGCGATGACACTCCGCCAGAATCTTGCGGATGGCCTTGGTTGAAGTTTCATGCAGCAGAATATGAGAGACGATCAAATCAAAGCTGCCATCCTCATATGGCAGCGCCTCGGCATTGGCCTGGCGGAAATGGACCTCTACGCCCATGGCCTCGGCCCTGGCATGGCCATAGCGCAAGACGGGTGCGGCAACATCAATCGCATGAACCTCCGCGCCCGGATAGGCCTCGGCCCAGGGCAGGGTGGAATGGCCGACGGTGCAACCAAGATCAAGAATGCGTTTGGGCGCATGATCTGTTGTCCTATCCGGAAACAGTTGCTGAAAAACATCTATGGTGGTGCGGCCCATGGCACCGTTGTCGGGGCCGAAACCACCCATGGCGTAAATATAGACGCCTCGGTCATACAGGGCCCCGGCACTGACATCATCCGCCATACGCTCGCCTGCATAACCGCCAGGCATACAGTGGATGTCCATGGCAGAGAGGTAGCCCGGTTGTTCGATAGCCGCATCCAGGGTCAATGAGCCTTTGGGGTTTTGCGGCGGTTTGGCGCGGGCGGCCAGATCAGGCAGCTGTCGTTCAATGCTGTCCATGACCGAATTCCAGCTGATCTCCTGGCTGGTACGTTGCAGGGCACCCCACAGTTGATAGTAGGGTTCATCCTGCATGCCGGTGGCGACTTCGCGCCGGTCCTGTGGCGGACGCCCTTGTTGGCGTTCAAAGTCCGGGCGCACCCGTCGTTCATAGACATCCCGGTTGCCCTGAACAACCTTGGACGCCAGATGCAATTTCAGGCTTTGTGCAAAGGCCTGGCGGGCCCTTTCGTCATGACTTTGGTCTGGCAGGATATCGTGGGTTTGCTGGTTTTGCATGTTCTGATCCCCTTATGTCCGGGAAGTCTAGACCTCATAGGGCAATAAATCTACGCAGACGGGTTCTGATCCGCTAGTCTGAAACAAGATAGAATAATACGGAGGATCGATCATGGGTAAGTTGGACGGCAAAGTTGCGATTATCACAGGTGGATCGGGCGGCATTGGCAAAGCCGCTGCGAAACTATTCGCAGAGGAAGGCGGCCGGGTCTTATTGGTCGATCTGGACGCTGATGCGCTGGAAAGCGCCGTCGCCGAAATCGGCGCGGACCAAGCGGCCTGTGTGGTCGCAGATGTCACTGACCCTGAACAAACCCGGGCCTATGTGGCCGGCGCGGTGGAAAAATTCGGCGGCGTCGATATCGCCCTGCTGAACGCAGGTATAGAAGGCACGATAAAGCCGATCACTGAATATGAAACGGAAATGTTCGACAAGGTCATTGCCGTGAATGTGCGCGGCGTTTTCCTGGGCCTGAAATATGTCATGCCGGCGATCAGCAACCGTGGTGGCGGCAGCATCGTTATTACATCCTCTACCGCCGGCATCCGTGGGACCACAGGTATGTCCGCCTATATTACCTCCAAGCACGCGGTCATCGGCCTGATGCGGACGGCGGCATTGGAAGGCGCGGAATCAAATATCCGCGTTAACACTGTGAACCCGGCCCCTATCGACACCCGCATGATGACCTCCATCGAGGAACAACGGGGCCTGCCCGCTGGTGACCGCTCCAACCGACCTATGGCCCAAGCACTGCCCTTGCAACGTTACGGGGAGCCGGAGGAAGTGGCGCGTGTGATGTTGTTCCTGGGCAGTGAAGACAGCTCATTTTGTACGGGCGGCGTTTACATGGTGGATGGCGGCGTCTCGGCAGGTGTTCGCCCAGCCTAGTGCCCCTTCAGAGTATTCCGGTCTCCCTACTCGGATTTGGCCCCTTGGATTGCCTGCCAGACCCGTTCGCTTGTCGCCGGCATATCCAGTTCCGTGACGCCTACCGTTGCCAAGGCATCAAGTACGGCGTTCATGACCGCCGGCAAAGCACCAACCGTTCCCGCCTCACCGGCGCCTTTGGCACCAAGGGGGTTAAGCTTGGTTGGCACCGGATTGCTTTCGACCTGAATGGCGCAGGTGGTATCGGCACGCGGCATGGTGTAGTCCATGAACGACCCGCTTAACAGCTGCCCACTATCGCGGTCATAAACAACTTCTTCCATCAACGCCTGGCCTACGCCTTGGGCGATGCCACCGTGAATTTGGCCTTTCAGTCCTACTGGATTGATCACTGTGCCGACGTCATCCACCACCGCGTAACTTAGTAAGTCCACCTGTCCGGTATCCGGATCTATCTCCACCTCACAGGCATGGGCACCGTTGGGATATGTTTCAGCCGTAGGCGAAAAGGTGGAGGTTTCAAATAATCCCCCCTCCAAACCCGGCGGCAGCTTTGCGTGCATGAACGCCGATTTGGCGGCCTCTGTCAGGCTCATACCCCGGTCCGTGCCCGCGACGGTGAACAGGCCATTGGAAAATTCGATGTCCTGGGCATCAGCCTCTAAAAAATGCGCCGCGACCTTTTTGCCTTTTGCAATAATCTTGTCTGCCGCCTGCCACAGCGCCGTCCCACCGATAACGGTGGAGCGTGAACCGTTGGTACCAATGCCGAAGGCGACACGATCCGTATCGCCATCGATGTATTGAATTTCACTGGGGTCAATGCCAAATCGTTCCGCCACGATTTGGCGAAAAATGGTTTCATGCCCCTGGCCCTGGTTCTTGCTGCCCATCAGGATCATGGCGCTGCCACTGGGATTAAAGCGGATTTCCGCGAACTCCAATCCAGGTGAGGCGGCTTTCTCAATCGCGTTGGCGAAACCAAATCCGCGCAGCTTGCCGCGGGTGCCGCTGTCTTGCCTACGGGCATCGAAACCGCCCCGGTCGGCAAGCTGCAAAACCCGTTCCATGTTCACATCGAATTCGCCGCAATCGTAGGTTCGCCCGAAGGCGCTTTTATACGGCATGGCATCGGCGGTGATGATGTTCTTGCGGCGCAAGTCGATAGGATCCAAGTTTAGCTCCCGCGCCGCATCATCAAGCAATCGTTCGATGACGTACATCGCTTCGGGTCGACCCGCGCCCCGATACGGCGCGGTGCCATTACTGTTCGACATCACACAAGAAACATGGACATGGGCGGCGGCGATATCATAGACCCCAACCAAGGTGCTGACATTGGTAAAGGTCGCCAGTAAGTTTCGGTCCGAGGAAACGTAGGCCCCAACATTTGCCAGGGTTCGTACCCGCAGGGCCAAAATACGATTGTCCGCATCAAGGGCCAATTCAGCCTCGGAAATATTATCGCGTGCATGTTCGTCGGCCAGGATCGCCTCCTGCCGTTCGCAGGTCCATTTTACGGGTCGTCCAAGCATTTTGGCGGCCCACAGCATCAGGCGGTGTTCCGGATATTGCCAACCCTTGGTGCCAAAGCCGCCGCCCACATCGCCGGCGATAACTCTGATCTTGTTTTCCGGGATCTTGAAAATCTTGTTGGCCAGGGCATTGCGAACCCGATGGGGGTACTGTACATCGGCATAAAGGGTGTAGCGATCCTCCCCCGGGTCATAGTCTCCGATAACGCCCCGAGGCTCCATAAAATGGGCATAGACCCGGCTGATCACATAGCGCCGGCGCACAATATGGGCCGCCCTGGCAAAGGCGGCTTCTGTCGTGACGGCGTCGCCTGCTTCAAAGACGTTGGAGATGTTGTCCGGGCATTCGGGCCAAACAGCCTCTTTGCCCGCCGCCGCCTGGGCCGTGTCGGTGATAGAGGGTAAATCATGGTATTCGACCGCCACCAACTCTGCGGCGTCCTTGGCCTGCATCAGACTTTCCGCGATAACCAAGGCGAAAGGATCGCCGACATAGCGAACCCACCCCGATACCAGGCCGGGGTGGGAGCGGGCAAACATTGGCGTGCCGTCGGGCCGTTTGCGCTGCACCGCCGGTGTCATGGTGCCCAGGCCGGCGGCGGCAATATCCGCGCCTGTGTAGACGGCCAGAACACCGGGTGCCGCCCGCGCTGAGGAGGTGTCCAGTGCAATGATCCGGGCATTGGCATGAGGTGAGCGCAGCATCACCGCATAAGCCTGACCAGCCAGGTTCACGTCATTGATAAAGCGGCCCTTGCCAGAAAGAAGGCGGGGATCCTCGAACCGTTTGACGGGCTGGCCGATGCCGAATTTAGTCATAGGGAAACTCCGGGTATTTTAAAGCCGTGGGCGCAGACTATTGTTAGCTCGACCTCAATCCAGTGCAAGGGTTACAATCGGCTATTCGATCAGGTTGGTTAAGGAACGCGGAAAACATGTCGGATACCTTGGAAATAACAAAAAACGATATCGCGTATCTGCAGCATGACGATGTGCCGTTGATGCTGCGATTGCGCAGGCCACCCGGACCTGGGCCTTTCCCGGTGGTGGTCGATCTTCATGGTGGGGCCTGGACCAAGGGGGCGCTATCGGAATGTGATGGCCGTGACGAAGTTCTGGTGCGGGCCGGGCTGGCCACGGCGGCATTGGACTTTCGCCATGCTGACGCCGGCTATCCAACCTCTTCGGTTGATATAAACTTTGCGATCCGTTGGTTGAAGGCACAGTCGGGGCGGCTTCGCCTTGACCCTGCGCGGGTTGCCATCACGGGTCAATCCAGCGGTGGGCACCTGGCCATGTTGGCGGCTATGCGCCCCCTTGAGCCACGATACGCGGCCATTCCATTGCCCGACGGGACGTCCCCCCACACGGCGCATGTGCGCTGCGTGGGGATGACCTGGCCTGTCATCAATCCTTATTCCCGCTACCGCCATGCCCTCAGACTTCGTGGCAGTGACGCACCGCCTGCCTGGACGGCGACAATCCCGGAACGCCATGATCTGTATTGGGGCGGGGAGGCGGCCATGATCGAGGGTAATCCACTGCTGGCGTTGGAGCGTCAGGAAAATGTGGAGACCCCGCCCGCACTGTGGATACAGGGCCGTGAGGATGAAATTCATAACTATCGCGACCCGGATGCCGAACTTGACCTGAACGAGCCGGAACGTTTCGCGCAGCGATATCGGGAGGCGGGCGGCACAATTGCGGTGCATTATGTTGATCAGGCGGATCGCGCCGCTGCGTCTTATGGGCCGTTGGTTGCCTTCTTTGCGGAGCATTTGTTGTAGCAATCCCGGCCTCGAAACCATGCAGCAGGTAGGCAGGCAATAACGGCAAATGGGGACGAATATGAAAACGAAAAAGCTTGGCGCGTCTGATCTGGAGGTGCCGGTTATCGGCCTTGGCTGTATGGTGTTGCCGGGGTTTTATGGCCCCGGCAGCGAGGCGGATGCCATTGCCACCCTGCACAGAGCGGCGGAGATCGGCGTGAATTTTCTTGATAGCTCCGATCTTTATGGCGCGGGCGAGAATGAAAAGCTGCTGGGCCGGGCCATTGCGGGCCGTCGTGGCGACTATATTGTGGCAAGCAAATTCGGCAACGTTCGCACAGCGGATGGGAAGCCTGGCGTGAATGGCCGCCCGGAATACGTCCAACAGGCCTGCGAGGCCAGCCTGCAACGTCTTGGTACTGATGTCATCGACCTTTACTACCAACATCGTGTCGATACCACCGTACCGATTGAGGATACGGTGGGTGCCATGGCGCGTTTGATCGAACAGGGCAAGGTCCGCTACCTCGGCCTGTCCGAGGCTGCGGAGACGACCATACGCCGGGCCCACGGGACCCATCCCATCTCTGCCCTGCAGACGGAATATTCCCTGTGGTCCCGCGATGTGGAAAGCGAAATTCTACCCCTGACCCAGGAGCTCGGCATCGGCTTCGTCGCCTACTCACCCCTTGGGCGCGGCATCTTCGGGGGTGATGTCACGGGCCCCGATAGCTTACCTGAAGGTGACAGGCGGCGGGATCATCCACGCTTTCAGGGGGCGAACCTGACACGGAATTTGGCCCTGGTTGAACCGGTGCGGCAACTGGGATTGGCCAAGGGCTATGAACCGGCGCAGATCGCCCTGGCCTGGCTGCTATCCCGTGGGGAAAACGTATTCGCAATTCCTGGTACCCGACGCATCACACATTTGGAAGCCAACGCAGCCGCTGTTGATATTACCCTTACGGCGGATGAAATCAGCCATCTTGATGAACTTATCCTGCCGGGTGCCGCCAGTGGCACACGTTATCCGGCAGGTCAGATGGCCGTCCTGAATAATTGATGTAACGATCTAACTTATGCGACAACATGATACAGACATTGATCTGATTATTTTGACCAAGGAGTAGGCAGATGACGGACACGACCAGCAAAGACACAATTGTACCAACCCGGGCAGTGCGGCCATCGGGCCTGAACCATCTGGTTCTCAACGTTCGTGACTTGGAAGAATCTCATCAGTTCTGGACCGAAATAATTGGCTTTAAACAGGTGGGGGAATTGCACAAGGCGCCTGATCGACCAAATCCGCCAAAAATGCGGTTCTATAGTGGTGATCACGACGGCCAGGACTTTCATCATGATATTGCCTTGGTCGAGAACACGGCATTGCCCGCACCGCCGGAAAAATGGAGCATGTTTGGCGGGGCCATGGCGGTCAATCATATCGCCATTACCCTGCCGGATCGGGAGGCCTGGCTGCAACAACTCGCCTTCATGCAAAGCAAGGGGATCAAGTTTGACCGCCGGGTCGATCACGGCATGACCCACAGCCTCTATATCCGCGATCCGAACGGCTATGGCGTTGAACTGGTCTATAACCTGCCCCGCGAGGTTTGGGAGGGTGACATCGATGCGGCCCTCAACTGGGTCCGCCCACTGCCCAATGAGGGCCCGGAGGCTTTGCTGGATGACACCGAAAATGTTCCGGTCTTTGGTGCGGTTGGTGATGATTGAATGCGCGGGAGTTCAGGATGACAAAACGACAAAGTATAGAAATACCCGGTTTCAGCCACGCCAACCCGATCCCCGGGGCCAGCCGGATTGGCAATATCATGATGTCCAGCGTCATCAGCGGGCGCGATCCATCGACGGCTGAAACACCCGAGGACCAGGGTCAACAGATCTGCAATATTTTCAGCCATATTCGCAGTGCCGTCGAAGCCGCCGGCGGCTCCGTGGATGACATTATCAAGATCACCTTCTGGGTCGACGATCCCGCGGCCGGTCGCGCCGCCCTGAATGATGAATGGCTGAAAATGTTCCCTGATGAAGCCTCACGCCCGGCGCGTCATACCTTGTCTTCGGGCGGCAGCCGTTCGGGTCAAATCACCTGCGATTTTGTCGCTGTGTTTCAGTAACTCTGTTCGGAAATCGGCTCCTAGCGCCGATATTCTGTCCGTCCGGTGCCTTGCGACATAGTGTCTCAAGCCATGGTCTTCGGTCGGCTCCCTACATATCTATTGTCTGTAAGTCCGGAAAATTAGAGCAATTTTCAATTTATTGGCATCGCTTGGCGATCTAAGTAATTGGTTCAATTGCTCGATCCTTAAGAGTCTGAGCATGTTCAAAAGGAACATGCTCCAATGCAGGAGATAGGTCATGGTCGAAACCAACACACAGCCACTTTCCGCCTGGTGGCCGAATATCGCTGATCCAATGCGTCGGCTTGGGGCGCGGGTTGCAGATTATTTCAGCCCCGCCTCCGATGCGGCGGCGACGGACAATGCCTATATCGTCGAGGTTGAACTCCCCGGTGTTAAGGAGGAGGACATCACGATTGAACAGCACGGCAATATGCTGCTGCTGAAAGGCCACAAGAACGCCTCCCGCGAGGAGGAGGGGAAGAACTACTATTTCTCAGAGCGCACATACGGTGCTTTCAGCCGGACTTTCAGATTGCCGGCGGATGCGGAAGATGCAAGCATCGAGGCATCGGTCAAGGATGGTGTTCTGACCTTGCATATTCCCAAGCGCAAGGAAGCCGAAGCATCGAAGCGGCAGATCCCCATCGGGAAAAAATGAATGGACGCCGAGCATGTTTATTCAGGACATGTTCCAGTTGAGAGGAGGAATACACCTATGGACCTACAGCAACTACGGCAAGATTTTCTCGCCCGGCTAGGTGAATTGGAACATCGTGTTGAGGAGTTTGAGGGCGATTTGCGCCAACCCCTGGACGCGGATTTCGCCGAACAGGCGATACAGATGGAAGGCAGCGAAGTCACCTTGGCATTAGAGCATACGGCGATCCGGGAGGCCGAACTTATCAAGGCAGCCATCGGTCGTATCGACGCCGGCACTTATGGTGATTGCACGCGGTGTGGCAACGAAATAAGTTCGGGAAGACTGGACGCAATGCCCTATGCCGCAGAATGCGTTGATTGCGCTTCGAAATCTTCGTGACGGCCATATCGTCAGAACATAACAGATACGCTCTAGGTTTCGGCGATGCCAATCGCGCCTAATTTGACAAGCGCGTCAATCCGGCCTGGTTCATAGTCAAGCCAGTCGGCCAGAACTTCGCTTGTGTGTTGGCCCAAACCGGGGCTAGGCGTGAGTTCGAGCCGTTCTTCACCATGGAAGCGCAAGGGGCTGTGGGGCAGGATGACCGGGCCAAGTTCGGGATGATCTATACGGTGCAGCATGCCGCGTTCATGCATATGGACATCCTCGACAACTTCGGGGAGTTCGCGCACGGCGGCTGACGGGACCTGTCGGGCGCGCAGGGTCTGGGTAATCTCATCCTTCGTCAACGTGCAGGTCCAGGCCTGAACGATGCTGTCCACCAGCCGGCTGTTCTCGCCCCGGGTCGCCTGGTCCACGAACCGGGGGTCGGCTTTCAAATCCGTTCGACCCATTATGTCCATTAGGTTTTCCCAATGAACCTCGCGCACACAAATGATGGCGACATGGCCATCGCAGGTCTCGTAGACGCCATAGGGCGCGGAGGCACCGACGGGATGTTGATTGCCTTTACGTTGGGGCTGAACCCCGCCGGCTGCGTACATGGCGGTAAGGTTGGTCGCCAGTGCGGGATAAACCGCTTCAAGCATGGCGATTTCAACAACCCGCCCAATGCCGGTCTGTGCCCGTTCATATAGGGCGGTGAGAATGCCACAATAGAGATGGACGCCGCCGAAAAAATCACACAAGGCCACGCCCGCTTTCATGGGCGGTCCGTCGCCGGGGCCGTTAATGCTCATGATGCCGGCATTGGCCTGGATCGTCAGGTCCATGGCCAGGTTATCCCGCGCGGGACCCGACAGGCCATAGCCGGTGGATGAGGCATAGATCAGGCGGGGGTTTGCCGCCTGTAGAACCGAAGCACCAATACCAAGGCGATCAAGGGCACCTGGTGCGAAGTTCTCAAGCAGGACATCGGCCTCCTTCGCCAGTTCCACAAGCAGCGCCTTACCTTCCGTTGTCTTGAGATCAATGGAAATATCACGCTTGTTTGAATTCAGCATGCCCATGGCAAAGGATATGCCGCCACGGCCGCTGCGGTCGCGGATGGCTTCGCCCTCGATGGGCTCAACCTTGATGACATCAGCGCCCCCCATGGCAAGCAGGAAGCCCGCATAGGGGCCGTTGTAGATTTGCCCTAGATCGAGAACCTTAACGCCTTCGAGGGGGTGGCGTTTTAAGTCGATCATCGCCATGATTATCTTAGGCCGGCGCCAAGGATATCCCGGGCAATGATGTGCTTTTGCACCTCGCTGGGCCCCTCGCCAATGCGGCGGATGCGGATTTCCCGGTACCAGCGTTCAAAGGGTAAATCCTTGGCCACGCCCAGGCCGCCATGAATTTGCATGGAACGGTCGATCACCCGTCCCGCCGCCTCGGACGCGACCAATTTGCAAATCGCTGCCTCGGTACGAAAATCATCGCCCCGGTCGGCCTTGGCAGCGGCATCGAGCACAAACCAACGCGCGGTGCGTAAATCGATCTCGTTCTCCACCAACATCCACTGGATACCTTGGCGCGAAGACAGGGCGGCGCCAAATGTCTCGCGAATTTGGGAATATTCGATGGCCATTTCGTGGGCCTTAAACGCCGGGCCCAGACAGGCGGCGGCATAAGGTATGCGCTGGCGGGTCAGGCGATCATTGGCGATGGCAAAGCCGCCGCCCTCCACCCCGAGGATATTCGTGTGCGGTACGCGCAGATCCTCCATCTGAATTTCCGTGGCGTGGCGGGCCTGACGCAAGGTATGGACGATCCGGCGAACATTGAAGCCGGGCCAATGGGTCTCGACGATGAAACAGGTAACCCCGCCCCGGCCTTCCTTGGGATTAGTGCGGGCAAACAGTAAGCCATAGTCGGCCTGGTCGGCTCCGCTGATCCAAAGTTTACTGCCATTGATAACCCATTCGTCGCCATCACGCACCGCGCGTGTTTGAATGGCACGGGCCGGATCGCTGCCGCCCGAGGGTTCGGACAAACCAAAAAACGTCTTCATTTCGCCGCGCAGGGTTGGATAGAGGTATTTCTCTTTCTGTTCCTCCGTCGCCTCAAACATTTGCGCCAGGCCGGCCCCGCCAAAAGCGCCGTAACAAGGCGCATACAGCCCGGCGCGATGCTGGCTGTATTCTATGGCGATCAAGGTGTTGGTGGTGATATCAACTTCCGGCCCGCCGTATTCGGGCGGAATGCCAAGGCCATAGAGGCCCATTTCCTTGGTCTTCGCCACCAGCTTATCGAATTGTTCGGGGGGCAATGTGTCCTCGTCGGGATCAAGACTGTCCTCAAGCGGCGCGACTTCATCGCGTACAAAACGCTTGACCATCTCGACGATCAATTTCTGTTCTTCAGTAAGAGAGAGATCCATGATGAAATTCCTAACCTAGCGCAAGCCGGCTTAGCGCAAACCCGAGCCAATAATGTCGCGGGCGATGACATGTTTCTGAACTTCGCTGGGCCCTTCACCAATGCGGCGGATGCGAATTTCGCGATACCAACGTTCCAGGGGTAAATCCTTCGCGACGCCCAGGCCGCCGTGAATTTGCATGGAGCGGTCGACAACCTTGCCGCTGAGTTCGGAGCATTGCAGTTTGGCAATCGCGGATTCAGTGCGGAAAGGATCACCGCGATCCGCCTTGCACGCGGCATCGAAGGTCAACCATTTCATGGCCCGGATATCAATCTCGTTTTCCACCAGCATCCACTGGATACCCTGCCGTTCCGATAGCGGCGCGCCAAATGTTTCGCGGATCTTGGAATATTCCACCGCCATTTCGTTCGCCTTGACCGCGATACCAATGCATTCGGCGGCATAGGGAATGCGTTGACGCATCAGGCGGTCGTTGGCAATGGCGAAACCGCCGCCTTCTTGACCCAGAATATTCTCGTGTGGTACGCGCAGGTCCGTAAGCTCAATTTCATTGGCATATTTGGCGGAGCGCAAGGTGTGTACGGCGCGCCGAACGTTAAACCCTTCCCATTGGGTCTCGACGATAAAAGCGGTTACGCCGCCACGCCCGGGCCCGCCCGTGCGCGCGAACAACAGACCATAGTCGGCCCGATCAGCGCCGCTGATCCACAGCTTTGTGCCATTCAATATCCAATCATCGCCGTCACGAACCGCACGGGTCTGAATGGCACGGGCCGGATCACTGCCGCCTGATGGTTCGGACAAGGCGAAAAAGACTTTCTTTTTCCCATCCAGCATGGGGTAAAGATATTTGTCCTGCTGCTCTGCCGTTGCTTCGAACAGTTGCGCCTGCCGTGCGCCGCCAAACACATAGTAGCACGGTGCATATAGCCCGGCGCGATGCTGGCCACATTCAATGGCGATCAGGCAGCGGGTGACAAGATCGATTTCCGGGCCGCCATATTCGGGCGGCGTGTCCAGTCCATAAAGTCCCATGTTTTTGACCATCTCGACCAGGCGATCAAAGTCTTCCGCCGGCAACTCATCAGCATCTGGATCAAGATCGGCTTCCAAAGGCACGATTTCTTCGCGAACGAAACGCCGTACCATATCGACGATCAGTTGCTGTTCTTCAGTGAGGGCGAGGTCCATCCCCATTCCTTCCATTATTCTTTCGTCCCGCCAGGCTTGCGGTGTTTTGTGCCGCTATGGCGATGCTTCAACCGGGGCGAAGTCGACCGATGCTGTTGGCGTCGATGTCGGTGTTGGCAGCGGGTAGTTCGCCATGGTCGTGCATGTATGTCTGCAACAGCTCAAGCCGTCGGGTGCGATAGGACATATTTACCTCGATGCGGAATTGCGTAACGCCTGCCGGTGGCTCTTCAAGCGCCGTCTTCAATTCACCCTTCAAGCCGAATAGTGAACGCGCGCCTGCCATGCCGATATAGAGTATCTCTCCATCGTCGTTGGCAAGTTGGTATACGCCCAGATGGGCGGCCAGTTTCGCGACGTTCTCGTCGTTTAGTGGAATCCAGGATTTGTCCAATCGGACAGCCATCGATGCTTCCTCCTCTTACCCGCCGGTGCAAACCGGAATTCATTCTTATTTGGCGCAGCGATGCCATCTTGATCGACGCCCCTCAATTCCGAAGGGGCATCATTATCCTGATGATCGCATGTGGAAACTATTCCGACAACTCCGCCCATATGTCCCAAATCCGCGGCGAAGGGTTCAGGCATATTCCTTTAGGGTTCGCCGGGCGATGACCATGCGGTGGACCTCCGTCGGGCCTTCATAAATTCGCGACATCCGCAGGCGTTGGGACATGATGGCGAAGGGCATCTCGCGGGTCATGCCCATGGCACCAAAGCTTTGCATGGCGTTATCAAGTACTTCGTGCGCCATTTCGGTGGCAAAGACTTTGACCATGGAGGCGACGGTGCGAACGTCTTCACCACGATCCTGTTTTTCGGCGGCATCCATGACCATCAACCGGGTCGCGTGAATTTTGGTCGCGGCGTCCGCGATCCACCATTGAATGGCCTGGCGGTCGCTCAATTTGTGGCCAAATGTCTCGCGTTGTTGGGTATGCTCACACATCATCCGCAAGGCGCGCGATGCCATGCCGACGCACATGGCCCCCATTTGCAGGCGTTTCACGGTCAGCCGCTTTTGCATCGGCGCGAAGCCTTGGCCCACCTCGCCCAAAACCTGGCTTTGCCCTAGGCGCAGATCCTCGATACGCAGCTCGTACGTCCGCGCGCCGCCAAGCATGGGAATTTCCCGTTCGATGTTGAAACCAGGCGCGCCCTTGTCGACGATGAAGGCGGTAATACCCCCGCGTGCGCCTTTCTCCGGGTCCGTCATAGCCATAAGAATAACAAAGTCCGCCTTGGGCACGTGGGAGACCCAGATTTTTCGGCCGTTGATGACCCAATCATCGCCGTCCTGAACCGCATGGGTTTTCATTTGGGCTGGATCGCCACCGGCACCGGGTTCGGAAATTGCGATGCAGGATTTCATCTCCCCCTGGGCGTAGGGCAACATGTATTTCTGTCGCTGCTCAGGCGTTGCCACGTCCATCAGCATATGCAGGTTCGGTGAATCCGGGGGGAAGATAAAAGGTGCAACTGTGCCGTGCTGGCGCTCCTCAATCGCCAGCATGACCTTGGTCGATAGATTGGCCCCGCCAACTTCCTCCGGCGCATCAAGGGCCCATAGACCCAGCGCCTTGCATTTCGCCATCAGTGGCGCTTCTTCCTCCGGCGTTAAGGCCCATGGTTGGCCCGCCGCTTCCCGCGCCATGACAGCTGTCTCCAACGGGATGAGTTCATTTTGAACGAATTTCTCGACCAGATCGATGAGCATCCGCTCTTCTTCGGCGAATTCAACACCCATGTTATTGCCTCACTCTCGTTGCATATTTTTTGAGGCGGCCCGCGAATGTGCGTCTTTTTGCACGCCGTCTATAAGGTAAGCCTAACAACAACATAGTCATCAGCCAATGGAATCCAGCACAACATCATGGCCAGGCAGAAATTGCGCCTTTGATAGGGAACAGCTTTATGAAGGCAGAAATACGCCCTTGCCGGTTTTTTGTTCGTCGAACAGGCGATAGGCCTCATCGCCCTGTGATAATGTCCAGCGGTCCGTGAACAGACGGTCGACTTCGACGCCCCGCTCCGCCACGAAGCGGGCGCAATCGACCAGCCCGCCGGTGGAAAAGGTCCACGAACCAAGCAGGGTTATTTGTCGACGCAACAGATCCGGGCTGACGTCCAGGGTCACTTCACCACCCTCACCCACATAGCAACAGGAGCCCCAGGCCCGGGTTGCCCGCACGGCTTGGGCGCGGGCCTGGGGCGATGATGATGCATCCATGGTCTTATGCGCACCTTCGCCCTGGGTATGTTCAAGGATCATCTCAACCGGGTCACCCACCATGGGGTCCAAAGTGATGTCCGCGCCCATTTCAGCCGCCAGCCCCCGACGCTCGGACGAGATATCAAGGGCGATCACACGGGCACCCATGGCATGGGCCAATTGGGTGGCTGAAAGACCTACCGGGCCCTGACCAAAAATCGCGATGGTTTCGTCCCCGTGCAGGGATAATCGGTTTAGGGCGCCGAATGCGGTGCCGGTGCCGCACGCGATCGCAGCCCCTGTTTCAAAGGACAGTTCATCGGGCAAGGTCACCAAAGTATCGACCGGCACACGCATATAGGGAGCGTGCGCGCCGTGGGCGACAGAGCCGAACACCACCGCGCCGTCAACGCACATTTGCCGCCAGCCGCCCATGCAATGACGGCAGACGCCACAGCCTTGATAGTGATGATCCATCACCCGTTGCCCAATCCGGGCCTCCCGCTCGCTGACGGCGGAGCCGAGCTCGACGACGACACCACAGGGTTCATGCCCGGCAATCACCGGTTCCATTGAGCGTTTGATGCCGCCCCGCACAGCACCGGGAACGAAGGTCTCGCGGTACGGCTTGAGGTCCGTGCCGCACATTCCGGAAGCCTTGATTTCAAGGATCACATCACGTGGCCCGGGCTGTGGATCAGGGAACTCGCGAAGCTCCGTTCTACGTTCACCGAGAAATACAATGCCCTTCATCTTCCCATTTTCCTTTTTGCCTGTTTTAAGTTTCAGCGACGCCCAGGGCGCGGAGGCCATCCAAAAGGCCTGTGGTTCGCGCGCCAGAGCGCGGGCCTCTGCCGTAGCAACAGTTTACCCACCCGCCTTCAGGGGCGCTATGCCAACGATCCATGATCTGTTTGAATTTATGTATTGGCCGCGACATGCACTAGCAGTCTGCTGAAAAACTCCGCCATCATCGCTCATTTTATGATTCAATACATTATTGAATCGCTTGGAGATTTACGATGCGTGGAGAAGATCGGCACAACGGCAATCTATTCAGCTACATTGATCTTGAAGCACGGATT
>JABJKS010000045.1 GCA_018660265.1 Rhodospirillaceae bacterium | reverse complement strand
GCGGCAAAGGCATGCAGGCCGGGCCGACCGTGGGCCCGGGGCAGGCCCTCGCACGCCTCATCCCAGCAAGCCGATAATCCGGCGATATAAGCAGCGGAACCAATGGAAAGTGGCGCTGTGGCTCCGGGCAAGGTCACCGCGCCAGTCCCGCTCACGGGCTCCAGCGCCGCCATGGCGGCAACCATGGCCTGGGGTTCGGGCTTGGCCAAACCGGCGATCATACAGCCAAGGGTATCGAGGCAAAGCTGGCGGGCGCGGGTTTCCACCGCCGCCTCAGCCAGGGGGTCGCCCTCAAACAGCCATGAAATGATTTCAACGAGTGATTTGTCTACGTCCATAGTAATGCTCCCTGCCACGCACCGTAGCGAACGGTCAGCAGTGGAGCAATCAGGCCAGTGTTATTGGGACGTAATCAGGCGGCAGGTGCGACAGTCGGAACAGTCAGCAGGGCAAACAATGCCTCGGGGTCGTCGGCACCGCGTAACTTTGCGCAAACATTATCGTCACGCAACAGGCGGGAAATTCGCGCCAGGGCCTTCAAATGGTCGGCGCCGGCCGATTCGGGGGCCAACAACAGGAAAATCAGGTCCACGGGCTGTTCATCAATCGCATCAAATTCGATCGGCTTCGGCAGGCGCGCAAATATGCCATGCAGGCGTTCCAGTTCCTGCATTTTTCCATGCGGAATGGCGATGCCCCGGCCGATGCCCGTGGTGCCTAGTTTTTCACGTTGCAGCAGAACGTCAAAAATGACCCGTTCGTGCAAGCCGGTCAAAGCGGCGGCTTGCTGCGAGAGTTCCTGCAATGCCTGCTTTTTGCTACTGGCCTTAAGGTTGGCGACAACCCCGCTTTGCGCCAGCAATTCAAACATTTCCATAGGTCGCGGTCCCTATATAGCCCTATTGCTCTAGCTGCCGGAACTGTTAGCAGCTTCGGTATCCGCCACCAGATCAATCCAGCCGATATGGCCGTCCGGACGGCGGTACACAACATTCAGATTATCATTATCGCTGTTGCGGAACATCAAAACGGGCTGTTCCAACAGATCCAGCTGCATAACAGCCTCACCCACAGACCGGCGATGAATATCCGTTGTGTGTTCGGCAACGATTACAGGTTGGAATTCTTCCGGTGCCTCGTCAACTTCCGGCTCCGGCTCAATGACATAGCTTTGTGCCAAATATTCATCCCGCGCCGGACGATCACCGCCATGGTGGTCGCGCAACCGGCGCTTATACCGGCGCAGACGTTTTTCCAAACGTTCCGCCGCCTGATCAAAAGCCTGATAAATATCCGCTGCATCCGCCCTGGCCTGGGCCTGAATGCCATGGCCTACATGGACCGAGCAATCAGCCCGGTAACCATGGCCTTCCCGGCTGAACACCACATGGGCATCCAGAGAGTTGGCAAAATACTTGGCTACGCCATCCTGCAGCCGGTCTTCAACATGACCGCGCAAGGCCTCACCCACGTCGAGCTGCTTGCCTGAAACAAGTGTTTGCATAATATCTTACTTTAGCTGGTTTTGGGTCAAATTTGTCAAGCCAAAATGCTGGTTGACAACACGTCCTCTTACCGCCCCGTCATAGCGCAAATCATAAATTACAACCACCGACCGGTCAGCGAAGAGCCGGGAACATAGTGCCGGTATGTATAACTGTCAACCGATGGCGCGCGCTTCCATGCGCTTGGCCCGGCGGCGCTGCACGGACGAGGGAATTCCCATTGCATCGCGGTACTTTGCGACG
The DNA here is from genome assembly GCA_018660265.1 of Rhodospirillaceae bacterium. GTDB lineage: Bacteria > Pseudomonadota > Alphaproteobacteria. The sequence goes on along the minus strand of JABJKS010000045.1, from coordinate 183,541 downwards.
GTGCGCCGGGCAATATCAATGCCGGAAGTGCGCAGAATTTCGACCAGTTTATCATCGGACAAAACAGCCGCAGAGGATTCTTTGTCGATCAAACCACGCAACCGATTGCGCACCGCCTCAGAGGAATAGTCGTCGCCGCCGTTGGCCGAGGACAGGGCGGAGGTGAAGAAATACTTCAATTCGAACATACCCCGCGGCGTGGCCATGTACTTGTTCGATGTGACCCGCGACACGGTGCTTTCGTGAATGCCGACGACCTCCGCGATGGCGCGCAGGTTCAGGGGCCGCAAATCCTGCACCCCGTTGGCCAGGAACGCATCCTGTTGGCGCACCAGTTCGGAGGATACGGACAGAATTGTTCGGGCCCGCTGGTCCAGGGATTTAATCAGCCAATTGGCCGACTGCATGCATTCAGAAATATAAGCCTTGTCCTCCTTGCGGCGGGCGGCCTCGTTAATCTCGGCATAGTATTTTCGATTGACCAGGATACGCGGCAGATTATCGCTGTTGAGTTCAACGTTCCAGCCGCCATCGGCCTTTTCCGTCACGAAAACATCCGGCACCACGGGGGCTGCCACATCATAGTCAAAGGCCAGGCCCGGTTTTGGGTTGAGGGCCTTCAACTCTGCAATCATTTCATCGGCATCTTCCCGGTCGACGCCGCAAACCGTGCAAATTTGCGGGATATCCATGGCTGCCAATAGATGCAGATTCTCCACCAAAGCCTGCATGGCCGGGTCGTAGCGATCCTTGTCCTGCAACTGCAACGCCAGGCATTCACTTAGATTGCGGGCCAGGATGCCCGGCGGGTCCAGGCGTTGCATCTGCGATAGCACCTGTTCGACCAGGGCCTCATCGCAGCCCAATCGTTCCGCGATGGCGTCGGCTGCCTCACTCAAATAACCGGCTTCATCCAGATGATCGATCAAATCATGGCCGATGATGCGCTGGGCCGGGTCAACCAATAGGACATTCATCTGTTCCAGCAGATGGTCTTTCAGGCTGATTTCGCTACTGAGGACCTGCTCTAACGTCACAGTGCTCGATTCGCCGCCGCTCAAACCCGTGCTGGCACCGGACCAATCTCCCACTTCGAAGCCTTCGCTGGGGGCCGCCTGTTCCTGACCCTCGGGGCGGTCAGAGACGCCGTCGTTATTGTAGGACTCGGAATGATCCGTATCCAATGGCCCCTGGGCACCATCCAAATCGCCTTCGGCCGGTAAGGTACCAGCGTCCAATTCCACCGCCGCCGCATCGCCCACCATGCCGTCATCGACGATACCGTCAGATGCCGCAATGGCTTCGCCCAGGTTATCAACCAGGGGGTCGGTGTTCAGATTGCCTTCTTCAAAATCGGATAATTCGGTGCTGCCGTCCTGATCAGCGCGTTCAAGGATCGGATTGCGTTCCAGTTCCTGTTCCACGTACTGGCCGAGTTCCAGGTTCGTCAGTTGCAACAGGCGAATGGCCTGTTGCAATTGCGGTGTCATGACCAGGCCTTGGGTCTGACGGATATCCAATCTTGGACCCATAGCCATTACGCGAAATCCTACCCTAAACCTACAGGGAAAAACGCTCGCCGAGATAAACTCGACGCACGTCGTCATGGCCGACCACATCCGCTGGCGGACCCGAGGTCAAGACCCGGCCCTCATGCAGAATATAGGCCCGGTCAATGATATCCAGGGTCTCGCGGACGTTGTGATCGGTAATCAAGACACCAACCCCGCGGTCTTTGAGGTGAGAAACCAAGTCGCGAATTTCCCCCAGGGCGATGGGATCAATGCCCGCCAAGGGTTCATCCAGCAAAATGAAACCGGGGTGACAGGCCAATGCCCGGGCGATTTCCACCCGCCGCCGTTCACCACCACTCAACGCCAAGGACGGGGTGCGGCGCAGATGGCTGATGGAAAATTCCGCAAGCAGATCTTCCAACATAGCCTCGCGGCGTTCACGGTCCGCTTCAACGACTTCCAATGCCGCACGGATATTGTTTTCCACCGACAGGCCGCGAAAGATAGAGGCTTCCTGGGGTAGATAACCAATGCCCAAACGGGCCCGGCGATACATGGGCAAATCAGTGACATCCTGACCATCAAGAAAGATCGAGCCCGTATCAGGCGCCAGCAACCCGGTGATCATATAGAAACAGGTCGTCTTACCGGCACCATTGGGACCCAGAAGGCCAACCGCTTCACCGCGCTGGACGACCAGCGAGACATCTCGGACAACCGGACGCTTGCGAAAGCGCTTGCCGATTTTTTCCGCGCGCAGGCCCTGACGTTCGGCCACCAATTGTGGCGCGCCGTCGTTGCCGGTGCCCGGGCCGACGCCTGGGTCGTCACCCTGGTCCGTACCTGGGCCGGCTCCCTGTCCGAATTGGCCTTCGCCTTGCATTTCGTTGCTCTTATCTTCCGTTGTCATCCGTCATTCCCCTCAGGCGTAACAGAACAGGGTTACCGATCACTTACTTTTTTGCCATATTTTCATTTTTATGGCACATTTTTTGCCAGTCTATCATTTTGCGAACGATCAGCCGGCAGTATGTCATTTCTTTCGTTTTGGCGGGACAAACCGCCCATGCACCCGGCCGCCGCTGATACGGCTTTGCCCGGTCGCCATATTCATGACCAGCTTGTTGCCACGCAATACGTTCTGACCGCGGGTTAGGACAACTGCGCCCGTCAGCGTCAGCCGTTGTTCGGGCACATCATAAATCCCAAGGTCTCCCTGGGCCGTTTCGGAAGCGGAAGAAACAAATACCTTATCTATGGCATCGATACGAATGATCGTGCCGCCGACAGAGCCGCCGTCTGGCGCGGCTTGCCCGGCTTGCCGGTACCAAACCCTTAAGGTCACAGCGCGCAATTTGATCTGGCCCTGAACAGCAATGACATTGCCGGAGAAAATCGCCAAATTCTTGTCTTGTTGCACTTCCAGGTTGTCGGCACTGATGTCGATCGGTTGCTCGGCGTCCACGACCCCGGATTTATCCTGGGACTGGACTTGGGACTGACCGTACGCGACCCCGATGGGCAACATGATAGAAAATGCCCAAACCAAAATAAGCTTTACCGTCAAACGGGATATTCTGTGTCGTCTGCCTGTCATCCCTTATCCCCGTCCCCCGCGCGCAGGTGCCATGACACGCATTTTTACATTTCCCATAAATAACAATCTTTGACCAAAATCATCCACCTCCATCCGGTCCGCCTGTAAGGTACCAAACGGCCCCTGTCCGCGCACAGGCTGATCAGAAACCGCCCGTCCGGCCTTCAGATCGATGTCAGCAATTTGGGCCGTGAATTCATAGCCCTGATCGGAAAACAAATTGATCGGACCCTGTAGGCGCAATTGCTGGCGTTGTTGATGATAGACGCCCTTGTCCGCCATTATGGTGAACCAGCGGCCATCCGCAGTGGCCATATCCGCCTGCAACTGCAACAGGGTGACGTTACGCTGATCCTTTGGATCCTGGGTCGCCCGGTCAGCGGTCACGACGAAGGGGCGGTTGCGGGCGTCCGTGCCCAGATAGCGGGGATGCAGCATGGTCAGCTCTGCCGCGCTGCCGTCATCAGGCGTGTCGTAGGAGAGATGAAAGCCCGTGGCCTCGCGAAATTCATTGGGCCAGATCACCACGGCGACCACTAATCCCAGAGCCATAAGGGGCAACAACAGCTTCATCATGCCGACAAAACGGCTGTATCGCGGCGACGTCAGGTCCCGCCGACGGCCCGGATCGAATTGAAAGCGCCGGGGCTCTTCGCCGTCGCGCTTTGCATCACCATCCGTCGTTGGCTCACGGGTTGGCTCACCGGTTGATCCACCTGTAGATTCGGGGACCATCACAGACATTCCCTAGGCGATGCCGGCGCGCAGGATGTCATGCACGTGCAAAATTCCGATTGGGACGCCAAGGGCGGCATCCGGCCCACCTGAATTTTCGGTTACGAACAAACAGGTAATCTGACTGGCGTTCATTAAACCCAGGGCTTCGGCGGCCAGGGCCCCGCCACGGATGGTCTTTGGCGTCGGTGTCATGACATCGCCGACGCGTTTGGCCATCAACCCATCATCCATATGGCGGCTTAGGTCACCGTCCGTGACAATACCGATCAAGGTGCCGCTGTCATCGACCACCCCGACGCACCCGAATCGCTTTTCCGTCATGGTCAGAATGGCTGCCGACATCACCGTATCGGCGGTACAAACCGGCACATTGTCATCGCGGTGCATCAGATCATCGACCTTGATAAAGGCCTGGCCAAGACGCCCACCGGGGTGGAGGACTTGGAACTGATCAGCGGAAAATCCGCGCAATTCCATCATCGCGACGGCCAGCGCATCACCCAGTCCCAACATCATGGTGGTCGAGGTGGTTGGTGCCAGGCCCATGGGGCAGGCCTCCGGCATCGCGGGCAATACCAAGGCCACGTCAGCGGCTGAGCCAAGGGTCGAGGGTGCTTTGCCAACCATTGCCAACAGGGGAATGCCGCGGAATTTGGCGTAAGCGACCAGATCGTTCAATTCCGCCGTTTCACCCGAGTTGGACAGGGCCAAAACGCCGTCATCGGGGCCGATCATGCCCAGGTCGCCATGGCTGGCCTCGCCCGGATGAACATAATGGGCCGGGGTGCCGGTCGAGGCCAGGGTTGCGGCGATTTTTCGGCCAATATGGCCACTTTTCCCCATGCCGCTGATGACCAGCTTTCCCTTGATCCCTGACAGCAAGGCCACGGCGGCATCGAAGTTTTCGTCTAGTTGGGCTGCGAGGCCTTGCAGGCCGTCAGCTTCAAGGCGCAGGACCCGCGCTGCCGCCGCACGTATGTCTGCCCGTACATCCGCACGATTTCCGACGCTATCCGCATCAGTATTCGCTGCCAAAGTCTCTTCCTGAATTTTCGCAGTCACCAATTAAGCCCTTGAAAGAAGCCAAAAAAATAGCAACAGCTGCCTGCAACAGATGAAATTCATGCGAATTTCATGCCAACTGTATCGATTCGTTGAGTATGAGCATTTAGATAGGTTGGGTCAAACCAACTTGCAACCGCCATCCAGCAGCATTTTACGGTCGGTCGAACACCATTTAGTGGGAGAAGATATCCGTCTCCGGCCAGCCGCCCAAATCCAGTTCCGCCCGCGTGGGCAGGAAATCGAAACAAGCCTGCGCCAAGTGTCCCCGGCCTTCGCGGGCCAGCATGTCCTGTAACACGCCGTGCAGGCGGTGCAGGTGCAAAACATCGTTGGCGGCATAATCGAGCTGCTGGGCCGAGAGTTCATCCGCGCCCCAATCGGAGCTTTGCTGTTGTTTCGACAGATCAACGCCCAGAAGCTCGCGGCAGAGATCTTTCAAACCATGACGATCCGTATAGGTCCGCACGAGTTTCGAAGCGATTTTCGTGCAATAGATCGGCGTGCAATCAACATTCAGATAGCGCTTCACCATGGCCACATCAAAGCGGGCATAATGAAACAGCTTGGTCACCGAAGGGTCTGCGAACAAGGCAGACAGATTAGGTGCCTGATAGACCCCTTGGGCAAATTGCACCAAATGGCAGTCGCCATCACCGGCGGACAATTGCACCAGGCAAAGGCGGTCACGATGGGGATCAAGGCCCATGGTCTCTGAATCAACGGCCACCATAGAGCCGAATGACAGGCCGGTAGGTAGGTCGCCCTTGTGGAGATGATTGGCCATGCTGCCGTCCTGCCTTTTGTTCGCGCGCGCAATAGATTGGTATACTGTGGACCCGGCAGTTGGCCCATTTTTGCTCCATTCCAACTACTCCAACGTAGGGAGCGGGGAGAATGGTGCCCAGGAGAAGACTCGAACTTCCACGGGGTTACCCCCACTAGCACCTGAAGCTAGCGCGTCTGCCAATTCCGCCACCTGGGCCTCAGGGCGGCATCGATACTGCCCAGGCCCTTCGTTGTCAAGACAGCTATCGCGCCTTTTACGATCAAAATGCCGATCTTGCCAAAGATCAGAAAGTCGTTGGCCATGTTGCCAGGCGATGTTTGCCGATCCCACCCGTGGGGCGGCGGCGATGGACCTCCATCATACGGACCAGCCAATCACGTGTTTCGCGCGGATCAAGGACCGTTTGCACCCGATAGGAGGCCGCAAGGTCATAGCCGGAACTGTCCTGTTTTACCTTTTCCACCAATTCCCGGTAGCGTTCGGGTTCATCCGCTTGCCGCACCCGATAGACCACATTCACCGCGACATCCGGATCCATGAAGCCAATTTCCGCCGTGACCCAGGCCGCCATATGGTCACAAATCCCCGCCCCCATATTTAAATGCGCCTGACCATAGCTTTTGCGCAAAATAACCGACAGTTTCGGCACGGTGGACATCTGCAGGGCCTGCATATAGTTCATGATCTTACCCGGCAGGCGCAGCCTCTCGCCCGCCACGCCAACCAGAAATCCCGGCGTATCGGCCATAGTGATGATGGGTATATTAAAGCTGTCGCACAGGGTGATGAAGCTGACCGCCTTGTCGCAGGCATCTGAATCCAAGGCCCCGCCTTTAAACATGGGGTTTGGCGCAATGACCCCGACGCTGCGCCCGTTGATGCGGGCCAGACCGGTGGAAATATTGCGGGCAAAGCGGTCTTTGATAGGGAAATAACTGTCCGCATCGACAATGACGCGCACCACCTTGCGCACATCGTAAACCTTACTGCGGCTTTCCGGCACCAAATCCAGCAGGGCATTCTGGTCCTGATCCATAGCCGCCGCCGGGGCTAATTCAGGCGGTGCCTCGCCGCTGTGGGACGGCAGATAACTGAGGAAGGCTTTGATGGCGTCCAGGGCCTGTTCATCGGTATCAACCGCAAGGTCAACCTGGCCGGTGACGGCGGTCTGCATTTTCCAACCGCCAAGTTCCTCAGGATCAAGATCCTCAGCAATGGCGACAGAGGTGACGTTGACGGACGACACGGCCATGACAGCGCCTTTGCGCATGACGACGAAATCAGACGTCGCCGCCCGCCAGGTGCCGCCGCCATAACTTTGTCCCAGCACGGCGGCGGCGCGGGGGATTTGCCGGTCGTGACTAAGATCGAAATATTCACCGGTCTTATGAATGCCGTTTGCCCCCATGATATCCGGGATCCGACCGCCCGAGCATTCGCACAGCATGATCAGAGGCAAACCGTTTTCGATGGCCGTTGCCCGGCTGTGGGTCATTTTTGCCCCCGCCGTTTCAGCACTAGATGCCCCCATGGAGGTGAAGTCCGCCGCGTTAACGACCGCCAAACGGCCGTTGATGGCACCAATGCCGTCAACGCTGCCATCAGCGGGCGCGCGATTGTGATCTTCCGGGCGGGCAGAGAGGGCCAACAATCCCTGTTCCATGAACGTCCCGTCGTCGAATAAATAGTCGATCCGCTGGCGGACGTTCAAATGGCCTGCATCGCGGATTTCATCCAGGCGACGGGGGGAACCCATGGCCAGTGCCTTGGCCCGTCGTTCAGCCAGTTCCTGCAGTTTTTCTTCCATCGCCATGGGCCGCCTCCATACAAATTTTTCTTCCTGCCCTACCCATAACAAATACCAACCCGCCCTGATAGAGAGGCAAACTGGTATGGCACATTGCGTCCAACAGCATTATGATGCAGCCCGCAGAGTGACGGAAATTGTAAAGGCATAGCGAGCATGGGCACGGTAACAGTCATTGGTGGTGCGGGTTTTGTGGGGCGCTATTTGGTCACACGCTTGGCAAAGCAGGGCAATCAGGTCCGCGTCGCCGTGCGGGACCCCGAAGCCGCCGGATTCTTAAAGCCCATGGGCGGCGTGGGGCAGGTTCAGCCGATCCAGGCCAATATCCGCAACGAAGCCTCAATTCAGCGCGCCGTGGCCGGGGCCGACACGGTGATCAATCTAACAGGCGTGATGTTCCCTGCTGGATCACAAAGTTTTCAGGCCGTCCATGAAGATGGTGCCGAAACCGTTGCCCGCGCCGCCACTGCCGCTGGTGTCGCCCGGCTCATCCACGTCTCTGCAATTGGCGCTGATGTTGAAGCCAGCAGCAAATATGCCCGCAGCAAGGCGGCGGGCGAGGCCATGGTACGCGCCGCTTTTCCTGATGCGATCATTGTTCGGCCATCAACGATTTTCGGGCCGGAGGATCAGTTTTTTAATCTCTTTGCCCGCATCGCCACCCTATCCCCCATCATGCCCGTCCCCGGCGACGGCAGCAGCCGCATGCAGCCGGTCTATGTCGGCGATGTAGCACAGGCCATTGCCAACCTGGTGCCGACCACGGCACCCACGGGCGGGACCTACGAACTTGGCGGCCCCCAGGTATTGAGTCTGATGGAGTTGATGGCCATGGTGTGTGAGCAGACCGGACGTAACCGCTTGCTGATCCCCGTGCCGTTCGTCTTTGTGAAGATCAAGGCATTCTTCCTCGGCATGCTGCCCTGGCATATCCTGACCATGGACCAGGTTGAGATGTTGAAGGTAGACAACGTTGCCAACAGCGATCTGCCCGGCCTGGCCGATCTTGGGGTCACGCCCACGGCACTGAATGCGATCCTGCCCAGCTATCTCTACCGCTACCGCAAGGCTGGGCGCTTGCCCGCCACTGAACAGGCCTAACGGCCCCAAAGTTTCAAGTCTAAGTTTCAGGCCCCAAATCCAGGTCCAGGTTTTCCCGTGCGGCCTGGAAGTAGTCCGGGATTGGCCATAGCACGTCACGGATCGTAGACCCCATTGGTCCACCCCTTGCCACCGAAGTTGCCATATCGATCCAGTATTACAATATCTCCTAGCCAAGCCATGGCTTATTTTCCTCTATCCAAATTTTCTTTGATTGATGCCAGTTGCGACCAAGGAATAGGTACTCTGATCGGGTTCGATCCATCTATGGCAAACCGCCAGAGAGAAAAATCCGGTATCTTCGTTTTATCGGAATAACCATTAATATGAGAAAGAAAATACGATTCATCTTGTGATAACGCAGTGGAATATGAAGTATTAGAGTCCAGATCTGTGATTTGTTTAAAGTAAAACAGTCTTGTATTTATTTTTTTTCTCGTTTCCAAATACCGGAACTCCGTTGAGAGTTAATAAGCTTTCCAATAATTCCAACATTTGACTCGAAGTATAATATATTTCCTTTATTTCCTGGAATTGGGCCTATTGAATATCCTCTAGAAACCATAGATTTACGGTCATCAATGACAAATTCCGGAATCCAGTCTTTGTCGATTTCGTTTATTATCAATATATGGTTTTTTCCAAATTTTCTTGTGTATCGGCCTATTTGGTCTGAGGTGAAATACTTGGGTTTATTTGGGTTGAAGAATATGTTCATTGGCAGCTTGCCCTCGAAGACGAACTCATCTCCACGCCCTGTATAGTGAGGGCGAGAGGCTGATTTGAAGCGATAGTCCGTTAGGGCTTTGGTTCTACCAGTCGCCAAATTCAGGCTGTGAATATCGACACCGTACAGGTTGGAACGAGAGCGGGACTCGGTGTTGTCCGGTGTATGGGCTACGGCAGCGTATATGAGCTTCTTGCCATTCGGATGGAATGATGGCCAAATCTTGTAGGTGTCCGAGCCCTCGACGATACGCCATTTCTCCGTTGCTAGATCCATAATTGCCAGTTTGGTCGAATAGCGACCGGTATCGTTGAGTTCAAAGACCACTTCTGTGCCATCAGGCGAAAACATCGCCTCCAACCAGCTATGATGTGCGGGTTTGCGGTACAGTTTCACATTGCCGCCATCAAGGTCCCAGGCGGCCAAGTGGCATTTTCGGCTACGCGCCGGCCCCTTCGGACAATAAGTTGCCATCACCCGCTCATTGGACGGGAATAAAACACTGTTGCTGATTTTTGCTTTCTCAAGCCTGACCGGAGGCTTGAATAGAGCGGAGCCCTCGCCCCCACATGCGGCCAAAGTAATTAGCAGGATAAGGACTGCTACAAGATTGCGCTCTACTCTCATGCCGTCCACGCTCCAATCTCAAAGTTGCTTGCTTCGGTCAGCTCGCCGATTGTGTACGTCAAATCGAAAATCGGTACAAATCGTCACGCCTCGGCGTTCATCCGCCTCCATGATTGGATATCAAAGTGGCGGCGGCAACAAAAACTGCGAGGGGCGTTGCCAGAGCCTAGACGCCGCCTTCAGGCTCCAGGCTCCAGGTCCAATTCGAGGTCCAGCTCCTCCCGCAGGGCCTGGTAATAATCCGGATCCGCCATGGCGCCGAGGGCGATAAATTTCTCATCATTCATGGCGGCGCGCCGGGCGATGGCCTGGGCGCCAAAGCCGATGGGATGGCGCAGCTTTGGCCTATCGGCGAGCAACGCATCGCCAATAACTTCGGACACACGCGCAGCCGGCGTGGCGTCAGCAATACCCACACTATAGAAGCGCCCATTGCGGCGCATGGCCGGTTTGTAGGGCGAGGCACGATCATAGTGCACGGGCGTATTGTCAAAGATGGCGGATGCAGTCACGCCGGGCTGAATGATCGCCACACGAATGCCAAAGGGGGCGACTTCCTGGGCCAGGGCTTCGGAAAATGCCTCCATGGCGAATTTAGAGGCGCAATAAGCAGCCTGATTGGCCCAGGCGATTTGCCCCAATAGCGATGAAATATTGATGATCGCGCCATGTTGACGCTCTCGCATCCCTGGCAACACGGCCTGGGTCAACTTCACCGGGCCAAAGTAGTTCGCCTCGAACAATGTTCTGTGTTCATCTTCGGGGTACGTCTCCACCGGGGATGAGTTTGAAAGACCGGCATTGTTGATCAGGATATCGATCCGCCCCTCGACCGCAATAATCCGCGCCACACAATCGGCCATGGACTGGTTATCGGTCACATCCAGGCTGTCGATCACCAGGTTCAGGTTTTCCGCCTTGGCCAGATCCTGCAACGGACCGGCCTTGGCGGTATTCCGCATGGTGGCATAGACCTTGTAGCCCTGGCGGGCCAAATGCAGGGCGGTGGCATGGCCGATACCCGTGCTGGTGCCGGTAATGAGACAGATTTCCATGGCAGCTTCCTCTCTTGCTTCAGCCATAAAGCCAGTATAACAGCGCCGCGCCGAGGGCCAGGCGATAGATGATGAACGGTGTATAGGAGGCATGGCGCAGCCAACGCATCATCAGGGCCACGGCCAGCAACGCGGTGACGAAGGCCAGGGCCGCGGCCACAAGGGCATCCACGCCCAGGGCCATTTGGCCGCCCTGCACCACCTCCCAGGTGGCATATGTACCCGCCGCCAGAATTATCGGGATCGATAGCAATAACGAAATGCGCGCGGCATCGGAACGCTCGTAACCCAAAGCACGGGCTGCCGTGATGGTAATGCCGGATCGCGAGGTGCCGGGGATCAGGGCCAGGCACTGGGCCAGGCCGATCAACAATATGGCGGTATAGTTCAGCTGTTCCATCCGGTTAACGCGCAGGCATATATTGTCCACAGCCCACAGCAGCAGCCCGAACAGCACCGTCATCCATGCGATCAGCAACGGCGATCGCAATTGCTCCATATAACCCTGGCTGGCCAGGATATAGCCGACCACAAGTGCGGGCACGGTACCCAGACAAATAAGCACAAACAATCGTGCGCCCGACGTGAAGCGCCCGCGCAACAGGGCGAGGACGCCCAGGAACATCGTGGCGACGTCTTGGCGGAAATACACCATGACCGCGCCCAGGGTGCCCAGGTGCACGGCAATATCAATCATCGGACCCTGGTCCGGCCAGTCGCCGACCAGGGGTACCAGGATCAAATGGGCGGACGACGAGATCGGCAGGAATTCGGTCAGGCCCTGAACCACGGCGACGACAATCAGATGCAGCAGACTCAATTGAACACTCCGGTGATTACTCCGGTCAAAATTCCGGCGGACTACATGCGCGACATGACGTTTTCCGCGAAATCCTCGATCAGGCGATAGCGTTGTTGCAGGGGTGCAATGAAGCTTATGCCATTTAATCCCTGAGCTTCCAAATCCCGAAGTTGTTCGACGATTTCCGCTGGCTGGCCCGCGATGCAGAAATTGCGGATCATCTCCGGCGTGATAAAACGCGCCTCCTCGGGATCGAGATAGCTGTAATGGCTTTCGTGCAGTTTCTGATGCGCCGTTTCCGCATCGCGCTGATTGTGAAAGGCCATATAATCGTTCCAAATCGGCTTGACGTAGTCGGGTGGATCGCCGCCCGTTTCCTTGACCCAGTCGACCAGGAAATGCACGTTCGCCATGACGGCGGAACCGCATGCCGCGATCACCCGCTCGGACTGGAAATCTTCGCCCGGTGCCAGCATCAACATATTGACCAGGGCGGTGGTGAAAAATCCCTTCATGTCGCGCCCGGCCTTGTCCGCGCCTCTTTTCACGTTGCTCAGGGCCCAGGGAATGGTACCACCGCGGGGAATGCCGGTGATCAGACCATCGCCAAGTTCGCCTGCCAGGGCCTGGGCCCGGGGGCCGAAGCCGGCAATATGGATGGGGATCTCATGTTCCACATCGACATATCGCAGCTCCGGATTTTGAAACCGGATGGGATGGGTGACACCATCAAGGGTGTAGTCCACTTCCTCGCCCCGCAACAGGGCGCGCACCACACGGATATATTCAGCAAACGCCTTCACCCCCATGGGCCGTTGCCCCATGGTCCGCATGGCCGTATTGCCGGTGCCAATGCCCATAAAGGTACGCCCCGGTGCCAGCCGGTTGATGGTGGCGATGCCGTTGGCCGCGACCGGGGCCAGGCGCAAGCCCGGTACAGCGACGCCCGTGCCCAGGCGAATGGTGCGGGTTTGCTGGGCGGCAAGTGCGAGGACGGCCCAAGGGTTGGAACGGATCATCTGGCTATCGGTCACCCAGCAGAAATCATAGCCAAGGTTTTCCGCGTGGGTGACGAAACCAATCTCGTCAATCTTTTCGCAGCTGACGCCGAATTCCATGCATCCGTTCCTTTCCCCAAGGTCCAACGTTGCCGCCTATGCTAACCGAGTGGGCATTGCACCACCAGTTCCGGATAGCGTTTCGAGCCACCTGCCCGTACAAAGAAACTATGAACACATCCATCACAAAACGTCTGACCACCCTGAATTGGGACGGGATCGCCGCGCAGATCGACGACATCGGCTATGGCCGCGCGCCGGGCCTGCTGGGTAGCGATGAATGCGCCGGGTTGATCGAACTGTATGATCAGGAACAATTGTTTCGCACCACCATTAACATGGCGCGTTACCGTTTTGGTGAGGGGCAGTATCGTTATTTTGACAACCCCTTACCCAGTTTAGTCACAGAACTGCGCCAGGCGTTGTATGGCCACTTAGCCCCTATCGCCAATGATATGGCGGCGAAATTGCCGGGCAATGAACATTACCCCGACAGCCACGCCGCCTATCAACAAATCTGTCATGACGCAGGACAAACGAAGCCAACGCCCTTGTTGTTGCGCTATGAAGCGGGCGGATATAACCGCCTGCATCAGGATCTATACGGCGATCTGCATTTTCCACTACAGGCCGTCATTCTGTTGAGCCGACCGGAGGCCGACTTCACGGGTGGTGAATTCATGTTGGTGGAGCAACAACCCCGGGCCCAATCCATCGGGCAAACCATAAACCTGGGCCAGGGTGAGATTTTAATATTTCCTGTCCGGGAACGGCCAATCCAGGGCAAGCGCGGCCATTTTCGTGCCCCCATGCGCCACGGGGTCAGCCGCCTGCACACGGGCCTGCGCTATACCCTAGGGGTAATATTTCACGACGCAGCTTAGTCCGCCGTCATCGCCGTCATCGCCGCCGCGGCCGTTCCCGCCAGACGGCCCAGTGTGGTCGCCATTAATAAACCACTGCCCGACAGATAGCCCCAATCAGCCGGCCCGGACAGACCGCGCGCGGCACCACCCCCCGCGAACAGATTTACCAGCGCCGTGCCATCGGGGCGCAACACCCGGCCATCCAAATCAACATCCAGCCCGCCCTGGGTGTGGAACAGCGCGCCGGTGATCTTGGCCACATAGTAGGGTGCCTGTAATGGCGGTTTGGTGGTGAAATCCCGGCCAAAGGCGTCCGTCTTTTCGCCCCGGCCCATGGCAGCGACATCTTCCATTGTCGCCGCCAGTGTCCCGCTATCGCAGCCGACGATTTCAGCGATCTCGGCAATGGTATCGACCTGGCGGATCGCACCTATTTCCATGGCTTCCCTATGATAGATCAGATCCATGGCGATATCCTGACCCCGTTGATCAAAAATGGTCCAGGCCACGCCCTCGGGCTGGCCTATGACGTGCAGGGCCTGTTCGGAATAGCCCGTGTTTTCGTGGGAAAATCGCTCACCGCTGACATTAACCTGAATGCCGCCCTCGGTGATGCAGGCCCAGGCCAGATGGATCATCACTGGCGTGATAACAGCACCATAACCTTGGAAGCTGCCCATGTCCGATATGGCGGCACCCAATTCGAGACCCCAATTCACCGCATCGCCCTGGTTGCCCACATGGCCATGATAATGGGCCTGGGCGATATCGGGGATATAGCGCTGGAGCATCTCGGGATTACCGCCATAGCCGTTGCAGGCCAGGATCAGAGCATCGCAACCGATCTCCTCAACCGAGCCATCGGGGCGGCTGAGACGAACACCAACGACGCGGCCATCGGCCTCGGTGAATAAATCGGTGACATGGGCCGAAAGCACCACGTCTATGCCTGCCGCAGCGACGGCGTTATGCAGACAAACCAAAAGCTCCGCCCCACTTTTTTGTGGCGTTGCGTGCATGTGCTGGGCGGAATGCCCTGGATAGCGGAACGCCTGTTGCGATGCCAGGGGTACGCCATGGGTTTCCACCAACCAATCAACTGTCCTGGCGGATTGGGCCGCAATATGACGGGCCATGGCCGCATCGTTCTGCTGTTTGGCTTTCACGATCAGATCATTGGCCAACAGATCCGCCGTATCCTCTATCCCCGCAGCACGTTGCAGGGCAGTGCCTGCACCAAGGACCTGACCGCCCGAAAGCGATGTGCTGCCGCTGGGGGCGGCATCCCGCTCCAGCACCAGGACCTCCCGGCCCGCTTCTTTCACCGCCAGGGCCGCGCAACAACCACAGGCCCCGGCCCCAATGATCAGAACAGGCGCTGCCATCTCGAATGACTTGTCTGAAACCGTGATGATACCCATGCTGCAAACGTTCCCTATAAAAGCCACACAAGACCGTGATTAACGCTATGCAACTATACCATCTGGTGCCTTGCGCAGTTATACTTATCCCCAGAGTACGGAGCACGTTCGAAACAGCAATGGAAAGACATACAATGTCAGAACCTGTCGTCTTGGAAATATTCACGGATTACGTTTGACCGTGGTGTTATCTCAGTACCGGGCGTATTGAAAAACTAAAAGAAAACTTCAACATCGAAACCAAGTGGGTGCACTTTCCCCTGCACCCTGAAACCCCCATGGAAGGCCGCAGCCTGGAAGATCTGTTCGCAGGCCGGGACATGGACCTGGATGCCATGTACACCCAGATGAAGGCGCGCATGGATGAAGAGGGGCTGGAGTACAGCCATCGCTCCCATACCTATAACAGCCGCCTGGCACAGGAATTGGGCAAATGGGCCGATACCCAGCCCGGTGGTGAGGCGATACATGATGCGCTCTACCGGGCCTATTTCGTGGATGGTGTGAATGTCGGCGATGTGGAGGCTTTGTTAAAAGTTGCCGCTGCCACTGGTCTGGATGTGGACGCCGCGCGGGACGTTCTGGAAAGCCGCAGCTTCAAAGATTCTGTCGATGAAGATTGGAACAAGTCGCGGCAATACGGCGTGACCGGAGTGCCGACATTTGTCGCCGGCATGAAGGGCGTCGTGGGCGCACAGCCGTATGAAGCATTGGAACATTTGCTGGAAGAAGCGGGCGTCGAACGTCGAAGTTAGTGGACGGCGTCGTCTTTGCCGGGTGCGGTCGTCTCGGCATCGGCTGCGACCCACAGGCCGGTCTGCGTAAAGTCAGGTTCCGCCAGCCGGATCAGAGTTTCCGTCAGATGTGAGGGCGGCGGCAATTGCGCCGCGTCCTCGCCGGGAAAGGCCGTCGCCCGCATGGCTGTACGGGTCGGGCCCGGGTTGACCAGATTGACATTGATGGCCGTCTTTTGGGTCTCTTTGGCATAGACCTGGGCGATGGCGTCCAGGGCCGCTTTGGTCGAGGCATACAGCGCCCAATAGGGCGGCGTGCTGCGGGATGCGCCGGAAGTCAGAAAAATCGCCCGACCCGCATCCGATTGCCGCAACAACGCATCCATGGATCGGATCAGCCGGTAATTCGCCGTGACGTTCAGATCATAGGCGCGCTGCCAAACCTCCGGCTTAATATGGCTGACCGGGGATAGATCCCCCAACATGGCGGCGTTGCCCACAAGAATATCCAGCTTGCCCCAGCGTTGAAATATTTGTCCGCCCAGATCATCAATGGCATCAAAATCAGCCAGATCCATGGGTACCAGGGTCGCTTTACCACCAATCTTATTGATCTCGTCATCCACTTCCTCCAGGCCGCCGGAAGTGCGGGCGACCAGGATGACATGGGCACCTTCGGCTGCATAAGCCTTGGCAATCGCTGCGCCAATGCCGCGGGACGCACCCGTGATGAGAGCTAGGCGGTCTTTCAATCGTTGCGCCATCGGAGCAGTCCTCAACTATATTTAACTATGCTCTGCCAACAGGGACAACTGCGCCGAGGGTCGGCCTTCGAGCAGATCGACCAGAGACACGGGATAGTCGTTGGTAAAACAGGCGTCGCAATATTGCGGCTGCCCATCATCCCGGTTCACCCCGCCAACCGCCTGATAAAGGCCGTCAATGGAGATGAAGGCCAGGCTGTCAACGCCGATTTGCCGCGCCATGGCGGGTATATCCATATTCGCGGCCATCAGCTCATCACGGTCTGGTGTGTCCACGCCATAGTAACAAGGGTTCGCCGTCGGCGGTGAGGCGATGCGCATATGCACCTCTGTCGCGCCTGCATCACGCACCATTTGCACGATCTTGTTCGACGTCGTACCGCGCACGATGGAATCGTCGACCAAAATGACGCGCCGCCCCTTAATCTCCGCCCGATTGGCGTTGTGCTTCAATTTGACGCCAAAGTTGCGAATATTCTGGGATGGTTCAATAAAGGTTCGGCCCACATAATGGTTGCGGATAATGCCCAATTCGAAGGGCACGCCTGCCTCCTCCGCATAACCAATAGCCGCGGGCGTTCCGGAATCCGGGACCGGGATAACAACATCCGCCGGCACCGCGCTTTCCCGTGCCAGCAAAGCGCCGATAGATTTGCGCACGGTATAGATGGAGCGGCCCTGGGCAATACTGTCCGGCCTGGAGAAATAAACATACTCGAATATACAGGGGCGGGATTTTGCGGGCGGAAATGGTTTCAGGCTTTCAATACCGTCGCGGCTGCAAATGACAATTTCGCCCGGCTCCACCTCACGGATCAATTTCGCACCGATGATATCCAGGGCGCAGCTTTCCGATGCCAGAATGGGCGCGCCATCAAGTTCGCCCAGCAGCAACGGTCGCACACCCAAAGGATCGCGCACGCCAATCAACATATCGGATGTCAGGGCAACCAGGCTGTAGGCCCCGACGACGGATTTTAAGGCATCTATAATCCGGTCCACCAGATCATGGTAGCTTGATGTGGCGATCAGATGGATGATCACTTCCGTATCCATGGTCGATTGAAAGATGCAACCCCGTTGCACCAGTTGGCTGCGCAGAATTCCGGCGTTGGTCAGATTGCCGTTGTGGCCGATGGCGAAGCCGCCTGTTTGCAGCTCGGCGAACAGGGGTTGGACATTCCGCAAAACTGTATCGCCCGTGGTGGCATAGCGGTTGTGCCCCAGGGCGGCATCCCCAGGCAGGCGGGAGATCACAGCTTCGGAATTGAAGTTGTCACCTACATGGCCAAGGCTGCGATGGGAATAGAATTGCTGGTCGTCATGGGTGACGATCCCGGCGGCTTCCTGGCCGCGATGTTGCAAGGCATGTAGGCCCAACACGGTATGGGCGGCTGCATCCGAACTGCCGATAATTCCGAAGACACCGCATTCCTCGTGAAACTTGTCGCTGTCATGATCGGGCGGAGAAAATGGATTTGTCGTTAGGTCCATGACGTGGCCTTCTCTGACACTACTACAGTTGTTCGGCTGTTTTGAAATTCGGCAGGGCGCTGTTTCAATTGTCCGTCCGGTTCTGAATAAGGCGGTTCATGTCGTCGCGCGAGCCTGACGTATAGCCGCTTTCGCCGCGCTTGTCAGTTTCGCTTTTGCCGCCACTGCTTGTGCCGCCAATAGCACCCTTCAACTGCTGTGCCGCCCGTCCCGCATTGATGGCTTTGTCGAGTGTGGAATCCAGACTTTGGCCGCCCTCACGGCCCAAATTACCGATCCCCGCCAAACCTTCGCGCACATCTTCGGGCGCCAGCCCGGCCAATATTTCAGCGCTATATTCGATGGCCGGCATGGCGCGGGCTTCACGCAACCAGTCCGGCTGATCATCTGTTGCCAGAAATTGCACCAGGACCAGATAGCTCAACGCAATCACCACGACGCCACGCAACAACCCGAACAAGAACCCCAGGGATCGATCCAGAATGCCAATCTCGCTTCGCTGTACCCGCCGCGATATGGCTGACGAGAGGAAGGATGCCATGGTCAAAACCACAACAAAGATAACCACGCCAGAGATACTGTCTGCGATCAACTCCTGGTCGATATAGCTCCTGACAAAGGGTTGGACGAAAGGAAACAGCTTTAATGTCGCAACGGCGGCGATCACCCACCCCGCGATGGACAGCACCTCCTTGACGAAACCACGGCTCAACGCCAGCAGTCCCGAGATTAACAGGATGATCAGGATCACCAGATCCGTCACATTTATGGGAAAATCAGTTAACATGGCGGTTCTATACGGCCTTCACCCCAAGGGATGCAAATAGTTCCACCAACTCCTGCAGGCGGCCGATCTCGGTCACCTCCAAAGGGCTTTTCCTTTGTTTGGGCGCGGGCGGGGCGAGGGCCCGGGAAAAACCCAATTTGGCCGCTTCTTTCAGGCGCAATTCCGCCTGCGATACGGCGCGGACTTCCCCGGATAGGCTAATTTCACCAAAGATGACCGCCTCTTGCGGCACCGGCACTTCCATCAGGGACGAGACCAGGGCAGCGGCCACGGCCAAGTCCGCCGCTGGCTCCCCAATACGCAAACCGCCTGCGACATTGAGATAAATATCATGCCCCGCCATACCAAGGCCGCAGCGGGCATCCAGCACCGCCAGCACCATGGCCAGACGGTTACCGTCCCAGCCCACAACGGTACGGCGAGGATTACCGGGGGGCGAGGGCGCAACCAATGCCTGGATCTCCACCAGTACGGGGCGGCTGCCTTCCAGGCCGGCAAAGACGGCGCTGCCGGTAATATCGCCGTCGCTGCCCCGGTTGGCCAAAAACAAAGCCGATGGATTGGTGACCTCCATCAGGCCCCCGTCGCTCATCTCGAACACGCTGATTTCGTCGGTCGGGCCAAAGCGGTTTTTCACCGCCCGAAGGATGCGGAATTGATGGCCGCGCTCCCCCTCGAAATACAGCACGCTATCAACCATATGTTCCAAAATCCGTGGCCCCGCGATCTGGCCGTCCTTGGTCACATGGCCCACCAGCAACAGACAGATATTGCGTCGTTTGGCGGCCCGGATCAGCTCCTGTGCCGAAGTGCGAACCTGGCTGACCGTGCCGGGTGCGGCTTCAACGCTGTCCACATACATGGTTTGAATGGAATCGATTACCACCACATGGGGCGGTTCATCTTCATCCATGGTCGCAACGATATCACGAACAGAGGTCGCGGCTGCCAAGTCCAGGGGGGCACCTTCAAGGCCCAGACGGCGGGCCCGCATACGCACCTGGGCGGGCGCCTCCTCCCCCGAAATATAGGCACAGGACACGCCCTGTTGGGCCAAACGTGCCACGACTTGCAGCAATATAGTTGATTTGCCAATCCCCGGATCGCCGCCGATCAGAATGGCGGAGCCCGGCACCAGACCGCCGCCGCAAACCCGATCAAACTCGCCAAGCCCCGAAATGGTACGGGGCCCCTCCGTCTCACCATGCTCGTTCAGCTTGCGAAAATCCAGCACTCTGCCTTTGCCCTTGCCCAGGCCTTTAGGCGGGGCTTCCCGCGTCGCCTCTTCGGAAATGGTGTTCCATTCACCACAGCTGGCGCAGCGCCCGGACCATTTGCCATGTGCCGCACCGCAGCTTTGACAGACAAAATGTTCAGCTGCTTTTGCCACTATGCACCGCTTTCAGGTTACTTCCAGGGCGAAAGGACCATCTTCGCGCCCGTGGATAAACTGATCCACAAAGGGATTATCACATTCATCAATCTCGTCGACCCCACCGGCCCAAATGATCTTGCCGCCATACAGCATGGCGACCCGGTCAGCGATAACGCGGGCGGATGACATATCGTGGGTAATGGTCAGGGTTGTCGCGCCCAGGTCCTGCACACACTCATTGATCAAATTATTGATCACATCGCCCATGATGGGGTCCAGACCCGTGGTCGGTTCATCAAAAAATATTATGTCCGGTTCAGTGGCGATCGCCCGGGCCAGGCCCACGCGCTTTTTCATGCCGCCAGACAGGCCGGCTGGATCGCCCTCTGCGATATCTTCATCCAGGCCTACTTTGGCCAATTTTTCGATCGCAATGACGCGGGCTGCCTCCCGCTCCATACCCGCCCCTTCGATCAGACCAAAGGCGACATTTTCCCAGACGGTCAGGGAATCGAACAAAGCCGCGGACTGGAACAGCATGCCGAACTTGGTCAGCACCCGTTCCCGCTCCGCCCCGCGTAAACCAACCGTGTCCTCACCATCGATCCGGATTTGCCCGCTATCCGGATGCAACAGGCCCAGGATACATTTCAGGGTCACGGACTTACCCGTGCCCGAACCGCCAATGATGACGACGGATTCGCCCTTGGCCACGGACAGGTTCAAACCGTCCAGCACCACCTTTGGCCCAAACGCCTTGTGGACATCAACAAGTTCAAGACGGGGCCCTGGGTAGGACGTTTCGGTCATTGGGAGAAGAAGGCCTCGGTGACGAAATAGTTGGAAATCAGGATCAGGATCAGGGACGAAACCACGGCATCCGTCGTCGCCCTGCCCACGCCCTGGGCCCCGCCCTTGGAATTGAAGCCGTGGTAGCAGCCCATCAAGGCAATCAAAAAGCCGAAAATCGCAGCCTTCACCAAGCCGGAGGTCACATCCATGACTTCCAGGAAATCAAAGGTGTTCTTCAGATAGACAGCCGAATTGAAGTCCAGGCGATGGATACCGACCAGATAACCGCCCATGACCCCGATGATGTCTGCGATCAGCACCAGGATCGGCGTGGTGATGGCGGCGGCAACCAGCCGGGGGACCACCAGATAGCGAAATGGATTGGTCTGTAGCGTGATCAGGGCATCCAACTGCTCCGTCACTTTCATGGTACCCAGTTCGGCGGCAATGGCCGCGCCAACCCGGCCGCCCAGCATCAAACCCGCCAGCACCGGGCCCAATTCCCGGGTCAGGCCCACGACTACGATGTTCGGCACCGCGCTTTCCGCGCCGAACCGGGCAGAACCAAGGTAAATCTGCAAGGCCAGCACCGCGCCTGTGAACAGCGCCGTCATACCCACAACTGGCAGAGAGTAATAGCCGATGGTCATCATCTGCTGTAGACACAGACGCCAATAAAAAGGTGCCGTTACCACCGCCGAAAGCGAGCGGCCGGTAAATATGGACAGCCGGCCCACAGTGGCCAGAAAACTTAGAAAAATTCGGCCAATCGCCGCCAACGGATTAGCCATCCACAACACCCTCGCGCGCCCCGCCGCCGCCATAGCCCCTAATGCCTCTATTGCCCGCATTGCCAAAGTGATAGCGGCGGCAATAGCGATGCCCCAACGAGGTCAGGATCTCATATCCGATCGTACCGGCCCGTGCAGCTACATTATCGACCGCCACGTCGTCCACAGCGATCCCCCCGCCGCCAATCAGATCGATCAAAGCGCCCGGGCGGGCTGCCGCCGGTGGCACATCGGTCACATCCAGCGTAATTAAGTCCATGGAAACACGCCCTACGATTGGTACTGAAACACCTGCCAGTCCGCCCATCCCGCGCCCGGATAATGAACGGAGGTAGCCATCGGCATAACCCACCGGGACCGTGGCAATGCGCCGGGGTCCCGTGGCCCGATGGGTGGCACCGTAGCCAACGGTCTGGGGGGTGTCAATTTCCCGCACCTGAAGGATCCTGCCGGTAAGGCGGACCACCTCTTTCATGGGGTTGGGCTGGCCCGGCGTCGGGTTGCCACCGTACAGGGCGATCCCTGGTCGAACCAGATCGTAATGGTAGTCAGGGCCCAGGAAGATACCGGAGGAATTGGCCAATGACGCCGCTGTAGCGGGCAACATGGCGCGCAATCTATCGAACGCCTGCCGCTGTTCCAGGTTCATGCCGTGGTCGGCTTCATCGGCACAGGCAAGATGGCTGACCACAAAACGAAGATCAATTCCGCCCAATCGTTCGGGCGCATCCGACAGGGCTGATGTCTCCGCAGCGCTCAAACCAAGGCGATTCATGCCCGTGTCGATCTGCAAAGCAGCGGCCAGGGGTTGCCCCAACTTTCGTCCCTTAGCGGCCCATTGTTCAAGCTGTTCGGGGCTATTCAACACCGGGATCAGATCATGATCCAGAAAATCATCCTCCACCCCAGAACCGGTTTGAACCATGGGCCCGTGCAGAATATAGATCGTCGGGCCCGGTCCCAGAATTTGCCGCAGGCTGATCCCTTCGCCCAGGTGCGCCACGAAAAAGTCGCGGCAGCCCACCGCCGCCAAGGCAGGACCCACGCGATCAGCCCCCAGACCATAGGCGTCGGCCTTTAAGACGGCGGCGCAAACGGCCCCGTCCGCCCGGTCTCGCAAAATTTTGTAATTCGCCGCCAGAGCCGCCAGGTCAATCTCCAGGATCGCGCCAGCATGCCGCTCCATCAGGTTGTCCGGCGGGCTATCAGCGTTCATCGGGATAACGACCCGCGACCTCAAGGTTTCCGAACTTGGTGAATTCACGCTCGAACTGCAGGCGCACGGTGCCGGTGGGGCCATGGCGCTGTTTGCCGATAATCACCTCTGCGATGCCGTGGATCTGATCCGCCTTTTCCAACCATTTGGCATGATCGGGGGTGTCGGGTTCGGGCTGCTTCCATTCGTGATAATATTCTTCCCGATAGACGAACATCACCACATCCGCATCCTGTTCAATGGAACCTGACTCACGCAGATCCGACAGCAGGGGGCGCTTGTCCTCCCTGCTTTCCACCTGACGCGATAGCTGAGATAGCGCCAGCACCGGTATTTCCAGCTCCTTCGCCAAAGCTTTCAGGCCTTGGGTAATTTCGGAAATCTCCTGTACCCGGTTTTCCGCACCCCGTCCACTGCCCCGCAACAATTGCAGGTAATCGACCACGACAAGGCCCAGATTATGCATTCGTTTCAGACGCCGGGCCCGTGTCCGCAGGGCGGAAATTGTCAGGGCAGGCGTATCATCAATGAACAGCGGCGCATTCTCAATCGCTTGCGAGGCGGACACGAGGCGGGAGAATTCATCTGTCGAAATATCGCCGCGACGGATTTTTTCCGAACTGATCCGGGCTTGCTCCGCCAACAGGCGGGTGGCCAGCTGTTCCGCCGACATTTCCAGGCTGAAGAACGCCACCACCGCCCCATCGACGATCTTTTCCTCACCGTCGGGCCCTTTTTCACGGCGTATACTGTTGGCCGCGCTAAAGGCGATATTGGTGGCGAGCGAGGTCTTGCCCATGGCGGGACGCCCGGCAAGGATCAACAAATCCGAGGGATGCAAACCGCCCAGTTTCTGATCCAGGTCGATCAGGCCAGAGGATACCCCCGTCATCTGACCATCCCGGTGGAAGGCGGCCTCGGCCATATTCACGGCCCGGGCCAGGGCTTCATCGAAACTCAGGAAGCCACGATCCGATTGACCGTTTTCAGCCAGATTGAACAGATGCTGTTCCGCCACCTCAATCTGATCCGTTGCCTCCACATCAACGTCCGCCTCGTAGGCTTCGTTGACCATGGACTCGCCAATTTCGATCAGACCGCGACGCAGGGCCAGATCAAAAATTGCCCGGCCATAATGTTGGGCGTTGATCACGGTGACGGCGGCACCGGCCAGGCGGGCGAGATATTGCGCCCCGCCAACCTCTACCAAGGCCTCATCCTGCTCGAAAAAATATTTCAAGGTAACCGGATTTGCGATCTGTCCCCGCTCAATCAACTTCAGGGCCGCGGCATAGATTCGTTGATGTCCCGGTTCCTGAAAATGTTCCGGGGTCAGGAAATCCGTGACCCGGTTCGCGGCCTCGTTATTGACCAGGATTGCGCCCAACAGGGCCTGTTCGGCCTCCAGGTTGGCGGGCGGGGTGCGGTATTCTGATCCGGTTTGGGACTCCGAGAGGTCGGGGTCGCCAATGGTGGCCAGTACCGGGCTATATGGGCTGTCTGCGTTCATCTATCGGCAACCTAACACGCCGCAGCTAGCCGCCTATTACCTGTTTTCTTTTACGGCTGTGGATAACCTTAATAATGATCCCATGGAACATGGGGATAACTCCCCATAGTGTGCATAGACATGGAATTCAGTATACGGGTCCGAACCAACCGAACTGTACAACTCACTAAAAAAAATACTGAAAACAGGAAAGTTTTACCTTCGCAAATTTACGCCGCGCGCGATTCTGTCTTTTTACTCTGACCCACACGCCGTCTTTCCCCGTCAAAGATATAATCGCGGGTTTCAGGCACCGCATCGGCCCGTTTCGTCAACTGCACCTGAAAGACCACGTGCCCGCCATGGCGGAAGGTCACTTCAGAGCCGCACAGATAGAAATCCCACATCCGAACAAAGCGTTCATCAAACAAAGCGGCAACCTTGTCCCGGTTGGCATAAAAGCGGTGACGCCAATGGCGCAGGGTTTCGGCATATTGCAGACGGAAGATTTCCACATCGGTGATGTACAGATCAGCCTTTTCCACGGCAGCGGAAATCTCCGACAGCGAGGGGCTGTAGCCACCAGGGAAAATATACTTGTTGACCCATGGATTGGTGGCACCGGGGCCATCCGCCCGGCCAATAGTGTGCAACATGGCAACGCCATCGTCGTTCAGCAATTGCCGCACCTTTTGGAAGAATTCGCCATAATGGCCAACGCCGACATGTTCGAACATGCCAACGGATACGATGCGATCATACTGCCCGGATACAGCCCGGTAGTCCTGTAGGGCGAAATTTACGAAGCCATCCAAACCAGCCTTGGCGGCCCGCTGGGCGGAGATCTTATGCTGTTCTTCGGACAAAGTTACGCCATCCACCATGACATGTTCAGTCTGCGCCAGATGCAGCCCCATACCGCCCCAGCCAGAGCCGATGTCGAGCACCCGTTGCCCAGGCTGAAGGGCCAGTTTGGCCGCTAGATGTTGTTTTTTGCGTAGCTGCGCCGTTGTCAGATCATCATCAGAGGATTGGAAATAGGCGCAGGAATATTGCCGGTCGTCATCCAGGAACAGATCATACAGCTCTCCCGTCAGATCATAATGATGGGCCACATTGGCCTGGGCCTTGTGGGCCGGATTATACTGGCGCAATCGGCGCACCGCCCCGCGCAAAGGTGCGATAATCATCTGTTGCAGCCAATGGTTGGGCTGCCGCCAGCCAATATTCAAGCTGACTAAATCAAGGAAATCATAAAGCTCCCCGTCCTCCACGGTCAGGCTGCCGTCCATATAGGCCTCGCCCGTGTAAAGCATGGGGTTTATGAACAATTTCCAATGCAAAGCGCGTGCATGCAGACGGATGGTTATACTTCGTCCGTCACTTTGTCCTTTGAAACGGTGGGTGCGACCTGTGGCGTCTATGACCGTCAGGCAACCTGTTTGGATCAAAGGCTTCAAAAATCTGGCTAACAACATGTTCAACCTCACTTCGGGCTTTTATTGTACCTGTATCCTTTCAAAACGAACCCGCAGCTGCGCCGCGAGTGCCGAAATGTTAACTAAACCCGGCCCGGGTGTAAAGTTTTTTGGTTATGGAAAATTTAGATTTACGACAAAAAAAAGAGGCGGTGCGAATGCTCGCCCGACCTCTTTTTCTTAACTTTACCGACCGGTATCAGTCGTCTTCAGCCTCGGCATCATCAGAGGTGACCTCTTCAGTACCCGCGCCTTCGGCACTTGCGTCTTCAGAGCGGCTCTCGCCAGCGTCATCATCATCTTCATAGGCTGCGCCCAGACCATCCAGCTCCAGATCAACATCGTCCTCGGCCAGGGGATCTTCACCCAATGCCTGAAGCTCCGCCTGTGCCTCAGAGCGGGCAACATTGGCAATAACGCTGATGTGAACTTCGGGGTGCAGATCAACGCGGACCGGATGCAGGCCCAGGGTCTTGATCGGCCGTTCCAACACAATCTGGTTACGATCAACTTTATAGCCGACACTATCCAGGCCTTCGACCACATCGCGGGCTGCGACAGAGCCATATAGCTGGCCGGATTCACCAGCCTGGCGGATCACGACAAAGGTGGCGTCCGCCATGGCGGTCGAGATACCTTCGGCTTCCGTGCGCTGTACCAGATTACGCGCTTCAAGCTCAACCCGGCGCGCTTCAAACGACACCAGGTTTTCAGCCGTGGCACGTTGGGCCTTGCCTTGGGGCAGCAAGTAGTTACGGGCATAGCCGTTTTTAACACTGACAACCTCGCCCATCTGGCCAAGGGATTCAATTCGTTGCAATAGGACGACGTCCATCATTCCTCCTTGTCGGCGTTGCCGCCGCTATCTCCGGCACCGCCGGTGTTGTTCGATGAACCATTGCCACGTAAGCGCAGCAAGGCATTCAATAGGCCCACACCGGCAACCAAAACCAGCAACGGCCAAAAAAACGGCATTAATAGATAAAACAAAATCAATAAAATCAATGCAGCAGAGCGCGCTTTCCAAGCCCTGAAATAAGCATGGACAACACCTAAGCCGAGGAGGAAATACGGCACAATTGCGATTGCTGCAAGGGTTTTACCGAGCACCCCGATCAAACCGGCCGCACTGGACAGAAATAATGCCCCCAACAAGACCCCGATCCAGACCGCCGGCAGCCTGATATCCGCCAAATTCGGGCTTGGCGCAACGTTATAGCCAAAGCGAACCAGCAATCCCTGCGCCAGAATTCCATTGAAAATAAGACCCAACGTCCAGGAGATGGCAAAGACGCCAGGGACATATTCGACCATCCCCATCAGCATTTCCTGTTGTTCCGGCATCGGCAGCTGGGCAGCAATTGGTGCCATGATGCTGTCCAGATAGGCCATCAAGCCATCGTCGAATATGGTTGTGATCGCCAAAACCGCAACCAATCCGGCAATTGCCATGCCTGACAGCCACAACAGCAAATGTCCCGGCGGATACCAATGGGCCTGTCCGGCATTGTCGTTGCGCGACAACAAGGCCTGACGGCACAGAATGATCACGGGCAGGCTGTAGACCATTGCCTGGGTCCCGGCATAGGGCAGGCCAGCGAATAATAGGCTAAGCACACCCGAAACGGCGGCAGCGATCAGGCCCCCCCGAAGGCCCAGGCCCAAACCGGCCAAAAAA
Organism: Rhodospirillaceae bacterium; assembly: GCA_018660265.1. Taxonomy (GTDB): domain Bacteria; phylum Pseudomonadota; class Alphaproteobacteria. The sequence continues at coordinate 155,778 of JABJKS010000045.1, read as the reverse complement.
AGCGGCAACGGCGCAATATAGGCAAGCAGCAACCCGCCCCCTGACGGTAAAGTCAGGGCACCCTGCAACAACCCGGCCAACAAGCCGGCTGCGATTGCGATCAGATTATACTGCAATACAGGCATGACACGTATAGGGTCCACCGATAGGTAACCCGGCGACCCTTAAAACGCCCGTCAGGCTATTGCGGAGAAAGCTAAGTACTGACGCCTACTGCAGAACGAACGGCAACAGCGCCAAAATCCGGGCACGCTTTATGGCCCGGGCCAGTTCGCGCTGTTTCTTGGCCGATACCGCCGTAATACGGCTGGGCACAATCTTTCCGCGCTCGGACAAATAACGCTGTAGCAGCCTTACATCCTTGTAATCGATCTTTGGTGAATTGGCACCGGAGAACGGGCAGGTCTTGCGCCGACGATAAAAAGGCCGCCGCAGGGGGAGTTGAGAAATTTTGACATCCTGAGCCATGGCTTAATCCTCAGCGCTTGCAGTGGTTTCGGGCGCGGCGCTTGCTGCGGTTTCGGGCGCATCGGCCTTATCTGCGGGCTTATCATCATTGTCCGCACGGGGGCGATCATCACGGTCCCGACCTTCACGACCACCACGACCGCCACGGCTGGCGCCACGGGATTGCATCATGGCGGAGGGGCCTTCCTCCAGCTCTTCAACCCGCACAGTCATGTAGCGAATGACGTCTTCATGCAGGCGCATCTGGCGTTCCAACTCCTGCACGGCGTCTGATGGCGCATCCAGGTTCATCAAAACGTAATGACCCTTGCGGTTTTTCTTGATGCGATAGGTAAGGCCACGCACGCCCCAAAATTCAGTCTTGGCGATCGCGCCGCCATTGTCCGCCACCAGCTTGGTGAAATCTTCTGCCATAGCTTCGACTTGCTGGGATGAAACATCCTGGCGCGCGATAAAAACATTCTCGTATAACGGCATACCTGTCCGTTGCTCCTTCAGTCCAACCCCTGGCTTGTCCACTGGTTCATCCAATAGAGTTCCGGGGGCCGTGTTATCAGTACGATCAACGGATTATCCCGCGATCGCTTCGTTTCACGCATTCTCTTAAGTAACTCACCAATTCCACGGATCGCGGTTAGAAAATGACAGTCGCCAATTTCGTGGGTCGTTTTCACATGCGCTGCGGCAATATCGATAGGATAATATCCAACAACTACGTGAGAACGGCCCGGTGATCCAGGTAAGGCGCGGCATATATACACGATTGAGCCCAGGGCGCAAGGGGCGCGCAAGCCAGCTTGACAGCCTACCGTCAACAGTTATGACTGGCACTGAAACCTATCGTAAAAAGCATCACATATGTGAGGGAGAAAGTCATGGCGCGGGCCTTTGTATTTCCAGGACAGGGTAGTCAGGTTGTGGGCATGGGCCAGGCGTTGGCAGATGCCTTACCAACCGCCCGTGAGGTGTTCGAGGAGGTCGATGAGGCTTTGAGCCAAAAGCTTAGCCAGTTGATGTTTGAAGGCCCTATCGAAGAGCTGACATTGACGGAAAATGCCCAACCAGCCCTGATGGCCATGAGCGTCGCCGTCATGCGGGTCCTGCGCCAGGATGGCGGGTTGGAATTCGGCGAACATTGCCAGTTTGTGGCCGGGCATTCCCTGGGCGAATATTCTGCCCTGTGTGCAGCAGATGCGCTGCCCCTGGATGTCACGGCGCGCTTGTTGAAAAAGCGCGGCCAGGCCATGCAAAAAGCGGTGCCCGTGGGTGTGGGCACCATGGCGGCGTTGTTAGGCCTGGATTTTGAAACAGCCTCTGGTGTCGCCAAGGATGCGGCCAAGGGCGAGGCAGGGGGCGGAACTGGCGATCAGGTTTGCGATATCGCCAACGATAACGCGCCGGGCCAGGTTGTCGTCAGTGGCAATGTAGAGGCCGTGGAACGGGCGGTGGAGCTGGCCAAGGATCGCGGTGCGCGCCGGCCCATGGTTCTGCCCGTTAGCGCGCCCTTTCATTGCGCCCTGATGCAACCGGCAGCCGACATTATGGCCGAGGCGCTGGAAACCGCGCCACTTGTGGCACCCGCTGTGCCCCTTGTCGCCAATGTCTCTGCCGAGGCGACATCGGATCCGGATGAAATTCGCAAAATGTTGGTCACCCAGGTTACGGCAATGGTCCGGTGGCGGGAATGCGTCTTGTATTTGCGCGACCAGGATGTGGACAATCTGGTGGAAGTTGGGGCAGGCAAGGTCCTGACCACCATGCTGAAACGTATCGACAAGGAAGTGTCCGGCCTGGCCTTGAGTGAGCCGGACCAAATCGAAGCTTTCCTGAAAGACATGTAAATTCGGCCCATTGAGAAAATTTAGGGAATTCAATGCCATGTTTGATCTAACTGGAAAATCCGCCCTGGTCACCGGCGCCTCGGGCGGCATAGGCGGGGCGATTGCCCGGCAACTGCATGGCGCGGGCGCCAGCGTGGGGCTGTCGGGCACACGGGTTGACGCCCTGGAGGCGCTGGCCGGTGAATTGGGTGATCGTTGCGCCGTGCTGCCGTGTAATCTGGGTGATGGAGAGGCCGTCAGCGCCCTGATTGGCCAGGCAGAAGCAGCCTTGGATACCGTGGACATTGTCATCAACAATGCCGGCCTGACCCGCGACAACCTTGCCCTGCGCTTAAAGGATGAGGATTGGGAAGAGGTTATGGCTGTGAACCTGACGGCGGCCTTTCGGTTATCGAAGGCCGCCCTGCGGGGCATGATGAAACGGCGCTGGGGCCGAATCGTCAATATCACCTCCATCGTTGGGGTGACAGGCAATGGCGGACAAACCAATTATGCCGCGTCAAAGGCCGGCATCATCGGCTTCTCCAAATCACTGGCCCAGGAAGTCGCATCGCGCAATATCACCGTCAATTGCCTGGCCCCCGGCTTCATCCAAACACCTATGACCGATGCCCTGGGCGAGGCGCAGCGGGAGGCACTGTTGGCCAGTATTCCGGCAGGGCGCTTGGGCGTCGTCGATGACATCGCCGCCGGTGTGGTCTATCTGGCCAGCGAAGAAGCTGCCTATATCACAGGCCAGACCCTGCATATCAACGGCGGCATGGCGATGATCTAATGGGACTAGGCATTATTCTACGCATTCGGGGTCTTGGCCTTTGCAAAACTTCATGGTACCAAGCCCCCGCTTTCCCGCATGGCAATAATTGCCGCCGGGTATGGTAGGGTCGATTTCAGGTGCGCATGAACATGCAACACTTGATATGTTCCCGCTCAATGAACATTTATTTTGAAACTAGACAGCGCGAAGGAATTAACACATGAGCGATACTGCCGATCGCGTAATAAAAATCGTCGTGGAGCACCTGGGCGTCGAAGAGGATAAGGTCAGCGAAGCGGCTTCCTTCATTGACGACCTTGGCGCAGATAGCCTGGATACGGTTGAATTGGTTATGGCATTCGAAGAAGAATTCGGCATCGAAATCCCCGATGACGCCGCCGAAAAAATTGCCACCGTCAAGGATGCCATCACTTTTATCGACGCCAACGCTTCCTGAACGAATACGGCGATCCGTCAAAAACGGATCGCAATTTAGCCCGCCAACAGGTGGGTTGAGACAGTTCAAATGAGTGTAGGTTGTGCCGACGGAGGCTGGAGATGAGCGAACGCAGGGTCGTTGTCACCGGAATGGGTCTCGTCACGCCATTGGGCGTAGGGGTCGATACGGTCTGGCAGCGTTTGTTAAACGGTGAATCCGGTGCCGGACAGATCAAGAAAATCGACACCACCGATCTGTCCGTCAAAATTGCGTGCGAAGTGCCCTTAGGGGACAGCGCACCGGATTTCAACGCCGATGATTGGATGCTGCCGAAAGAACAACGGCGGGTTGATGACTTCATCATCTTTGGGATGAGTGCTGCCGAACAGGCCTTGGCCGACGCCGGCTGGAAGCCTGAGGATGAAGAGGCGCGTCTGCGTACAGGTGTCCTGGCCGGCTCCGGTATCGGTGGACTGCCCAGTATTGAAGCAGCAGCGATCACCCTGCACGAAAAGGGACCCAGACGGATCAGTCCGTTCTTTATTCCCGGGTCGCTGATCAACCTTCTGTCTGGTAATATCTCGATCAAATACGGCTTCAAGGGTCCCAATCATGCGGTCGTCACGGCCTGTTCTACCGGGGCCCATGCCATTGGCGATGCGGCCCGACTGATAATGCTGGATGATGCGGACGTAATGGTCGCCGGCGGGGCCGAGGCTGCGATCTCGCGCCTGGGCATGGCTGGCTTTGCTGCCAGCAAAGCCTTATCGAGTGGTTTTCAGGACGAACCAAAACGAGCATCCCGGCCCTTCGACAAACAGCGCGATGGCTTTGTCATGGGCGAAGGCTCCGGCATTCTTGTGTTGGAGGAATTGGAGCACGCCAAAGCGCGCGGTGCAAAAATCTATGCTGAAGTTGCCGGCTATGGCCTGTCGGGCGACGCCCATCATATCACGGCCCCAGCGCCGGATGGTGATGGCGGTTTCCGGGCCATGCAGGGGGCATTGCGTCGGGCCGGGCTAAACCCGGAAGATATTGATTACGTCAACGCCCATGGCACCTCTACCCCCCTCGGTGACGAGATTGAAGTGAGCGCTGTAAAGCGTCTGTTTGGTGATGCGGCGCATCAGATTTCCATGTCCTCGACCAAATCCGCCATCGGGCATTTGTTGGGTGCCGCGGGAAGCGTCGAAGCCATCTTTTCCATTTTGGCCATGAATAACAACGTGGCACCTGCCACCTTGAATTTGGACGAGCCTTCGGATGGTTTGGATATCGACCTCGTGCCCCACACGCCGAAAGAGCGCAATATCCGCGCGGCCCTGTCGAATTCCTTTGGCTTCGGCGGTACCAATGCGTCGTTGGTGCTGACCCCGGCACCATAATCGATCAAGTTCGCTCGTGTACCGGCGCGCACTTCGACTATTCGCCATTCTTATTCTGCTTGGCCTGGTGGCGGCTGGCGGCGGCTTTGCCTGGGGCTATGCTCAATTCACCCAGCCGGGGCCGGGGACTTTTGATCACGCGGTGGTGTTGGCCGAAGGCAGCAGCCTGAAGGAAATCGCCGCGCGTTTGTCCAATGCGGGCATCATCGAACGACCCTTGATATTTCGCCTCGGTGTTCGTTTGGGCGGTTGGTCGCGGGGCCTGCGGGCGGGGGAATTCAGCTTTCCGGCACGGACAAGCATGCGCGGTGTCGTCACCATTCTACGCCGTGGCGAGACCGTTGTGCGCCGGGTCACCATTCCCGAGGGATTAAGCAGCGCCGAAGTCGTTGCCTTGCTGCGACAGACCCAAGGACTGAACGGCGAAATAATCACGACACCTGCCGAGGGCACATTACTGCCTGAAACCTATCACTTCTCCTACGGTGATGGGCGGGTGGGATTGTTGACGCGGATGACGCAATCAATGGAGACGGTTCTGGCAAAGCTCTGGTCGGAACGGGCCAAAAACCTACCTTTCGCCAGCCCGGAAGACGCTTTGATCCTGGCATCAATAGTTGAAAAAGAAACCTCCCTGGGGACGGAACGGTCGCGCGTCGCCGGTGTTTTTATCAATCGATTAAGCCGGGGAATGCGCCTGCAATCGGACCCAACGGTGGTCTATGGTCTGACTGGCGGTGCGTCCCCCCTGGGACGTCGTCTAAGGCGCAAGGATTTGGAACAGGCAACACCCTACAACACATATCGCATCCCCGGCCTGCCGCCGGGACCCATCGCAAATCCGGGCCGCGCCGCCTTGCGCGCCGTTTTGCACCCGACGATTGGCAAGGATTTATATTTTGTCGCTGACGGCACGGGCGGCCATGCCTTCGCAGCCACCTTCGCCCAGCACCGCCGTAATGTACGACAATGGCGGCGCATTCAAGCGGGACAAAGTAAGTGATCGCCGCATTTCAGTATCAGCAGGGATGGACTTCTTCTATAGTGCGCAACAGGGGAACCAATGATCGGGGGTCGATTGGCGGTAGAAGGATAATTGTACTGTGACTGTGTCCAGCATGACAGGTTTTGCCCGAGCCGCCGGTGCCATAGGCGCCTATTCCTGGGCCTGGGAAGTGAAAAGCGTCAATAGCCGCGGCCTTGATATACGTTGCCGCCTTCAGGGTGGTCTGGACCGGCTTGAGGCCACGGCCCGGGCTGCGGCGGCGCGGCGCTTTCATCGCGGTCATCTGGCCATGAACCTGACCCTGAACCGGGTCGGCGCGGAAGCGACGGTCCGTATCAACAATGAAGTTTTGGAAACCGTTATGACGGTAGCGACGGACCTGGCGGAACGGATCAATGCGCCGCCGCCAACCGTCGACGGTCTGCTGGCCCTGCGCGGGGTTGTCGAAACCGTCGAAGCGGAAGAATCGGAGGAAGATCGAAAGGCCCTTGAAGCCGGCGTCCTGGCCACCTTGGAGGAGGTATTGGATCTTTTGACCAGGGATCGTGAGGCGGAGGGGCAACGTATGGGCGATATTGTCGGTGGCCAAGTCGATACCATTGCCACATTGACCAAGGCTGCAGGTGGCTTGGCCGCACTACAGCCCGCCGCCTTGAAGGCACGGCTGCAACAACAAGTGGCCGATATCCTGGATGGTGCCACCGGCTTGTCTGAAGAACGCCTGTTGCAAGAAGCCGCTTTATTGGCCACCAAGGCCGATGTGCGTGAGGAATTGGACCGGTTAACGGCCCATGTCAGCGCGGCACGGGAGTTGCTGGCGGATGATGGTTCCATTGGCCGTCGTCTGGATTTTCTGGCCCAGGAATTCAACCGCGAGGCCAATACCTTATGCTCTAAATCCCAAGATGCCGGGTTGACGAAAATTGGCGTAGAGTTGAAAACCGTGATCGATCAATTCCGGGAACAGGCGCAGAATATTGAATAAGCAGACTCCAGAGCCAATGGCTACCCCTGGCGCACTTGCCGCAGCGGGGGAGGATATTTCCCGCCGGGGGCTGATGCTGGTGCTCTCCTCTCCGTCGGGGGCAGGGAAAACAACCCTCTCCCGCCGCCTGTTGGCGGAAGACCCCGATTTGACCATGTCCGTCTCCGTCACCACGCGACCCAAACGCCCCGGCGAGCAGGAAGGTGTCGACTATCAATTTGTCGAGCCGATCGAATTCGACCTGATGGTCAACCGCCGGCAACTGCTGGAGCACGCCAAAGTCTTTGATCATTACTACGGCACACCCGCAGAACCGGTGGAAGAAGCCCTAAGCGCAGGTCGTGATGTGTTGTTTGATATCGACTGGCAGGGTACCCAGGACCTGAAAGAGGAAATGCGCGACGATGTGACCTCGATCTTTATCCTGCCGCCTTCGACAAAAGAACTTGAACGGCGTCTAAAAAGTCGGGCCCAGGACAGCGATGACGTGGTCGCCCGGCGCATGTCAAAAGCGGCGGTCGAGATCAGCCATTGGCAGGAATACGATTACGTCATCGTCAATCAGGATGCAGAGGCCGCGTTGGCGCAAGTGCGCGCCATTCTGGTGGCCGAACGCCTGAAACGATCCCGCCAGGAAGGTTTGGGCGACTTTGTCAAACGATTGCGCGACGGACAGTAGTGTCCGCCCCAATAGGGGTCTATAATCGAAAAATTGCTTCCTCCGCGCTACCTCTTCCACACAGCGCCAAATATGGAGATTTACGTCGCAGGCCTACCTGTATCGGGGCCATGACGGATAGGTTTATTGATGTCGAAGTTTACCCCGCTCGTGCAACGCCGATGGATAAAGCCGCTGTGTTTTGTCATCGCAGCCATATTTCTTGGCCTGGCCGGGGTCGAAGGCCTGCACTGGTGGCGGCATGTGGACGAACCCAACGCCCAGGTTGAGGCGGATTTCACCCTATTATCCTCCAGCGTAAACGCCACGGTCGAAACGATCCATGTCAAACGCGGCGACCGCGTGGAAAAGGGCGCCGTGCTGGCATCCATGGACACGGCGGTGGCGGAACTGGACGTGGCAACCCAGGCCGCCGAAGTTGCCCGGCAACAGGCCGCCAAAAAGCAGATAGAGGCGGAACGCAGCCAGTATAAGCGGGAGATGAATGACAAAATTGCCACTGCCAGAGCGGCCGTGGACCTGCAACGCCTGGAACATGCCACCTGGACAAGCCGCCGCGCCATTGCGCAAAGCAATGTTGATCGTAAATTGGAATTGGTGGCCCGGCGCACCATCTCTGAACGTCAGGTCGAGGACGCGCGCGACCGTCTGCTGGATATCACCTCAAAAATCCGCTCCCTGGAAACAAGTATCCAAACCAGTGAAAAGAAATATCTGGAACTGACCAACGCTTTGTACAAGGAAACCGTTTTCGATAGCCGTATGGTGTCGATCGACCGCACCATAGATAAAATCAATGTCCAGCTGCGCCAGTCCAAACAACGCCTGATCGACATGCACATTCACGCACCCATCTCGGGTATTATTGATGAAGTTTATGTCGCCGTGGGGGTCTATATAGAAGATGGCCACCGGGCTTTCCTGCTGCACGATCCCAATGCCCTTTGGCTGGAGGCGCAGATCGACGAGAGCGATATTCGCCAGATTTCCCCTGGGCAGGCTGTCACAATCGAATTCGACGCCTATCCCTACGATTATTTCGAAGGCCAGGTCCGAACCATCGGCCACGCCACCCTGGGCTCGATGACCAACGGCGACGGCAAAACGGCGGACCCGCGCATGGCCCAGCGCATTCCCGTGCTGATCGATCTGCCGGAACTGGATGCGGACAAGGCCATCAGGCCAGGCATGCGGGCCAGCGTGAACATCACCGTTCGCTAGCCGATGGATCGTTAGGCCTATGGATCTCTCGCGCTTCACCCCTGGCACCATCCTCGGCATAGCGACGTTTTCAATGCTGACCCAACAGGCGTTTTCTTACGTTTGCCAAATCGTCATGCCGATCCTGGCCGACCGGCTGGCCGATGAATTTGATATCTCGCCGGCCTGGCTGGGGCTTTATCTGTTCATGCAAAATGTCATGGCAATTATCGCTGCCATTGGTTGCGGCAGCTTCATATTGAAATACGGCCCCTTACGGATGAGCCAGGTCGCCTTGTTGTTAATGGGCGGCAGCTTGGTCGTCATCGCCTCCGGCCAGCTTTGGCTTTACCCACTTGGTGCGGTTTTTCTGGGTGCGGCATCCATCTCAACACCGGCCAGTTCACATATCCTGGCCCATGTCTGCCCGCCCCGATTGGTCTCGTTGATTTTTTCCGTGAAACAGACCGGCGTGCCCGTCGGTGCCTTGATCGGCGGTCTGTTGATCCCGTTCCTATTGGGCCTGGTGTTCTATAGCGCCAGCTTGGGAACAACCATCCGCCTGGGCCCCTTCGGCACCGCCCTGGTGACGGCATTGCTGATCCTGATGGTGGCCTTAAGCCTGCAACCCATCCGGACCTATTTTGATCAGGACAAGGATCCCAGCCAGAAAATCAGCTTTGGCGATCTGCGCACGACCTTAGCCATGGTCTTCCGCAATCCATCCCTGCGCGATATCGCCTTCGCCGCATTCGCATTCGGTGGCCTGCAGGCATTGTTCGCAGGCTTTTTCATCCTCTACCTGATTGATGGCTTGGGCTATTCCGAAATTGAGGCCGGGACAGCCTTCGCCATTTCTTCGTTTACGGCAATCTGGGCCAGAATTGTCTGGGGTGTGCTCGGCGGCAGCTTCATCCCCTCGCGCTGGGTATTTGCCGCGATTGGTTTTTTTGGTGCGGTCGCAGCTTTGTTGATGACCCAGTTCGATTTCAGTTGGAGTTTGAACGAGATCATCTGGGTCGCCATTCTGTTCAATATCACGGGGTTAAGCTGGCATGGCATCCTGTTGGCGGAAACCGCGCGCCTGGCCCCCGAAGGCCAGGTTGGCGGCGTCACAGGCGGGGTTCTGTCATTTACCTCCCTTGCCATGATGATTTACCCGGCGATCTATGGCCTGATCCTGGCTGCCACCGGATCATATGCGGTTGGCTTTGCCCTTTCCGCCATACCCGCATTTGCCGCAACGATCATTTTCCTGAACCCGCCCTATGCAAGTTCCTGGACCAGCTTTGGCCTGGATTTGGCCAGCGCGTTATTTTCAATCCGGGGCCTGACCCATGTGGCTTTGCTGTTGGGGTTGGGCGGCGCGTTTGGCATACTTTTTCAAACTTTTGGTTATCGTTGAAAGGTTCGCACTCCGATGAAAACATTGCATTTTGGCGACGTCACCGTGGACCGCCTGGTGGAATTGGAAGCGCCCGGTTTCCGCCCGTCGTTTTTTCTGCCCGATTCCACGGAAGAGGCGATTGCCGCACAGCATGATTGGCTGTTGCCGCATTTCCTGGATGAGGAAAGCGGCCGCATGATCCAAAGCGTGCATGCCTATATCATCCGCACCGGGCAGCACACCATCCTGGTGGACACCTGCATCGGCAACGACAAACCACGCACCTCCACCCCACCGTGGAATAACCTGCAAACCCCCTGGCTGGACAATCTGCGTGCCATGGGTGTCGCGCCAGAGGATGTGGATTTCGTCATGTGCACCCACCTGCATGTGGACCACGTCGGTTGGAACACCCAATTGCTGGACGGACGCTGGGTGCCGACCTTTCCCAATGCAAAATACATCTTTGAAAAACGGGAGTACGAGCATTGGCTGAACGACGACACGGTGATGGAGGGGCCGGGTTCCAGCGACGGCTGCTTTGAAGATTCCGTCCTGCCGGTGATGGAAGCGGGCCAGGCGCTCCTGGTGGATGGCGACCACGCCATTGACGATCAAATGTGGCTGGACCCAACGCCGGGCCATTCCCCAGGCCATGTCTGCATGAACCTGTCAGCGGGCGGTCGCAATGCCGTCTTCAGTGGCGATCTGTTGCATCATGCGGTGCAAGTGGCCCACCCGGAATGGAACAGCCGGTTTTGCTGGGATCAGGAGATGTCGCGTGCCACCCGTCAGAAGTTCGTTGAGCAGAACACCGATACAGGCAACATCATCCTGGCCGCGCACTTTCCCAGCCCAACAGCAGGCTGTATCACATCGAACGGTGCGCTGCGAAAATTTTCGCCGGTGTAAATTTAGCGCTGTTCCGGGCAGTTCAGACCTATTTGATGGCAACCAGCCGTCAAGTGCCAGTGGCCAGACTTCCAGAATGTACTGGTCTCTGCCCGTTAGGGTTTGCTAATTGTGTGACGAGTTGATTTTGCTTTTTTGCTTGTAGGTACCGACAACCGCAATTGTCGCACACATGCCCCCTGGCTTCGGTCGGCGGCGGTGCGACGAGTTGGAATTAGATGGCCGTGGATAATGTCGCGGACTGGATCCTCGGCGGGCTAACCGCCGTTCTGTTTTTGATAAGTATCGGTATAGCTTTGCGGGACCTGATCGATAAATGACGCTAAGTGGTGAGGCCTTCTTGGCGCTGGCGAGATAATTTATGCGTAATCTTTCTGTTGGAATTACTCGCAATTGTATTGACGTGCCATTCGCCGTGCAGCTAAAATAATGAGTATGAGACATTATTCGATAAATTTTAGATTGTAAAACTCTCCGTTATACGCTGAAGAAGCCGGACCAAATTGGTGTGTTTGCTTCAATTTTAGGACAGGCAGGGGTATGGCATTTGGGAAGTGTTGGGTGATGTCCCAAGGGAAAAGCTTTATGTTCAGGGCAATTAAATTACTGGCAATGTCGACAGCGTTCTTAGTTAGCCTAGTTTGGCAGGCACAGTCTACTGTTATCGATAGTGCAAATGTCAATATCGATGGGCGTTCATACCGAACCTTCATAGATCAGAGCACGAACTTAACTTGGCTGGATCTTGACAATTTCTGGGATTCCACGAGCACATACAATTCTATTACCTCAACATTATCTGGATCGCGGTTCCATTTAGCGAACATGATTGATATTTCCAAATTGCAGCTTTCGATACCGGGAGTGCCGTCAAATTTTAGCAATGAAGTCCTGATCGTTGGAGGAAATTACATTGGCAATTCACGCCCAAGGCATGATCGAAATCTTATGTGGGGAATATTTGAGGATGGCAATTCAGCCGACGGAGTCTCCTGGAGTTTTAAATTCGACACCACAGGATATTTTTGGTCTTATGGCTTCGATGACGTTATGCCAGGAGCAACACTACTTTCCGTAGATCCACACCGGGATCTCGGAGCATGGGTCGTATCAAATCGTGTAATTCCTTTGCCCCCCGTCCCCATCCCTGCCGCTTTGCCCTTATTGGCAACCGCACTTGCCGGACTGGGCTTTATGAGCTATCGCAGGCGCAAGGCAAAAGCCGCCTGACACGAATTGCACACAGACTAGAAATAGCGGCGGTCTTCGTGCCGCCGTTTGCTTTGGGTCACTGCTGTAGTTGTCGATAAGCTTGATTATCGCACCCAAAATCAAGGCTCGAAATTGGGGGTGCGGCACACATCACCGATTCGGACAATTAACGACCCCGTCGTATGATCGATACCGCTGAATGATTTGGCGGAGGCGATACTCGGGATGTCCCGAATGCGACGCGAGCGGCGGCATCCGCAACATAACCGCTATTCATCTGATCGCAGACACATTTGGACCAAACAGCTAGGCGGGTGTAAACACCGGCAGGGCAATACCGCCTTCCGCCTGACGGAAAGTCAGCTTGACCTCCTGGTCAATGGCCACGGCGTCGAAATCACAATCGACGATATTGCTCATCATGGAGGGGCCCTCCGCCAGGGTGACGAAGGCGATGACGTAGGGGACCGGGGCGCGGCGCATCACGGAAAAGGAATAGATGCGGCCCCGACCGGACGCCTCGAACCAATCCGTATTGGCGGAGAAACAATGCGGGCAGATATTGCGCGGGTAATAATGGGTTTTGTCGCAATCCCCACAGCGTTTCAGCAATAGCTTGCCTTTCCCCGCACCGTCCCAGAACGGTTGGGTTTCAACATTGATCGCAGGTTGCGGATAAATCGGATGGGTTTCTGTCGTATTGGCGGTCATGCGTCGTTCCTTCCCAAAATCGCGGTGGCGCTGCCAATCCGGGTGGAGATCAGGCCCCCCGTGCCATGGGCCAGGGCAAAGCGGCAATTGGGCACTTGAACCTTTGGATGCGCCTCGCCACGGACCTGGCGAACCGCCTCAATTACTTTCGTCATGCTGCCCCGGTTGGAGGGATGGTTATTGCACAGACCACCACCGTCGGTGTTGAAGGGCAATTTTCCGACGCCCGAGATAAGATTGCCGTCGGCTACGAACTTGCCCCCCTGGCCTTTTTCACAAAAGCCGAGGTCCTCAAGGCTGATCAGCACCGTGATGGTGAAGCTGTCATAAATCGTCACCATGTCGATATCAGCCGGGGTCAGGCCCGCCTCCTCGAACGCGATGGGGGCAGATTTAACGGCACCGGTGTAGGTCAAATCGATATCACCGCGATTGGTGGTTTTCGACGCTTCCCCCTGGCCCATAATCTTGACGCAACGGTCACCAAGGGTCTTGGCGATTTCGGGACTGACCACCACCAGGGCACCGCCGCCGTCACTGATAACGCAACAATCCAACCGGTGCAGCGGGTCGGCGATCATGGGCGAATTGACCACGTCTTCGACCGTGACCACATCCCGCAGCACCGCATGTTCATTGTGCTGGGCATGGTGCGAGGCGGCGACTTTGATCCAGGCCAGTTGCTCCGCCGTGGTGCCGAATTCATGGCGATGCCGCATGGCCGCCATGGCGTAGTTGTTGACGATGTTCTGATTGTAGGGCGTCTCGAACCCGATATCGGGGGTATCATTGCCATAGTCGGGCAAGGGGGCTTTGGCCGCGCCTTTTGGCCTACCCCCCAGGGTGATCAGGGCGACGGAGCATTTTCCTGCCGCAATGGCCTCCACCGCATGGCCAAGATGCACAATATAGGCAGACCCGCCACTGTCCGTGCTGTCCATATAGCGCACGTCCAGGCCCATATATTCGATCATCGACAGCCCGCCCAGGCCTGGCGCATCGCCGGCACAGAAATAGCCGTCCACGTCATCCTTGGTTAGCCCCGCATCCGCCAAGGCACCAATGGCCACTTCCGCATGCAATTGCGCCACCGAAGTGTCCACCGCATGGCGGGTCGGATGCTCATAAGCCCCGGCGATATACGCCCTACCAGGTTTGCCCACAGACTTGCCCTCCCACAAATATGTTCAGAATATGCCGGACCGCCCGCGCGCCCCGCCCGGCCACCGATAAATGGCGCTCTGTTGTTGGCGAGGTTGGGGGCGCGGGCGGTTCAGGCAGACCCGAATGATCTACTGAAAACGGTGATTATTTCGCGGCCATGACCATGATTTCCACCAGATACCCCGGTGCTGCCAAGTCGCTGCACAAACCGGCGCGAACGGGTGGGTTTTCCGGATCAATCCAGCCATCCCAGACTTCGTTCATGGCGGAGAAATTGCGCATATCGGTAACCCACAACTGGGCCCATAGAAGTTTGGACTTGCTGCTACCGGCCGTTGCCAGCAAAGCATCGATCTTCGCCAGAACCTGGCGGGTTTGTTCAGTAATGTCGGCGTTTATATCGCTGGCGACCTGGCCGGCCAGATAGACCGTGCCGTTGTGTTCGACGGCCTGGCTCATCCGTGGGCCGGGGTTGTGTCTCGTGATATCCATGATTGCGTCCTCCCATTTTAAAAATTGTTGTCGGGAGCCTATCCCAGCAAAACCCATTGGCAAAACGAAAAAGGCCCGGGCGAAGACCGGGCCGAAAATACGCAGCTTCATCGCTGCTTCTTCACCGTTGCTTCCGGGGGGCGTCCCTGGTAGGTTCCGCCGCCTTTCCAAGCCATCGAACCGTCAATGGACAGTGGCGGATCGCGGCGGATCGCGGCGGATCGCGGCAAAGGCGCTGTCGTCACTACGAGGATGAAACCATGAGAATTAATGGCAACGCCATTCGGCCCGGTAATGTCGTCGAACATAAAGGCGGCTTGTGGAAAGCTGTGAAGATCGCCCATACCCAACCCGGCAAGGGTGGTGCCTATCTTCAGGTCGAGTTGCGCAATCTGCGTGATGGCAGCAAATTGAACGAACGCTTCCGCGCCTCGGAAAATGTTGAAAAAGTGCGCCTGGACCAAAACGCGCATCAGTTCCTGTTCGGTGACGACGATAGTTATACCTTCATGAACATGGAAAATTACGAGCAGGTGACCCTGAACGGTGATCAATTGGGCGAACAGGCGGCTTTTTTACAGGACGGCATGGAAGTCACCATCGAAAGCTACGAAGAAGCTGTGATCGGTATCGCCCTGCCGGAACATGTCACCCTGGAAGTGATCGAGACTGAGCCCGTTTTGAAAGGCCAGACAGCCGCCGCATCATACAAACCGGCCATTTTAGACAACAGCATCCGTTCATCCGTGCCGCCATTCATTGGCGTCGGCGACAAAATCGTCGTCGCGACGGAAGACGGCAGCTATGTCAAACGGGCCGACGCCTAAGCTACAGGACTGAACAAGATGGCCAGAACCTCCCCCCTGATGAATATTATGCAACAGGCGGTGCGCAAAGCATCACGCCGCCTGGTGCGCGATTTCGGCGAAGTTGAAAATCTGCAGGTATCGCGCAAGGGTCCCGGTGATTTTGTCACGAACGCTGATATTCGCACGGATGAGAAATTGCGTGAGGCGCTGCTGCAATCGCGCCCGCAAATCGGCTTCATGACAGAGGAAGGCGAGGACGTCGTGGGAGAGGACGCGAGCCGGCGCTGGATCATTGATCCCATCGATGGCACCACCAACTTCATGCACGGCATCCCCATGTTCGCCATCTCTGTCGCGTTGGAGGAAGCGGGCGAAATAACCGCCGGCATAGTTTACGCGCCCATTTCAGACGAGATGTTCTGGGCCGAAAAAGGCCAGGGCGCTTATTTGAATGATCGGCGTTTGCGGGTGGCAGCCCGTCGTGACATGGGCGATACGGTGATTGGTACCGGCATCCCCCATTTAGGCCGGGCGAGCAACCCGGATTATCTGGCGGAAATGAACGCAATTGCGGCGGAATGCGCCGGGATCAGGCGCATGGGCTCTGCCGCATTGGATCTGGCGTATGTGGCGGCGGGACGCTTCGATGGCTTTTGGGAAACCGGCCTGCGGCCCTGGGATATTGCCGCCGGAATTTTGTTGGCACGGGAAGCAGGCGCCATGGTGACCCGCACGGACGGCGGCGGCGATCCGTTGTTCAAGGGCGATATCCTGGCCGCAAACGAGGCGATCCATGGCCGTATGTTACGCCTGATTCGCCACGCCCGCCGCCCGGCCTAAAAATCACAGCGCCCAGTCAACCGCCCACGCAACGGTATCGAATACGGTTGCGGCCATAATTTCGCCAAAATTTGCCCGTCTATTAGGGCTGTTCAGGCAATGGGCGGTCAACCGTTTGAGAACAAAAGCCAATTTCACCGCCCGCAGTTGCCCGAACAGGCACTCTGGTCTATCGTGCCGACCAAGTTGTAATGAATGGAAATGCCTGGTGCGGGACAATATTTTGCCGCGAGACGCAAACGCGAAAGCCCCCATGAAAGTCCAATGAACGCAAAATTTGAGCCATCCAAACGCCCTCTGCAAAACCAGCGCCGTGCGCCGATGAATTGGTGGCGGCCTCTGGCCTATATTTCAGCCTTTCCGACCGTTGTTTTTCTGACAATGGCGGGAACATCAGCAATGGCGCAACAAACCATTTACCTTGGTGGCCAGGGAAATACCGGGGTTACGATCAATCTCAGCGCCATTTATGGCAGCCCCAGCGCATCTTATGTTGCACCGGCCCCTTCGATGCAATCGCATTTGGCGCCGGAACCGGGCCGGCCAGGGGGGCGTAAATTACTGATCCCGAATTTACGCCGCACCATGCCCATTCGCGCAACGCCGCCTTTACATGCGCGCCAGCAACCTAGCGTGAACATGCCCGCGGCGGCCAGGACACCAATAGTGGCGACCCGGACACGGGTACCGCCTGCACCAGTCGCACCGGTTGCCGCAGCACCCCGGCCAAAGGCACCGCCTGCCCCGCCGCGACGTGTGGCAAAACTACCGACAATAAAGATGCCCACGCCTGCAACGACATCGCCACCAACATCGCCACCAACATCGGCCCCGCGGAATACACTTGCGCGTAAAAATATCGCAAGTCCGCCAGCAGCACCAATTGCGGCTCCCATGGCGCCCATGACTGCGGCCAAGCCGGTCATGAAAGCACAGGCGAAAGCACCCATGGAAGCACCGGTGCCCCCTAAACTGGCCCGTTTGGCACCGCCACCACCACCGCCGCCAGCGATGAAGGCGCCAATTGTCAACGCGCCGCCGCCGCCAAGGGCCCCCTTGCCAAAAGCGCCGGCGATGGAGCGGACGACGCCTGTAACATCCGCACCCAAGGCACCTATTGCGCCCTCAGCTAGATCGCTGGCACCGCCGCCACCGCCACCACCGCCAACCGTCGTGTCCAAGCGGTCGATTTCTAAACCTGCCGCACCAGCTGCATCGGCGGCAAAAGACAGCCAAAAACGCCAGCAGGTGGCGTCTTTGACGCCATCGGGTGATGATTTGTTGGAAGTGCGTTTCCGGGCCGGCAGTTCGGTCCTGACCCGCGACGTTGAAGGCCGGCTGAAAGCCATGGCAGACAAAATCGCACCAACGGATTCGCGCCTGCAACTGAAAGCTTACGCAGAAGGCAGCGGCAACGACACTTCGAAAGCGCGACGGCTATCATTATCCCGGGCCCTGGCCGTGCGATCCTTTTTGATTGAGAACGGATTGCGCAGCACGCGAATTGACGTCCGGGCCCTGGGCATCGCCCATGACGGCGGCGCGCCAGACCGGGTTGATATTGTGCTGCTTGGTCGATAGGGCATCGAATTTAGGCAAACAGAAAAGGCCACATAAAATTGTGGCGTCTTGGTTCAGGCAGAATGCGAAAGGGGGGGGCGAATGATACGGACAGGCAATTGCTGGCTGGATGATTACGGGCCGAATACTCGCAGGCCAATTAGTCGCAGGCCAGATTTCCGCTGGATTGGCGCATGACGAAACCTGATCGTTATCTGGTCCGTATGGTGATCTTCCTGATCCTGGTGGCAGCTGCCGCACTGTTGCTTTACCTGCCCCTGATCCGGGCCTTTCAGGCGAATGCGGCCCTCAACGGCCTGATCCTCGCAACCCTGATCTTTGGCATCATCTATGCATTTCGTCAGGTCATAATGCTGCGGCCCGAGGTTGAATGGGTGGAAACCTTTCGCCGTTCTGACCCCGGTTTGTCAGTACAGCGGGAACCAACCCTGCTGGCACCGATGGCGACCATGTTGGGGGAACGCACCGGCGCAACCACGGGCGGGCGCATGTCGCTTTCCGCCATGTCCATGACCTCCATGCTGGATTCCATTCACTCCCGGCTGGATGAAAGCCGGGATATGTCCCGCTATCTGATCGGCCTGCTGATCTTCCTTGGTCTTTTGGGAACCTTTTGGGGCTTGTTGGAGACGGTGGGTGCCGTCGGCAAGACCATTGGCAGCCTGTCCGTCGCGGCTGGTGATTTCGGCACCATTTTTTCTGATTTAAAAGACGGCCTGCAATCACCATTGAACGGCATGTCCATTGCCTTTTCATCCTCGTTGTTCGGCCTCGCAGGCAGTTTGGTACTGGGCTTTCTGGAACTGCAAGCCAGTCAGGCGCAAAACCGTTTCTACAATGACCTGGAAGAGTGGCTGTCCAGCTACACCCGCCTGTCCAGCGGCAGCAGCCTGTCGGAGGGGGATCAATCCGTACCGGCTTATGTTCAGGCCTTGTTGGAACAGACCGCCGATAGTTTGGAAAATCTACAGCGCACGATTTCACGCTCGGAAGATAGTCGCGGTTCGGCCCAGAATACCATGATGGCCCTGGTCGATAAGCTGTCGATCTTGACGGACCAAATGAAAGCGGAACAGGGCTTGATGGTCAAACTGGCGGAAAATCAGATGGAAATTCGCCCGGTGCTGCAAAATCTGTCGAACCATCTTGAAGGGCAGGAATTTGGCCTTGATGAAGCCTCTCGTACCCATCTGCGCAATCTGGATGTCTATGTGATGCGTCTGTTGGAGGAAATGAACGAGGGTCGCAACCAGACGGTGGCGGAACTACGCAGCGAAATTAAACTGTTGGCGCGTACCATTGCGGCAATGGCGGACGAACGATAGCCCCCCAATGACGCAGTTGGATCGGTTGGAACAAGGTATCTGAAATTCGCAATGGCCAGACGACGTAACAATTCCGCCAATACAGCCAATATATGGCCGGGATTTGTTGATGCGTTGGCGACGTTGTTATTGGTCATTATCTTCCTGCTGGTGGTCTTTGTACTGGCCCAGGTGTTGTTGACCCAGGCCATATCCGGCAAGGACGAGGCCCTGGATAGATTGAACCGCCAGGTCAACGAATTGGCAGACCTGCTGGACCTGGAACGTCAGGCGAACGCCGATCTTCGCCTCAACATCGCACAGTTATCATCTTCATTGCAGACCACGGTGGCGGATCGTGATCAGTTGCAGGTGCAATTGCGGCAGATGAAAAACCGTGCTGAAGGCGCAGAGGAAGCCCTGGCGACGGCGCAAAACCGGGCCCAGGTGAGCCGCGAAGAAACAGAGCGTCACCTGTTGGAGTTGGAGAGCTTGCGCCGGGATGTGGAGGCATTGCGCAAATTGCGCGGCACTTTGGAGGCCCAGGTCGGCACCCTGGCACAAAACCTGGCGAAGCGAGAGGCGGAACTGGGGACTTTGCGTGATCGCAGCAAAGCCCTGCAGGCGGAACTGTCCAAGGAACAGGAACGCACCCTGCTGGCGCAAAAGGAGATAGAGGAGCGGAAGATCAGGCTGTCTGAATTGCTGGACCTCTATACCCGCCTGGACGAGGATTATAAGGCGGAGCGGGCCTTGAGTTCGGAGCAGAAAAGCCAGGTCGGCCTTTTGAACCAGCAGATCATGGCCCTGCGCCGGGAAATACAGCAATTGAATGCCGCGCTTGAAGCCTCGGAAGCGAAAGACCGCAAGGATGAGGCAACGATTTCCGATCTTGGCAAACGCCTGAACCGCGCCCTGGCCAGCAAGGTGCAGGAACTCACCCGCTACCGCTCTGAATTTTTTGGCCGGCTGCGTGAGGTTCTGGGGCAACGCCGTGGTGTGCGCATCGTTGGTGACCGTTTCGTTTTCCAGTCAGAAGTGCTGTTCACGTCCGGCTCGGCGCTCCTTGGTGTTGCCGGTCAGGGCCAGATCGCCCAGTTGGCCGCCACGTTGGTGGAAATTTCCCGACAGATCCCAAAGGAGATCAACTGGGTCCTTCGGGTCGACGGCCATACGGATGCGATCCCGATAAAGACCGCGAAATTCCCCTCAAACTGGGAATTGTCGTCGGCCCGCGCCATTGCCGTTGTGAAATTCCTGGTGGAACAGGGCGTACCCGCTAACCGCCTGGCAGCGACAGGCTTCGGCGAATTCCAGCCCCTGGATGCCCGCACAGGCGAAATCGCCAACCGCCGCAACCGGCGCATAGAATTTAAGCTCACGCAACGTTGAATTCTAGCTTTTCGCTGGAAAAAACTGGTTCTCTGGGCGCGGCAGACCTAAATTCTCCCGCAATGTAGTGCCTTCATATTCACGGCGGAACAGACCCCGGCGCTGTAGTTCGGGGACCACCTTGTCGACGAAATCATCCAGACCGCCGGGCAGATAAGGGAACATGACGTTAAAGCCGTCGCTGCCCTCCTGCTCCAGCCATTCCTGCATTTGATCGGCGATCATGGTGGCTGTGCCAACCATGGCCAGGCCGGAATAGCCGCCCAGACGACCGGCCAGTTGGCGGACGCTCAGGCCTTCCCGTTCCGCCAGGGCGATGACCCTTTCGCGGCCGCTTTTCGAAGCATTGCTTTCAGGAATTTCGGGTAGCGGTCCATCCGGGTCAAATTTGGAGGCATCATGCCCCAAGGCAATGGACAGAGAGGCAATGCCGCTATCGTAATGCACCAGACTATCCAGCAAGGCGCGTTTTTCCTTTGCTTCATCCGCCGTATCGCCAACCACGACAAAGGCACCGGGCAGCACTTTCAAATGGTCACGCGGGCGGCCCAGCTTGTCCATCCGGCCTTTGACGTCTGCATAAAATGCCTTGCCATCCGCCAGGGTTGGTGTGGCAGCGAAAATCACCTCCGCCGTCTCGGCGGCCAATTGACGGCCTGCCTCGGACGCACCGGCCTGAACAATGACCGGCCAGCCCTGGATGGGACGGGCAATATTCAGCGGTCCGCGCACGGACAGATATTCACCCTTGTGATCAAGTACATGCATCTTGTCCGTATCGAAATAGATGCCGCTGTCTGCATCGCGAATAAAGGCGTCATCGGCCCAGCTATCCCACAGGCCGGTCACCACATCGACAATTTCGCGTGCCCGGGCATAGCGGTCGCCGTGGGCCATATGCTCTTCCATACCGAAATTCAGGGCCGCATCCGGGTTCGAGGTTGTGACCAGGTTCCAGGCCGCCCGACCACCGCTGATATGGTCCAATGAGGCGAAGCGCCGGGCGATGGTATAGGCGGGCTCGAACGTCGTCGACGCCGTCGCAATCAGGCCCAAATGCTCGGTCACCATGGCGAGCGCCGGCAACAACGTCAGGGGGTCGAACGAGGTCACCGTAGCGCTGCGTTTCAGGGCATCCATGGGCATGTTCAGTACCGCCAGATGATCCGCCATGAAAAATGCGTCAAAACGTCCCCGCTCCAACGTCTGGGCGAAGCCGGTGATGGCTTTTAAATTGAAATTCGCATCGGGTGTGCCGCCGGGATAGCGCCAGGCGGCAGTATGGATGCTGACCGGGCGCATAAACGCGCCCAGCCGAAGCTGACGCTGGTCGCTCATTTCTGTCTCTCTATTTCCGCTTCAACTTCATCCAGACGGTCTTTGCCGAAGAATATTTCATCGCCCACATAAAAAGTTGGGCTGCCAAACGTACCCCGTTCGACGGAGGCATTGGTATTGGCCAGCAATTCATCCTTCACCGATTGATCCTGGATGCCGGCCAACATCGCTGCCCCATCAAATCCGGATTGATCCAGGGCGGCTGCAATAACATCCGCGTCATCCATTTTCTTCGGCGCTTCCCACATATGGCCATAGACCGCATCCACATAGTCCCCCAGCCTGTCCATTCTTTGGGCCAGAACGGCACCGCGCATGATTTGCACCGTGTTGACGGGGAAATCGGGGTTACGCTTGTATGCGGTTAGGTCATGTTTACGGATAAATCGTTCCATCTCCAACCGGCCATACTCGTTTTTGTTTTTGATGCCCTGGAATTGTTCCATTGGTGATTTGTTGTTGGTCAGTTTAAAAACACCACCTAGTAGCACCGGAACATAGGTACAGGGTACGCCCGTGCGTTTGACCAGAACCGGCAGGACCTTGTGACAGAAATAGGCGTTGGGGCTTCCAAAATCAAAATGAAATTCAAAACTGGGCACGATGCATTTCCCTACTTAGTAAACAGCGATGGCCGAATGATATCCGGCCCCTTGGATTTTGGCCATGCATGAAACCGATACCTCACTTTGGCGTGACTATCGCGCCTTGTCATTCGTCATCTGGCTGTCCATTGCCCAAACCGTGTCATGGGGCATCATGTTCTATGGCTTTGCGGTTTTCATAAAGCCCCTAACGACGGAGTTTGGCTGGAGCAAGGCGGAGATCACCGGCGCTTTTACCCTGTCTCTATTTGTTGTCGGATTGGCCTCAATCAGTGCGGGCAGTATTCTGGACCGGTTCGGCGGGCGCATATTGATGACCGGGGCCTCTACCTTAGGTGCCATCCTGATGGTCGCTGCGGGACAGGTCGAGGGCTTGGCGGCCTACTATATCGTCTGGGTTGGCCTTGGCCTGGCCATGTCGGCAACGTTGTACCCATCAGGCTTCGCCGTCGTCGTCGCCACTTTGGGCAGTCGGTCCCGTCAGGGCATTACGGTCATGACCTTGATTGCCGGATTTGCCAGCACCGTCTTTATTCCCCTGATCAGCCTGATGATTGATCAGGTGGGCTGGCGGGACAGCTTTTCCTGGCTGGGATTGATCTTGTTGCTGGTCTGTGTACCGATCCATCTGATCATCCTGCGCCTGGAACGGGTACCCGGTGCCGGGCAGACGGGGCGGCCCCGCATATTCACCATCGACACCAAATCCGGGCCCGTGGCGGCTGGCCTGCGTAATCCCGCCTTCTGGTGGATTGGTCTCTGCCTGACCGCGAATTCCTTCGTCATGGCCGGGGTCACCGTGCATATCATTCCACTTATGCTGGAGCGGGGATTTGCCATGGCGACCATTGTCGGCACCATCGCCATGATCGGGCCCATGCAGGTATCCGGCCGGGTGTTCGTCACGGTATTTGAGAAATGGCTGGATTTCCGCAAGGCGGGCTTACTCTCGGGGATTTTTCTGTTGATCGGCTTTGCCCTGCTGGCCCAGGTCCGACCGGACAATTACTACAACTACCTGTTTCCCATTTTTTATGGCGGCTCCCTCGGTATTATTACCATTGTGCGCGGCATTGCGGTGCCGGAGTTGATTGGCCCGGAAGCATATGGTGCCCTGAACGGTATAATAGGCCTGACATCATCGTTGGCCCTGGCCGTGACACCGGTTCTGTTATCCTGGGTTTGGTTGATCGGAGCATCTTACACCGCGCCTTTGATCCTGTTATCGATCATTTCATTGATTTCATTGTTAAGTTTTATTTTGGCGGCGCGGCGCAAGATCTGATGATGAATACATTTCGATATAGGCCCAAAGCGACTATTATCATGGCGCTTTAACACGCCGTTTCCCGTATAGGGAAAAGGAGATCCGATTTGGCGCAGGAAGAACGCAGACTGGCAGCTATCGTACAGGCGGACGTGGTGGGGTATTCCCGCCTGATCGGCCTGGATGGGGAAGGCACGCGTGCCAGGTTGCGGACCCATCGGTCTGAATGGATCGATCCAAAAATAACCGAGCATGGTGGCCGTATCGTCAAAACCATGGGCGATGGCCTGTTGCTGGAATTTCCATCGGTCGTCAATGCCACCCGCTGCGCCATAGATATTCAATCGGGCATGACACATCGAAACGCCGGGTTGGATGAAGATCAAAGCATCAGATATCGTATCGGCATTAATCTGGGCGATGTGGTCGTCGACGGCGACGATATCTATGGCGACGGGGTCAATGTCGCCGCGCGCCTGGAAGCATTGGCGGAACCTGGCAGTATCTATCTTAGCAGGGCGGCCCACGATCAGGTGCAAGATCGCCTGGATGTTCCCCTGGAAGGTCTGGGTGAGATCGAGGTGAAAAATATCGCCCGGCCCGTGCAGGTCTTTCGCATCACATTGGAAAGTGAGGCCAAGCCCCGCATCGCAAAGGGAGAATCACGTTATCACCGCTATGGCATTGCCGTCGTGATCGCCATAATGGTGGCCTATTATTCCTACAATATTTGGTACGGCTAGAATGCCGTCAAGTTACAGCCGGCGGCAGAGGCGCGTATATCGCGTGCCCTACCGGAGGAACCATCTGTCGTAACGACGAGGTCGTGATATGAGGCTGCAAGAAATTCTACTATTTCGCTGGCGGTTTCCCGGAAGGGAAAAGAAGCGGGCTTTCCCATTGCAACGGGGGAGTGAAAGATCTCCGATGAACCGCAAGCGTTAACATAATATCAACAAAGCGCACCGTAGTATTACGTTCGTTATAGTAACACTTTCGATCGCAAAATAACCATGAGAAAAATTCAACCATGGAAGCGCTGCGCAAACGTCTTTTACCCCCCTTGTTGCTGGTCGCCATTTGCATCACAACATTTGTGATCGCGGCCGCCGCCGTAAGCGGAATTCATTTAGACGCCTACGGGGATATGGCAGCCTGGTCCGAGGCACACATAAGCCGGTCCCTGTTTCTGGAATTGGCCGTTATGCTGGCGGCCTTCGCGGTTCTTTTCACGCTATCGCTGGCAATCTTACAAGCCGGCAACCGTCGTCTGATCGCAAATTATCGTCAGGAACGAAGGATGACCCACGTCGTGAAGGCTGCGGAAGACGCCAATGGGGCAAAATCGATCTTTTTGAACGATATCAGCCATGAATTGCGGACGCCCCTGAACTCCATATTGGGCTTTTCCGAAGTGATGCAGGCCGGCCTTTACGGCCCCTTGGATAATCCACAATACGTCTCTTGCGTCGACGATATTCACCGTAGCGGCCGTCACTTACTTTCCATCATTGATGATCTTGCCGATTTAAGTAAAACCCAATCTGGCGAAACCGAGATGAACGAAGCTCCGTTGAACCTGGCGGAATGCCTTGAGACGACCGGGCGGATGTTCTCGTGCCTACCGGAAGCTATCGACCTGACCTTCAAATTCGATATCCACTCGCACTTGCCCTGGGTCATGGCGGATAAGGATGCCATAATACATGTTCTGGAAAATCTGCTGACGAACGCCATTAAATATACCCTGACCGGCTCTATCATCATAAAGGCACAGATACGCCAGGATGGAGATCTGGAGTTCTCAATCACGGACACCGGCATTGGCATCCCGAAAGACGAAGTTCAGTCAATAACCCAAAGGTTTAATCAAGTAGATCCGAGCTGGAAACGCAAATTCGACGGCACGGGTCTGGGTCTGGCCTTGGTAAAAGCCTTGATGGCCCGCCATGACGGCGATGCCGCTGTCACCTCCGAAATCGGTGTTGGCACCACCGTTACCTGCTATCTACCCCGCCGCCGGATTCTTTTGGCAGCAGCGTCAAAAGAGAGCAGCGCCGCTTGAATTAGCCGGCGCGATGAATTTGATCCAATAAGTCCATATGATCGGGGGCCTGGGCAGCGATCGCCTCGATGCCCTTGGCCCGGTCTTCGAACACCGCCCTGGCCAGGCCCAGGTCATGCATGGCCTCCGCCGGCAGGGGGCCGTTTGGCAGGGCATTCATACCAGCCAGAATATAGTTGTAGCTGACGGCCGAAAATGCCGGCACGCCGGAGGTATAATCCAGGTCATTTTCCGATACCAAACGGCTTTGCCACAGGGTCAGTTTTTCCTGCAGGCTGTCGGGAATGGCACCATGATTGTGGCAGTCCTGCCAATAGGGGGTGTCCGTGCGGTCGGTCAGGCAATAGTGCATACAAATGAAATCACGAATTTCATCATAGTAGGCAGCCATATGCCGGTTGTAGCGTTTGGCGAACGGCAACATGGAAGACTTCGTCGGAAAATGATCCCGCAACAGGGTCAGGCCCAGTTCCACCAGATATATGCCCGTCGACTCGAGCGGTTCGATGAAGCCCCCCGATAGTCCCAAAGACACGACGTTCTTGACCCAGGCGCGCTCGGACCGGCCAATACGCATGGGGATATGGTTCGCCTCCAAGCCCTCGTGTGCCGGGCCCACATAATCGCGCAGGGCCTGTTCCGCTGCCTCGCGATCCATATGGGCGGAGGAGTAAACATGGCCAACACCGGTGCGCCGATAAAGGGGAATATTCCAGATCCAGCCGGCATCCTGGGCGCTGCAGGTGGTGTAGGGGCGGATATCCCGTTTACCTTCCGGGTTCGGCACCCGCATGGCAACGGCGTTGTCATTGAACAAGGCATCGTTGAAGGATCTAAACGGCTCCCCCAACGCCTTGCCCAGCAAAAGAGAGCGAAAGCCGGTGCAATCGATGAACAGATCACCGGCGATATCGCCATTTTCCTGGGTCGAGACGGCAGTGATATTGCCACTTTCATCAAATGCGGTATCCGTCACCAGATCGGTGATATGGCGGACGCCCCGCTGTTTGCCCAAATCCCGCAGATAGCGCCCCAATTTGATGGTGTCTATGTGATAGGCATAATTGACCAGGCCATCATAAGGCTTGTGGTCGGCTGTCTTTGGGGCCAGGAAACGGCGGCACATTTCCGGGTCCTGGGCCACGGCATCGGCATAGCTGCCCTGATAACCGGCGCGGCGCGCCTCCAACCACAGATGCACCATGGCGTAGTTATTGACATGGGATAGCTGGCTGAAGGGATGCCACCATGTCTCCCCCTTCTCGCGAAAACCATCAAAGCGAATGGCGCTTTTGAAGGTGCCGTCGCAGCAGCGCATAAAGTCGCCTTCATCGATGCCGATTGTCGACATGATCTGCTTGATATGGGCCAGGGTCGCCTCACCCACCCCGATGATACCGATGTCCTTGCTTTCGATCAGGGTGATCTGCACCTGTTCCGCTGGATTGGGCGTGGCCAGCACGGCACCCAGATAACAGGCCGCCGTCCAACCGGATGTCCCGCCCCCAACAATAACGATGTCGCGCACCCGATCCGACATGACACTACCTATCAATACTCACTGTTCTACGGTTGCCCTAGTTTGCCCCTCCGCGCACTGGATGACAACGCCGCAAAAAAGGCCGGATACATTATTCATGCATCCGGCCAAGATTGAAGACGGAACAACAGGTAGAGTGTGAACGAGAACGCTTTACTGTACGCGGTACTCATCCGGTAGGAACATCAGACTGTCCTGTTCCTCTGCCACCGCCATGTGGCATTCGTAACAGAACTTCATTTTTGCGGAACCGGCACCATTGGTGGTGCCAAAGACCTGGCCATTGGGCAGCACCATGGTGTAGCGCCAATTACCGGAGTCCTTGTTGAAATTAGATGACATCTTCTCCATCAGGAACAACGGCCCCGGCCCAACCTTGCCATTGGCCTTTGTGACGAAGCTGTCTTTCGCCGCGATCGCGCCAACGGGCATTCGTCCGGCGTTTTCGTACTTGTTATAACTCGCCGCCAAGGCGTTGCCGTAGTTGTTGACGTAGCGGCCGCCGTGGGTATCAGAGACATAAGGCTGGTTGGAATAGTTTTTCCAATCCTTGTAGTAGCTGGATACCTTCAGACCCGATTTTGAATAGCCCGCGACAAGATCCTTGATCAAGCAGTCATAGGCCTTGCGCGCCTCACCGGCGGTCAATTCGGCGACTTCGCCGCCGCCACATGGGTTACAGGGATTGCAGGCACCACAGGCATTCTTGGCGGCACATGGGTTGCAGGGGTTACAGGCACCGCAGCCCTTCTTGGCAGAGCATGGGTTACACGCACCGCAGGCCTTTTTCGCCGCACAGGGATTGCATAGGGCAGCACTTGCCAGACGCGGAATGGCGCATTCGTTCGCTGCCATTTTGCCGCCCGCCCCACAGGGATTGCAGGGATTGCACGGGTTGCAAGCGCCGCAGGCGTTCTTTGGCGCACATGGATTGCAGGCACCACAACCTTTTTTCGCTGCGCAGGGGTTACAGCCTTTACTGGGGCTACACGCGTTTTTCGCGGCACACGGATTACACGCCCCGCAGCCTTTTTTGGCGGCACAGGGATTGCAGGCACCGCAGCCGCGTTTTTGGCCACCACAGGGCGTACAGGCGGCAAGCTGCAGGGGTGCTTGCGGCGACGGCGCGGCGGGGGCATTGGGCAATTGCCCTCTGGCCACGGCCGTCGGGTTAACGCTGCTGGTGTTTGCGGTTGGTGCGCCGGACAGTTGCCCCCGGGCAAAGGCCACATCTGTTAGGGAAATTGTCGCGCCGGCGGCCAGGGCTGCGCCCATGACCACATGCAAAACGGATGAATTGATGATCTTATTTTCTTTTAGTTGCACGTTGCTGCCTCCAGGCTTTTTTCTAATTGTTAAGCATGTTTTGCGTCCCACAATTTGCGCTCAACAGAATGCTTAAACGAGTAACATCACCTCAAACTTCCGTGAGGGCCTCTTTGAAACCGGAACCCCGTCCTCCTATTTTCGCTATAGTTCAATTTTCAGCACGGGGAGGAAGGCAGGTGATTGTTCGATCCATAGGCATCATGATGACCACGATCATAGTCATTGGCTTGTGGACGTTCGCAACGGCAGCTCAGGCGGCGGTGTTGTTTCCACAAACCATCACCATTCCCGCTGGAAACTTCATTGCCGGCTCCAATCAGGTGGAGCGGGACACCGCCTATGATCTGGATCAGGCCGCCTATGGCCATGACCGCACGCGGAAATGGGGTTGGTACGATGACGAACGGCCCAGGGGCCGCCAGCACCTAGCAACCTTCGCCATCACCCGCAGCCTTATTACCAACCGTCAATACGCAAGCTTTATTGCCGCCACGGGGCGTCCTGTCCCAAACGTCGATTTAAAGATCTGGCGCAGCTACGGCCTGATCCATCCCCACCATCGTACCCGGCGTCATGCCTGGAAAGACGGCCATCCCCCTGCCGGTCGCGAAGATCATCCCGTCGTTCTCGTCTCCTACCATGACGCGGTGGCTTATGCCGCTTGGCTGACCCGTCAGGGTAAAGGCGATTGGCGTCTGCCCAGGGAGCTTGAATGGGAAAAGGCGGCCCGGGGCAGTGATGGCCGCTATTTCCCCTGGGGTAACAAATTCGACGCCCGCCGCCTGAACAGCCACGACGCCGGCCCCTTTGATACCCTACCCGTCGGTACATTCGCTGACGGCAACAGCCCCTTTGGCCTGACGGATCCTGCCGGTCAGGTCTTCGAATGGACGGCATCGCCGGCAAAAAACTCCAAAACCAACAAAAGCCGCTATCTGGTCAAAGGTGGGTCGTGGGATGACAAGGGCTGCGGCGTCTGCCGCCCGGCAGCGCGCCATGGCCGACCTGCGGCGTTAAAGCACATCCTGATCGGCTTTCGATTGATCCGGGAATAGTGCAAAATAACTGGACCGCAAAAGGAAACATGTCATGAGTTTGTTCGATAATCTGTCCCGGGAACGGCTGGAAAAAATGGCCGCCGCAGGGGCCGAAGTTCTGGAATGCTATCGGGTATTGGAAAAAACCTCGGCCAATGTAGTCGGCCAGGTCATTGAACACGGCGGCACCTTTTATGAATGGGATCATTATCCCGAAGGTGATGTTTATGATCACGAGACCTATGGGCAATATTATTATCATTCCCACCGCCCCGAAGACGGCGAACACGGCCATTTTCACCTGTTTGTTCGCCGCGAAGGCATCCCCGGCCATATGGAAACGAAGCCCTTTGTTGGCGTGGAGGAATGGCCGGAAGGCGACGATATCATCTGCCATCTGATTGCCATTGCGATGGAGCCAAAGGGCTACCCCACGCATCTGTTCACCACCAACCGCTGGGTCACCGGCGAACACTGGTATGGGGCCGAAGACGTCACGGCCCTGTTGGACAGCTTTGTTATCGACCACACGTTTCCGTCCTGGGCGGTGAACCGTTGGGTTACGGCGATGGTGGCGCTGTACCATCCGCAAATCGCACAATTGCTGTTAGAGCGGGATGATGTGATACAAGCGTGGTCGGAAAGCCACGACGGCGATGTGCTGGAAGATCGGGATTTGGAGTTGACCTCGAAAATCTCTCTGGATATCAAGCATCAGATCAAGCAAATCAATAAGGCGTTGAAGCGGTTCAAATAGACATCGAATACTTGGGGACATTAGGGGATATGGGCATGGATAAGATCAAAAAGACTGAGGCCGAGTGGCGGGCGCAACTTAGCCCGGAGGAATATCACGTGGCCCGGGAAAAAGGGACGGAACGCCCGTTCGGTCCCGGCTACAACAGCTGCCATGATGCTGGCACCTATGCCTGTATCTGCTGCGGGTTGGAGCTGTTTTCGTCAAATACCAAGTTTGAATCCGGTACCGGCTGGCCCAGTTTCCACACCCCCTTGGCGGCGGAGAATATCATTGAGGAAGAGGATAATTCCCTGTTCATGCAACGCACCGAGGTTATGTGCGCCCGTTGCGATGCCCATCTGGGGCATCTGTTCCCGGACGGCCCGGCGCCCACGGGACTGCGTTATTGCCTCAATTCGGCCTCGTTAAATCTGGTCGACGAAGATAAGTAGGGATCAAATTAGTATGCGTAACCAAGATAGCCCGAATAGCGATATCAAGGCGGTACTGTGGGATTTTGGCGGTGTCTTCACCACTTCGCCGTTCGAGGCCTTTACAAAGTTTGAGGCTGAACGCGGCCTGCCCAAGGATTTCATCCGTACCATTAATGCCACCAATCCTGACACCAACGCCTGGGCCAAAATGGAACGCAATGACGTCAGCAAGGCGGAGTTCGGCGATTTGTTTGAGGTCGAATCCCGTGCTGCCGGTCACGCCATAAACGGCAGTGAAATCCTGCCCTTGTTGTCTGGCCGCCTGCAGCCGGAAATGGTCACGGCCCTGGGGATCGTTGCCAAGCATTACAAGACCGCCTGTCTGACCAACAACATGCAGACCGGCCACGGCCCCTCCATGACAGGGGATGCAGGCAAAGCGGCTGAGATCGCGAAAGTGATGGAAATATTTGAACAGGTGGTCGAATCCAGCAAGGTAGGCGTCCGCAAACCGGAACCGGAATTCTATAAAATTGCCTGCGAAATGTTGGCGGTGGAACCATCCCAAGCCGTCTTCATGGATGACCTGGGTGTTAATCTGAAACCAGCCAAGGCCATGGGTATGACCACCATCAAAGTTCTCTCCGCCGCACAGGCGATCAGCGACCTGGAAGGTATATTAGGCATATCGTTAGGCTAGATGTGAGCTCTCACGAGGTTGTTCATTCGATCCACTTCTGAAAAGCTGATGTTTACCAAGACAGAAGCATCAAGGAGAGAACCGAATGAACATGCACCAGAATGTCCTCCTGCCGGTCGGCTGACTAATATCCCATTGACGCGCATCAAGGCGGTGGTCCTCCCAGCCCCGTAGTCTATCCGCTCAATGAGGAGTGAGCGGGTTGGGCGAGAAACTCAAAAATTGCCATGGCGACGATTGGGAGCCGCTGGTTCTGGAGCCAATTCCGGAAAATCTTTTGCGAGAGCCCATCGAATATATTTTCGCCGACCACTACAGGCTGCGCCAGGTTATCGCGACAATGGACCGTTATCTGACCGCTGGCATATTCGCCATGCCCCTGGCTGATGATACCACCGCCGATGTTCGGGTGATCCAGGCCTATTTATGTGATGAATTGGGCCTTCATATCACGGATGAAGATGAAGGCCTGTTCCCCGCGCTGTTGCAACAATGCCGCGGCGATCGCGACACCAAAAACATCCTCACCACTTTGCAGCAGGAGCACGAGGAAGATTTTGCCCTGCTGCCTATTATCACCAATGGCTTTGCCGCGTTATTGGCGGACAAGGTTGTGAGCCAGAGGGAATTGTTCGAAACCTCGGTCGCCCGTTTTGTGAATACCCAACGCCGCCATATCATCTGGGAAAACAACATCGTCCTGCCCCTGGCCCGCCGTTACCTGGAAGCAAAGGATATGGAAAGCATCGGCCGCGGCATGGCTGCCCGACGTAGCATTGACTATCCCGGCTGACAAAAATCTACAGAATAAACTTCGACAAATCAGCGTTTTTGGCCAGGTCGCCCATGTTTTCCCGCACGAAATCCGCATCGATGGTGACGGTTTCGCCGGGCCGGTCCGTGGCAGTAAAGCTGATATCGTCCAAAACACGTTCTAATATTGTGTGCAGACGGCGGGCACCGATATTTTCCACATTTTGGTTGACCTCCGCCGCGACGGCGGCAATTTCATCGATGGCATCGTCGGTGAAATCAAGGGTGACCCCTTCGGTGTCCAACAAAGCGACATACTGCTTGATTAACGAAGCCTCAGGCTCCAACAAAATACGCTTAAAATCATCCGCGCCCAAGGCGGACAACTCCACACGGATTGGCAGACGGCCCTGCAGTTCTGGCAACAGATCCGACGGTTTAGCCAGATGGAAAGCGCCCGAGGCGATGAACAGCACATGATCGGTCTTTATGGCACCGTACTTGGTGGACACTGTCGTGCCCTCCAACAGGGGCAGTAGATCCCGCTGCACGCCTTCGCGGCTAACATCGCCGCCTGAACGTTCCGAGCGGGCGGTGACTTTATCGATCTCATCCAAAAAGACGATGCCGTTTTCTTCCACCGCCGCCAGGGCATCGCGAACCAAGGCTTCTTCATCCAACAGTTTATCGGATTCCTCCGCCACCAATACATCGTAGCTTTCCGCCACCGTCAGACGCCGGCGCTTGGTGCGGTCCCCGCCCAGGGCCTTGCCCAGCATATCGTTCAGGTTCAACATGCCCATCTGCGCACCGGGCATGCCCGGCACCTCAAATGTCGGCATACCGCCACCACCCGTATCAGCCAGATCCAGCTCTATCTCTTTTTCGGCCAGCTCCCCTTCCCGCAATTTTTTGCGAAAGGACTGCCGCGTGCTTTCAGAGGCAGTGTCGCCTACAAGCGCGTCCAAAACCCGCTCTTCCGCCGCCATTTCTGCTTTTGCCTGCACGGTTTCCCGGCGTTTGTCCCGCATCATGGTCAGGGCGATTTCCACCAGGTCGCGGACTATCTGCTCCACATCCCGGCCGACATAGCCGACTTCGGTAAATTTCGTCGCCTCGACCTTCACGAAAGGCGCGCCGGCCAGGCGGGCCAGGCGGCGGGCAATCTCTGTCTTGCCGACGCCCGTGGGGCCGATCATCAGGATATTCTTCGGCATCACCTCTTCGCGCATGTTGCCTTCCAGCTGCATGCGCCGCCAGCGGTTACGCAGGGCGATGGCCACGGCGCGTTTGGCATCGTTCTGGCCGACGATATAGCGGTCCAGTTCGGAAACAATTTCCCGGGGGCTGAATTCTGTCATTATGCCGGGTCCTGCTGACTTAATGTTTCCACGGTGACGTTTTCATTGGTGTAGACGCAGATACCGGCGGCGATCTGCATGGCTTTCCGGGCGATGTCTTCAGCCGCCATATTCTCCTGATCAATCAAGGCCCGGGCCGCGGCCAGTGCATAGGACCCTCCCGAACCGATGCCGATCAGGCCATCTTCGGGTTCCAGCACATCGCCGGTGCCGGTCAACACCAAAGACGTATCAACGTCCGAGACGGCCATCATCGCCTCCAACCGGCGCAAATAACGATCCGTGCGCCAGTCCTTGGCCATTTCGACCGCCGCCCGGGTCAGGTTGCCGGGATGCTGTTCCAGCTTGCCTTCCAGACGCTCAAACAAAGTAAAGGCATCCGCCGTGGCACCGGCGAAACCGGCGACAATCTTGCCCCCCGTGCCCAGACGGCGCACTTTGCGCGCATTGGCTTTAATCACGGTCTGTCCCAGGCTGACCTGGCCATCGCCTGCCATGACGACGGTGTCGCCCTTACGGACGCATAATATGGTGGTGCCGTACCAGGTTTTGTCGTTTGAATGATCCACGTGCTCTAAATCCTTTGTCAGCCAGCCTTTGATGTATGGTGAAAAGGCGATTGATACAAGTCTAACAAATCCAAATCCAGGGAACCGGCACTGGCGAATACTGCGCCGGACTGCTATACCGCCCTCAAGTAATGGATAGATAGATCGCTGGGGGCCACAATCCCATCTCGGGCCCGTCTCGATCCCGCATCGATCCCGTCGCAATCCCGTCGCAGTCGAGGAGTATCAGGCCATGCGTAAGGCCAATGTGGAACGCAACACCAAGGAAACGCAGATCACCGTCGCGGTGGATCTGGACGGTACGGGCAGCTATGACGTGCAGACGGGCCTTGGTTTTCTGGACCATATGCTGGAACAATTGTCCCGCCACAGCCTGATCGATTTGACGGTCCGGGCCAAGGGCGATTTGCACATCGACGGCCATCACACCACGGAAGATACCGGCCTGGCCATTGGTGAGGCGATCCGCGAGGCCCTGGGCCCACGTACGGGAATCGTCCGTTATGGCAATGCCGTGGTGCCCATGGATGAAACCCTGACCCGGGTGGCGCTGGACCTGTCCGACAGGCCCTATTTGATCTGGAAGGTGGATTTCAACCGGCCCAAGCTGGGTGACATGGATACGGAGCTGTTCCGGGAATGGTTCCAGGCGCTGTCACAGGCCGCCGGGATCACCCTGCATGTTGAGGTGCTGTATGGCCAGAATAACCATCACATGATCGAAAGCTGTTTCAAGGCCCTGGCCCGCAGTCTGCGTCAGGCGGTGGAAATAGACCCTCGCCGGGCCGACGCGGTGCCCTCCACCAAGGGTGTCCTGGGCGGCAGTCTATAGGAAGAGGGGTAGCAGCCTATGCGCCTCTATACGGTGCACCACAGACCCGACAGTGATGCTTTGGATCCTGATGTGGTCTTCGTCAAGGAAGGCTTTTGCTGGCCGGCCCTTTTTGTGCCGTTGTTGTGGTTGATCTATCGCAAGCAGGTCTGGGGTTTGCTGGCCTACTTGGCCGTGACGGCAATTCTTTCGGGCGCGACCCTTATCCTCGGCCTGGACACAATCACGACCATGTTGCTGTCAGTGGTGCTATCCCTTTACGTCGCTGCCCAGGCCAATGACTGGCGGCGCTGGCGGCTAGGGGCACAGGGCTATGAACTGGTCACGGTCGTCGCGGCCAATAACATCCATCGGGCGGAAGAGATTTTCTTTCGTGGACGCTGGCAGGATCAATCGAACCGGCGGGCCGAACCTTCGGCGCAGAAATTTACGCCCCTACCCACCAGCCGTCTAACCCCCTTTGCCACGCCATTCGATCCGGCCTAAGAGGCAGCATGCGTATCGCAATTGTAGATTACGGCTCCGGCAATCTTCGTTCCGCCGCCAAGGCGTTTGAGCGGGCGGGTGCTGACCATGGGGCGGCTGTGGAAGTCACGGTCACATCAAAGGCAGAAATTGTCGCCGACGCGGATCGCGTGGTCCTGCCCGGCGTCGGGGCTTTTGCCGATTGCCGGGCCGGTCTGGGCGCGGTTGACGGCATGGTTGATGCCCTGGATGAATTTGTCCACAAAAAGGGCCGGCCGTTTTTGGGTATTTGCGTTGGCATGCAGCTATTGGCAGATCGCGGGTTGGAGCATGGGGAACACGCCGGACTTGGCTGGATCGGCGGTGAGGTCCGCGCGATCGAGCCTGGCGATGTGCGCAAAAAAGTGCCGCACATGGGTTGGAATGCCCTGCGGATCAAGGAAAGCCCGGCCAATCTGTTCGCAGGCATTGATCCTGGCGACCATGTCTATTTCGTCCATTCCTATGGTTTTGTTCCCAGCAACGACAGCTGCGTGCTGGCGGAGGTCGAATATGGACCCCCCATCGTATCCGCCGTCGCCAAAGGCAATATAGCCGGCACGCAATTCCATCCGGAGAAAAGCCAGGCCGTGGGCCTGCGCTTCATCGCTAACTTCCTGTCCTGGTCACCGTAAGAGTGTCGATCTCATGAACCTGTACCCAGCCATTGATTTGAAAGACGGCGACTGCGTCCGCCTGTTGCGCGGCGAGATGGCTGCCGCGACGGTCTTCAACAATGACCCCGCCGCCCAGGCGCGGTCCTTTCAGGATGCCGGCTGTCAGTGGCTGCATCTGGTTGACCTGAATGGCGCTATCGAGGGCCGGCCGGTCAATGGCGACGCCGTGGCTGCCATATTGCAGGCCTTGACCATTCCCGTGCAACTGGGCGGTGGCATTCGTGATGAAAATACGGCGCTCACCTGGCTGGAGGCGGGGATCAACCGGGTGATCATCGGCACATTTGCCTTGCGCCAACCAGATCTGGTGGCCGATATGTGCCGCCGCCATCCGGGCCGCATCGCCATCGGCATTGATGGCCGGGATGGCCGTGTCGCCGTGGAAGGCTGGGTCGAACAATCCGATGTTCCGGTGATTGATCTGGCCCGCCATTTTGAAGGTGCCGGTGCGGCCGCAATTATCTATACGGACATTGACCGCGACGGGGCCATGCAGGGGCACAATGTGACCGCGACCGCCCAGCTGGCGGACGCGATCTCCACACCGGTCATCGCCTCGGGCGGGGTAACGAACCTGGATGATCTGACGGCATTGAAGGCAGCCGCCGCAGACATTGCAGGTGGCGGTATCGAAGGTGTCATCGTTGGCCGGGCCTTATACGACGGCGCTTTTGATGTCGCCGCTGCCCTGAAAGCGCTAGGGGGCGAAGGATAATGCTGACCAAGCGCGTCATTCCCTGTCTCGATGTTAAAGATGGCCGCGTGGTCAAGGGCGTCAACTTTGTCGATTTGGTGGATGCGGGCGACCCAGTCGAACAAGCCAAGGTCTATGACAAGGCCGGTGCGGACGAATTGACATTCCTGGACATCACCGCATCGTCGGACAACCGGGAGATCATCTTTGACGTGGTCAGCGCGACGGCGGAACAATGCTTTATGCCGTTAACGGTCGGCGGCGGTGTTCGGGTGGTCGAGGATGTGCGCAAGCTGCTCCTCGCGGGTGCAGATAAGGTTTCTATCAATACGGCTGCCGTGAACCGTCCCGAATTCGTGGCCGAGGCGGCTTTGAAATTCGGCAACCAATGCATCGTTGTCGCCATAGATGCCAAACGGAATGGCGGGGGCGGTTTTGAAGTCTTCACCCACGGCGGACGCAATCCCACGGGCATCGAGGTGATCGGCTGGGCCCAGCGGATGACCGAATTAGGGGCGGGGGAAATCCTGTTGACCTCCATGGATAAGGACGGCACCAAATCGGGCTTCGACACTGAACTAACCCGATTGGTGGCGGATGCGGTCAGTGTACCCGTCATTGCCTCGGGTGGCGTTGGCACGCTGGATCATATGGTCGACGGTATTGTTGAGGGCCATGCGGATGCTGTCCTGGCGGCCTCCATCTTTCACTTTGGTGAATATTCCATTGCTGAGGCGAAGGCGGCCATGCGGGCCGCCGGGCTGCCGGTAAGGTTGGGGCGGTAGGATGCCGACCCTGTATCTATTGCGCCATGGGGATGCCAATGCGGGCACACCGGAACAGGGTGACCTTGGCCGCACCTTGAATGCCCGCGGTAGCGAGGAAGCGACGTTGATAGGGCGTTATCTGGCACAAATTCCCGGCGATCTGGATCTGGTCCTTTGTTCTGCGGCACAACGCACCCAGCAGACCTGGACCCTGATCGCGGCCTGTCTGGCCAATCCACCCCAGGCCCAGATTGAACGGGATCTGTACCTATGTTCCGCCGCCGGTCTGGATAAACGCATACGCGAGCTGCCGGAAGATGCAGAAAACGTCATGATCATCGCCCATAATCCGGGCCTGCACGAGGCGGCGATGTATTACGCCGATGTCAGCGATGGCCCTATAATGCGGCGACTGTATTCGGAATTTCCCTCCGCCGCCCTGGTCGCATTTCAATTCAATCAAGCATGGCCGGGCGTTCGTGGGCGGACCGGCCAACCGAAATTATTTGTCACACCCAAAGATCTGGCCCAGTGATCTGGCCCAATCATCATCTAAACGAAAGTTCGTAAATATGTCAGAGCAAGAAATTCCGGAAGCCGAACAGGGCGCAGCGATCCTGGATCAGCTGTACGGCGTTATCGAACAACGCCGTGGTGCGGACCCAGCTGAATCATGGACCGCCCGCCTGATGGCCAAAGGTCTGCCAAAGATCTGCCAGAAGGTCGGCGAAGAAGCGACAGAGACCGTGGTCGCCGCCCTGGCCGAAACCCACCAGGATCTGTTGGAGGAAAGCGCCGATCTGCTGTACCACCTGTTGGTCCTGTGGGCCGCCAAAGGCGTGAAGCCCGACGAAGTCTATGATGTATTGTACAAACGGCGCATCGGGGCCGGTGATGTGAAAAAGAAAAAACAGAAAAAAGACAAGAACAAATAGAAAGGCGCATCCCACCATGGCCTATGACCAGAACAATATTTTTGCCAGGATTTTGCGCGGTGAAATCCCTTGCAATAAGGTCTACGAAAACGACCACGCCCTGGCCTTCAATGATATCAGCCCGCAGATGCCCGTCCACGTGCTGGTTATTCCCAAAGGACCGTACACCAACCTGGAAGAATTTCACGCCGGCGCCAGTGTGGAGGAAATGGGCGGATTTATACAGGCCGTGGCGGAAACCGCGAAATTATCCGGCGTCACCGAAAGCGGCTATCGCCTGGTTGCCAATAATGGCGTGGATGCCCACCAAGAGGTGCCGCATTTTCATATGCATATTTTTGGCGGTCGCCCCATCGCGGGCCGGATGATCAAGGCCCAGGATTAGGGCGGATGAGTCGGCGACGTGCAGCGAGCCTACTTCACAGCGCATCGCCCTGGATGCCCGGATCATGTGTGGGCATGACATTATTGGCTTTTTCCAGCCATTATTTCCTCAATTTCCGTCATTGCCGGACTTGATCCGGCAATCCATGTTGACACCACATTCCAGACGGGCAAACAGACGCTCTAACGAGCGGCCTCAAAACCGCTCAAGAACGCCAACAGATTATCCTCAATCTCGTCGCACAGATAACCGCCCTCCTGCACAATCAAGGTTGGCAGGCCCAAAGCGCTGATATCCGCTGCCATACGAGAGAAGCCTTGCGTGGTGATGGATAGAATGCCCAAAGGGTCATTTTCCTGGGCGTCCAGACCCAACGAAACCAGTAAATAGCCCGGCGCGAAGTCCTTGATCGCCTGCAAGGCCGTCGCCATAGCCTGCAAATAGGCATCGTCAGCCGTACCCGGCGCTTGCGGCAGGTTCAGATTAAAGCCTTCCCCCGCGCCCGTCCCCCGCTCATCGCCATAACCCGCATAATAGGGGTAGAACACAGATGGTTCACCATGCAGGGAGCAGAACAGCACATCGCCGCGGTCATAAAATATGCCCTGGGTTCCGTTGCCGTGATGTACATCCACATCCAGGATCGCCACCCGGTCCGTCTTGCCGCGCATATACTGCGCCGCAATGGCCACATTGTTGAGGAAGCAAAAACCACCCGCCTGGTCCCCATAGGCATGATGGCCCGGCGGACGGCACAGGGCATAAGCGGCATCATCGCCGCCCAGAACCAGGTCGGCAGCGGTAAGTGCAACCTGGGCGGAAGATGCCACTGCGCCCCATGTTCCCGGCCCGATGGGGCAGCCGGTATCAGCCATATAATAACCGGCCTTGCCCACAATCGCCTGGGGCCGCGCCTGCATATGCCGGCCGGGATGCATGTTCGGTACTATATTGGGCCCGGCATCGGGCAGCTTCTGCCATTCGGCCAGGCCATTTTGCAGAAAATCCAGATAGTCGGGTGGATGCACGGCGGCTATCGCATCCATGCCGTGATCTTGCGGCGGTACTATTTCGTAGCCAGCTTTCTCCACCGCCGCGAACAACCGATGGGCCCGCTCCGGACATTCGGGAGAGGGCGCGAAACGACCGGCCCGGATAAAGCTTTCGGGGTCATGGCCAGCGTGGGCGGGGCTGTGGACAACACGTATCGGGCGCATCAGACGTGCTGGCCGCCGTTGATGTGGATTTCCGCGCCATTCACATAGCTGGATTGCTCCGTACACAGGAAATAGATCGTCTTGGCAACCTCCTCAGGTGTGCCCAGTCGGCGCATGGGAATGGTCGGTGCCAACAGCGCCTCCGTATCGGGGGACAAAATCTCTGTCTTGATCTCCCCCGGCGCAATGGCATTGACCCGCACGCCCAGGGGTGCGAAATCCGCCGCCATCTCTCGCGTCAGGGATGCCAGGGCCGCTTTCGAAGTGGCATAGGCGGTACCAGCGAACATATGCACCCGGCTGCCTGCGATGGAAGTGACATTGACCACAGAGCCCTTGGCCAGCCGTAATTCATCCAGCAGACCCCGGGCCAATATGATGGGTGCGTAAAAATTTACCTGCGTCACCTGACGCCAGGTATCCATATCCGTTGTCAGGCTGGATAGGCGGCTGCCATCGCCTGCTTTCGGTGAAATACCCGCATTGTTAACCAGCGCATGCAATGGGCCACCACCCAGGCGATTTTTCAATTCAGCAATGCCAGCCTCAATATCCGCCGGGTCTGCCAGATCGACCTGCAAATGATCTTCCGGCCCTGCCTCCCACGGGCAATCTTCGGGAAAGGGGTGGCGGGAACAGGTTATGACCCGCCATCCCGCCGATGAAAATCGCTTGACCGTGGCATGGCCAATACCCCGGCTGGCCCCGGTCAGAACCAGGGTGCGGCGGCTGTTCGCTGATGTTTCATTCATAGCCTCATTATCTAACACCTTTGGCGAATAATACCAGGACTACCAATTCGCCTATATTGCTATAAGCTTTTTGGTCAAATGGTGAGTGTAATATTATGGCCATCGTCAAAGTGCGGGAACTTGCTTACGGGCGACTGCGGTCACCGGATCTGGACGAAATGGAGGCATTTTTGACCCATTTCGACATGGTCCGCGCGGAACGCACCAAGGATGCCCTTTATATGCGGGGCACGGACCCAAGCCGCCTCGTCCAACGATCCGGCGTAAGCCGGAAACGACCCTAATGAGCCATGAGGACCGGGATGGTGGCGTCCAATAAGGCCTCTAATGTTGCGCCGCCAAAAATGAACTGGCGGATGCGGTTGTGGGTATAGGCCCCCATCACCATTAAATCAGCGCCTTCATTATGGGCTGCAAGCAACAAGGTATCACCAACCGTGCCATGGCCTTTTGACAGAGCTACAGCCTGGGCCTGGCAGCCATGGGCTGCCAGATAGTCTACTGCCTCGGCGGCGGGCGGGCCGTCTATCCCGCCTTCTTCGATGGACAACAGGGTGATCGCCTCGGCCTCCTGCAACAACGGCAAGGCGGCGGCGATGGCACGCACGGCCTGGGGGGAGCCGTTCCAGGCGATCATGATGTTGCGCCCCAGGGTTTTTGTCTCCCCTGGCGGAGCGACAAGGACGGGACGGCCGGTTTCCATGATCGCAGCATGTATGGTGGGGCTTTCATTCAACGCGGAGGCATCTTCCGGTCGGCCCACGACGACGAGATCGGCAAGACGACCGTGCCAGGCCAGCAGATCATCTTCCTGGCCCTGGTAGACAACGAAACTTCCCATTCCGGCTTTTCCTTCGCTGCCGGCTGCCTGTTGGGCCGCCTCAAAAGCAGCCTTGGCGATGTTCCGGCGCTGGCCGGTCGCGTTATCCATATTGGCAATCATCGTCTCAACCAAAGCACCTGACATGCTTTCTCCCATATAGGGCAGGGATGATGCGGTATCGACTTCGGCATGCATGCCGACGACTTCGCCTTCGAAGCGCCGCCCCAGATCAAAGGCTATGGCAAGCGCGTGCCTGGGATCATCCAAACCGTTCAGGGGTACCATGATACGCTTGTAGGTCATGACCAAATCTCCTCCATTCATCACCACTTAATATATTAGATTGATTGTCCGTCCTGACAATACAGTCTCGCTGCGGCGAATGGTCCCGAAATTGGTGCAAACCAACCAAGATATGACCTAAGCAACAGCACCTTGCAGGCTGATACGGCGTTGCCGGGTATAAAGGAAGGCAACAATGGCCAGATTCATAAGGTTAAAGGAGAACCCCGCCAAAAAGGCATTGGTATAACTGCCCGTCAAATCGTAGATCGCCCCGCCCATCAAACCGCCCGCGGCCATACCTGCCGAGGCGAATAGATATTGCCCGGCAATGCGCCAACCGGCCTCGCCAACGGGGAAGTACAAACGGATCATCAGGGCATAGCATGGCATGATGCCCGAAAACCCCAGTCCGAACATAAAGGCCGCAACGTACAGGCCAGTCAACGTGTCCACCTGGGAAAACACCAACAACATGGTCGCCTGGCAGCAGGAGCCGATCAACAATGTGCGCACACCGCCGATCCGGTCCGCCAGCATGCCAAAAGCGATGCGGGAGAAAAATGCCGCGCCAAACAACAGAGACAACACTTCAGCCGCCCGCGCAGCGGCAAAGCCAAGATCCGTGGCGTAGCTGAACAAATGCACGGTGGGCATGGCCATCGCCATACAACAGCCCACGACAGCGAACCACATAGCCACTTGCA
Source organism: Rhodospirillaceae bacterium (assembly GCA_018660265.1). GTDB lineage: Bacteria > Pseudomonadota > Alphaproteobacteria. The sequence continues at coordinate 112,902 of JABJKS010000045.1, read as the reverse complement.
CGGCCCGGGGAGATAATCCTAATACCTGTTCCGTCTGAGTAATTCCCGGTTCTACCGCGCCGACGACGACTACGGGAGGCTTTGGGCGAAGCAAAAAGGCTAACGGGATCATCGTGAACAAGACGAAAATACCGTAGTACTGATAAACTTCCCGCCAGCCGCCGCCATCATTTATGTAGCGCACGACGGGCGGCCAGATCACGCCCGCCACGCCCTGACCGGATGCGATAATGGACACAGCCAGGCCCCGGTGACGGTCAAACCAGCGGGTCGCGTTGGCCACCAGGGGCGCGATCATGGCGGCCTTGCCCAACAGGCCGATGAGAACACCATTGGCCAGATACAGGCTCCACTTCCCCTCGGACTGGGCGGCAAGGAAAGACCCCAAAGCAATCATCACGGCACCAAACAGGACCGGCTGCATCACCCCGCGCTTGTCCAACCACCAGCCCATGCCAATGCCGCCGATACCCGTGCCCAGCATCAACAGGGAATAGGCAAACGACGGCACCGCCCGTGCCGTGCCTAAATCTTCGGCGATGGGTTTCAGGGTAACGAACAGAATATTGGGGGCACCAAGTCCGATCGTATGAATAATAAGCGAGGCGATCAGGATCACCCAGCCATACCTAATTTCTATACTGGGCTCACGTTGCGACATGGATCGGGGCTGGGCACTCTATTCGATATTTCAGGGTGGTGCAGAACGTTGCAGGACGTTGCAGATGCGACCCTTGTCCTACAACGCCCCATCAACTGTCAAGCGGGGCTGCCTGGGCCGCCCTAGTTCCCGCCCTAGTTCCCGCCCCAATTCAAGGCCTCGTTCCAGCCCTATTTCCAGCCCTTCACGTTCGACATATCGGGCAATTCATGGGCGATACCCTTGTGACAGTCGATACAGGTCTTCTCGCCATTCTTCAGCAGACGTTCATGATGGTCCGCTGCCCGGGGGCTTTGCGCCGTGATATCCATATAGACATATTCATGGCAGTTCCGGCACTCCAGAGAATCGTTTGCTTTAAATCTCGCCCATTCATGCATGGCGAGTTCCAGACGCTTATCCTGAAATTTCTCCCGTGTACTAATGGTCCCGAAGACCTTGCCCCAAACCTCTTTCGTGGCGGCCATCTTGCGCGCGATCTTGTCAGTCCATTCGTGGGGCACATGACAATCGGGACAGGTGGCACGTACGCCGGAGCGGTTGGAGTAATGTACGGTTTCGCGCAGTTCCTCGTAGACGTTATTGCGCATTTCATGACACGAGATGCAGAACGCCTCGGTGTTGGTCACCTCCAACGCGGTATTGAAAGCGCCCCAGAATATGATCCCGGCAATAAACCCGCCAAAGGTCAGGAACGCCAGGCTGTAATGGCGGCTGGGACGGCTGAGCAATCCCAACAACGCCATGGATCGCGCAATGATACTCACGGCCTAGTTTCCTTTTGCACGGATGACTTGGATGACAGTGTCCGCATCAACGAAATCGTTCGCCACCAAGGGTTTCGCATCCAACTGCGGCACATGACATTGGCTGCAAAAATACCGGCGCGGCGTGACAGAGGCCAATACCTGACCATCACGATCCATAAAATGGGTCACGCTGACCATGGGTGCCTGGGACTGCTCCACCGCCCGGCGGCTGTGACAGCTGAGGCATTTGTTGACCTTTAGGTTGATTTTGTAGCCCCGGGTCTTATGGGGAATGGTGGGTGGTTGCTCTGGGTAATTACGGACCGGGCGCAGGTCCGTGTTAACCTCTTTGCCCATCCTGGGGGAGGTCTGCTCCATATTGATGGCACTGCCGCGCAGGGTCGCCAAGGCATCGGCTTCGGTTGTCTCAACCGTGCCGGACCTGGGCCCGGCGATCGAAACGGCCGAGACAGTGACCGCAACGACGACAAGGGCCAGAATACCGGTGAATGCAGCCAGACCTCTCATAGCAGGGCGAGCGCGCTCTAAACGGGAAGAATTTTGATGGCGCATTTTTTAAAATCCGTCTGTTTGGAAAGGGGGTCCGTCGCATCAAGTGTGACTTTGTTGATCAGTTGCGAGGCATCGAACCAGGGAACAAATACCAGGCCAACGGGCGGGCGATTGCGGCCACGGGTCTCTACCCTGGTTCTAATCTCGCCACGACGGGAGATGATCCGGACCTCCGTACCCCGCTTTAAGCCCCGTGATTTGGCATCATCGGGATGCATGAAAACCACGGCATCGGGAAAGGCCTTGTACAATTCCGGTACCCGTTGGGTCATGGAACCGGAATGCCAATGTTCCAGCACCCGCCCCGTGGACAGCCACAGATCATATTCTTCATCCGGGCTTTCCGCCGGTGGCTCGTACGGCAGGCCAAAGATGATGGCCTTGCCATCCTTCTTGCCATAGAACTGAAAATCCGTGCCTGCCTTGACGTAAGGGTCGGAACCTTCACGGAACCGCCACTTTGTCTCCTTGCCATCGATGACGGGCCAACGCAGGCCCCGTTCGGCATGATACGTATCGAACGGGGCCAGATCGTGGGCATGGCCCCGGCCAAATTCGGCATATTCCTCAAACAGGCCCTTTTGGATGTAAAATCCGAAATCCTTGGCCTCGTCATTTTCATAGTCGGGTGAGATCTCGCTCAACGGATAGCGATCAACCTGGCCGTTTTTGTACAACACCTCGTACAGGGTTTTGCCTTTGTATTCCGGGTTCTGGTCCAGCAGGTCCTTGGGCCAGACTTCGTCCGTGGTGAAGCGTTTGGAGAATTCCACCAATTGCCACAGATCGGATTTGCTTTCACCTGGCGCATCGATCAATTGATACCAGAACTGGGTGCGGCGTTCCGCATTGCCATAGGCACCTTCCTTTTCCACCCACATGGCAGTGGGCAGGACAAGGTCTGCAGCCTGTGCGGTCACGGTCGGATAGGCATCGGAGACAACGATGAAATTGTCCGGATTGCGATAGCCGGGCAAGGTTTCCTCGTTCAAGTTGGCTGACGCCTGAACGTTGTTATTTACCTGCACCCAATAGGCATTGAGCTTGCCGTCTTTGAGCATACGGTTCTGCAACACGGCATGATAGCCGGGCTTGCCTGGAATGGTGCCGCTGGGCAACTTCCAGATCTTTTCCGCCAGGGCCCGATGCTTGGGGTTCTTCACCACCATGTCGGCAGGTAGACGGTGGGCAAAGGTGCCCACTTCCCGCGCCGTACCACAGGCCGACGGCTGTCCGGTCAATGAAAATGGGCTATTGCCGGGTTCCGAGATCTTGCCAGTTAAAAGATGGATATTATAGATCAGGTTATTGGTCCACACACCGCGGGTATGTTGGTTGACCCCCATGGTCCAGAACGAGGTGACTTTGGTGCCCGGGTCCGCATACATCTTGGCCAGATCCTCCAACTTTTCAGCCGGCACACCGGACATCTTGGCGGCGTATTCCAAGGTATAGGGTTTTACGAAGGCGGCATATTCCTCGAACGTCATTGGCTTCGAGCCACCGGCCTTTTTTGCGTTCTTGGCCTTCATCTGCAATGGATGTTCCGGTCGCAGGCCATAGCCGATATCCGTATTGCCCAGGCGGAAGTTCGTATGCTTCTTCACGAAGTCATAGTTCACCTTGCCGGATTCGATAATATAATTGGCGATAAAGTTGAGGATCACCATATCGGTCTGCGGCGTGAAAACCATGCCGTTGTCGGCCAGGTCAAAGCAACGATGTTCAAAGGTCGACAGTACCGCCACCCTGACATGGGGATTGCTTAACCGACGATCCGTCACCCGGGTCCACAAAATGGGGTGCATCTCCGCCATATTGGAACCCCACAAAACAAAGGCGTCCGCGTGTTCCATATCGTCATAGCAGCCCATGGGCTCGTCGATACCAAAGGTCCGCATAAAGCCGCCAACGGCCGAGGCCATGCAGTGGCGTGCGTTGGGATCGATATTGTTGGATCGGAAGCCCGCCTTCATCAACTTCGAGGCGGCATAGCCTTCCCAGACCGTCCATTGCCCGGATCCGAACATACCCACAGACGTCGGACCCTTTTTCTTGATCGCGTCCTTGAATTTTTCGGCCATGATGTCGAACGCCTGATCCCAGGTAATGGGGGTGAAATCGCCGTTCTTGCTGTACTTGCCATTGGTCATGCGCAACATGGGCGCGGTCAGCCGATCCTTGCCGTACATGATTTTCGACAGGAAATAGCCCTTAACGCAATTCAGTCCACGATTGACCTCTGACTTTGTATCGCCATGGGTGGCAACAACGCGGCCATCCTTGGTACCCACCATGACCGAGCAGCCGGTGCCGCAAAAACGGCAGGGGGCCTTTGACCATGTCATCTGGGTTTCTGATTTGTCCGTGACCAGGTTTGCAGCGGCCGCCGGCACCGCCACGCCCGAGGCTGCGGAGGCAATGGCAACGGCATTGGCCTTAATGTAATCGCGCCGTGATAGACCTGTTTTTGGTTTCTGTATGTCCATGGGATCAGTCCTCGATCTGGTGATAAACCAGCGACGCCGCGATGACGTTGTCTGTAGCTTCAATATTGGTAATGGTTTCCATCAGGTGGCCGTCGCTGACGGCCTCAACCGAAACAACCATGCGGCCCCGGTCATTGCTGCCGTGGACTTCGACGCCGGGAAAAGCATTTAGTATCATCGTGACATTTGCCATGAATTCCGGTCGGGCCTGAACCATCAGCGAGGCGATATGGCCACTGTTTTGGGTCCCCTCAGGTGGGGTAAATCGAGCCGAAAAGAAGTCCCTGCGGGATGGGCGAGATGTCTTATGCGCAAACTTGTCTTGCTCTTTCACGATCGCGTCTCTCCTGATTGTGTTGAAAATCCTGGGCTCTATAGGCCGCTGGGGGGGCCAGAGAGGATTTGATATATCCAAATTGCCAAGCCATAGCCGCCGACCAAAGCAACAGATACGACCGGGGCCAGAAAGACCGTCAAAAACAGAAAGCCCTTCAACTCGTTTGTCTTACCTGTCAGATCGTCTTCCCGCGTGTCCATGCTTGCCCCATTTCCCTAAAAGCAAATTGTTACCGGCTGCCCTGGCTGATAAATTAAGCCGCAGCGCGGACCAATCAAGTGGCCACAATGTCGCATCCTTGGGGCAAAGTGCCGCAGGTATGCGCAATTGAAACGGGTCAATTCTGATGTCTTGAAGGTCGTCGTTTAGACTATCAACGCCAGGATCTGGGCCAGCTTTTCGTCCAGGGGCCGGGCGGCATCGATGCAATGCCATTCTATCGCACCGGCACCCGACGCAATCTGACGCGCCATCACCGCAGCATCGGCATCTGATGCATCGCCGTGGCGGTCTGCGATCCGCCGGGCCATCAACGCCTGGTCCGCATCCAGCCAAATGCCAATGAAGGGTACCTTGCACCGCGTCGCCAGCGCGGCCAGGTCGGCCCGCGACTTTGCATGATTGTGTACGGCATCGGCGATCACGCTGTGGCCGGACAGCAATGCCCGTTCTGCGCGCTGGCGCAATTCAGCGTATACTTTCGCGCTGACCTTGCTTTTGTAGGCCGCTGGCCCCAATGGTGTTTCAGGGTCCTGGCCCATCATGACCTTGCGCAATTCATCACTGCGCAAATGTACGGCACCTGGAACAGCGCCCAGCAACGGTGCCAGTGCCGCCGCCAGATAGGATTTCCCGGAACCGGAATACCCACCGACCGCAACCAGTGCAGGGGGCGGTGTTTCCAGAACCGAAATGGCCAGATCCATGTATTGCGCCGCTTCCTTGCGCAATTGAGGGTCATTGTTTTGACCGGCGGCCATGGTCGCGGCTACGTGGGTCCGAATGCCCGCCCGTAGTGACAGGAACAGCGGCAACGCCGCAAGGCCGCCCAGATCACCGGTACGCAATAGATAGCGGTTAAAAACCCGGTTCGCCTCACCCCGCAAGTCACGATGCCACAGATCCATCAACAGAAAGGCCAGATCATAAAGCACATCGTTCTGGGCCAGACGATCATCGAATTCGATGGCATCGAACAGTCTTGGCTGTCCAGCATCGAGATAGATATTGGCAAGATGCAAATCACCATGGCCGTGCCGCACGAAACCATTGTTGCGGCGCTCTTCCAACAAAGTCCGCTGCGCCTCAACTGCGCCTAACATCCCATCGGCCAGACCTTGGGCCCGCCCCGCCGCGAACAAATCCGGGACATAGCGGGCGATATTCTTTGCATCGCCACGGGCTATACGCGCCAGTTCATCAGCACCGCCCCAGGCGCTGGATACCGCCGCCTGAGCATGAAAAGCGGCAATGGTATCGGCCAGGGCATGAACGATCTGCGGCGACAGGGCACCGGCTGCAACCACCCGGCTCAACAATGCATCATCTGGAAAGCGGCGCATTTTGACCAACCACTCAACAATCTCGTCACCATCCGCGCTGGCACCGATACGGAACGCACCGCTTCTATCCCGCAGCACGACGACAGTGCCCAGATACAAATTCGGTGCCGTGCGCCGGTTCAGCCGAATTTCATTTTCACAAACCAGACGGCGTTTTTCCAAAGTTGAGAAATCCAGATACGGCAACAACACCTGGCGTTTCATCTTGTAGGCATGATCGCCGGCCAGAAATATCATGGCACCGTGGGTTTCGACGCAATGCACCATCTCGGAGCTTCCCAGCCCATAGCTCTCCGGGCGCTTGAGAAAGTCGATGACCGCCTCTTGCCCCATTATGGGAGTTTCTATGGAAGGTCCGGGTGCCATTCTTCCAACCCGGCCGGATCCTGGTGGATAATCACTTCGGCGTCGGGAAAGACGTCCAGGATCGCGGCCTCCACCTGATCGGCGATCTCGTGCGATTGCAACAAAGTCAGATCACCATCCAGTTCCATATGCAGCTGGATAAAGCTTTGGACGCCCGAAGACCGGGTTCGCATGTCATGGACGTTGACCACCTGATCATGGGCCATGGCAATCTGTTGAATGCGCAGGCGCTGGTCCTCTGGCAGTTCCCTATCCATCAGCTGGTCCAGGGCACTACGAATAATGCCCCAGGCTCCTACCAGAATATAGGCTGCGACGATCAGGGCGACGACCGCATCGGCATAGATCCAGCCAAAACGTCCTGCCAGGACCAAGGCCAAAATAACCCCAAGATTGGCAGCGATATCACCACGGTAATGGACCGAGTCGGCGGCAATGGCCACGGAATTGGTTTTCTTCACCACATGACGCTGGAACAGCACCAGGGCGATGGTCAATACCAGGGACAGCACCATGACCGTGATGCCAATTTCATCCCGGGTAATGGCGCGCGGTTCTATCAGGCGCTGCACCGCTTCGGCCAAAAGAAATAACGCAGACCCGGAAATAAACGCCGATTGCGCCAGACCGGCCAGAGCCTCGGCCTTGCCATGACCAAAACGATGTTCCCGATCAGCCGGCGTCAGGGCGTGGGCAACAGCGTACATATTGACCAGAGAGGCACCCACATCCAGAACCGAATCCATCAGGGAACTCAAAATAGAGACGGAATCGGTCAAAAACCAAGCGGCCAACTTGGCCACGATCAACAACCCCGCCACCGACACCGCAGCATAGGTCGCAAAACGCAATAGCCGCGCATTTTGGCTGTTCGTCGGGCCAGCCGAAGCAAGTGGGCGCTCCAAAGCTTGATTTTGGCTGTTCACGGGGCCTCCGGCCATATTCATCTAAATTGTATTCATCAAATTAAGGATTCTACGCTAGTGCTCTGATATGTTCGTCCTATATATATGCTATCTATGCTCCAACTTCATGTGGCGTGGTGTCGCAAAGTCGTCTTTTTTGGCCTATGGCCGCAAAATCGCCATCGAATGGATAAGAAAATGATACGCAGCGCACGTTATTTGGCAATTGGCCTCATATCGCTAACCCTCGTCGCCTGTCAGCAGGGTGGCCAAAAACAGACCCTGGGCACATTGTTAGGTGCCGTCGGCGGTGCCGTCGTTGGCAGCCAGGTCGGCAAAGGCCGTGGTCAATTGGTGGCCGTGGCCGCGGGCTCCTTATTGGGTGCCTATGCGGGCAGCGAAATAGGCAAGTCATTGGACAATGCCGACCGAATTGCCATGCAGCAAACCACACAACGGTCCTTGGAAGCTACACCATCAGGCAGTGCGGTCAGTTGGCGCAATCCGGACAGCGGTAATTCCGGCACCGTAACACCGCAGCCATCCTATCAAAATGCCGCCGGCCAATACTGCCGGGAGTATGAACAGACTATAACGGTGGATGGCCGGACAGAGACGGCCTATGGCACGGCTTGTCGTCAGGCGGATGGCAGTTGGAAAATCGTCAACGGCTAGAGCGCTTCCGAGATATTTTGACCCATTTGATGGCGTCCATAAGTCATTCGGGTCGGCGCGTCGCGCAGCGCGATGTGGTTCATCGGGCAAGCGGCGCAACATATCCGAATGGCTTAGGGTCGCCACCGAAGGCCGCCCACCAAGGCCCCGTGGCGGCCCGGAACCTGGGGCGGTTCTTGGAAGATGTGCCGCATCGCCCAGCGAACCGCGCCTACCCACGGGGCCTTGGTGGGCGGTCAAATGGGTCAAAATATCTCGGAAGCGCTCTAGGGTCCGGCATTTGGGCTGGCCAGTTTTCCGGTAATTTCGCCGATTTGGGCCGGGCGCTGGTTGTGTCCAGCACCTTGGGCATTGCGTTATGCCAATTTTTGGCCGTTCCGCCTGCCATGGCGCAGGCGCAGGACCCGACCACGGTAGCGCCAACGGAAACGCCGTCCCAACCCTTTGATGCTGGCGTCAAGGCCTATGACAGCGGGGAGTATACCGCAGCGCATGATATTTGGTTACCCTGGGCCCATCGGGGTGATCCCGCCGCCCAACGTAACCTGGCCCATCTTTACCGCATGGGCCTGGGCGTCTCGCAGGATTTCGTGCAAGCTGCCAGCTGGTACCGATTGGCCGCAGATAGCGGTCTGGCGCGGGCCCAGGCGAACCTGGCAGCCATGTATCTACGTGGCCAAGGCGTCGCCCAAGACGCCAAAGAAGCCGCATTCTGGTTCACATCTGCCGCCACCAACGGCCACGCCCTGGCGCAATATAATCTGGCATTATTGTATCTTCGCGGCGAAGGGGTGGAGCGATCGGAGGCAAAGGCGGCGGGCTGGTTATACCTGGCAACAAAAGCGGGATACGAACCGGCCATCCGCGCCTTGGCAAGGCTGGTACCGGCCATCTCGGGCCCCGCGGGCCCACCCAGTCCATCATCCAGACCACCGTCTAGTTCACCGTCTAGTCCACTGGCTAGTCCACCGGCCAGTCAACAAGCCGGGAAACCGGCAAAGACGCCCACGAGCCCCATCGTCCAACCTGCAGCGGCAAAACCGGAACCGGCCAAAGTTGCTCCAGCAGTTCAGCCACCGCCCGCAGCCGTGGATAAAAAGGCACCGGTTGTCGCGGCAAAACAACCCGTCAACCAGTCCACGGATCAGGCTGCAGGCAAAGTCGAGGAAATCGCCAATACAAAACCCGATGCTGAAGCCACGATCTCCCTGGACACAATATTGTCTTTCTTTGAGAACGCTCAGGATTCCGATCTAAGCCGGGATCATGACGTCACCCTGGCGGGACATTCGGCAGAAGTGACCCAACGCAATTTAACCGCCGGTCTGGTCGCTTTGCACACAGCCAATTACGGCATCGCCCGGGACCGCTGGCTGCCCCTGGCCGAGAATGGCAATGCAGAGGCGCAGTTTCAGTTGGGCAAGCTGTACCTTCATACAGGCTTCGTTGAAGCCAATCGGCCGTGGGGATATTTCTGGCTGACCCAGGCGGCAAAACGACAACACCCCGGCGCTATTACCCGAAAGGAAAGCCTGCGCAATTCCATGACGGACGACGAACGGGACGCAGCGCAAAAACTGATCGAAGATGTGCGTTTGGACAACTCAGAATGACCGTAGAGGCCTGATATGGAAAATATGTGACATTTTTGCACCATATTTTTCGATTAAGCCTGTTAACCATTCTCTATCGTTACCATATTAATGTAGGAGCGCGCCGATTGACGCGCTATATGCAGGTCTGAAAAGATCTGAATTCGAAATTTTGTTTGGGAATGAGTGATAATGCGTGATCCTTACTCTGTCTTGGGCGTACCGGCTACGGCAAGCGACGGCGAGATCAAGAAGGCCTATCATCGCCTGGCGAAAGAGCTGCACCCGGATCTGAATCCAGACGATTCGGTTGTCGCCGAGCGTTTCAAGGAGGTTTCAGCCGCCTATTCCCTGGTCGGCGATGCAGCCCAGCGCAAACGGTTCGATGGCGGTGAAATCGATGCCGATGGCCAGGAAAAGGCGCGGTATCGCTATGAATATGCCGGCGGACGCGGCGGAGCGGGTGGCCCGGGTGGACCGGGTGGACCGGGCGGCGGCTTTGGCGGCGGCGGCTTCAATGCCGAAGATGTTTTTGGCGAATTCTTCTCCAACATGCGCGGTGGTAACGGCGGCGGTGGAGCCTATGGAGGCCGGGCCAGACAGCAAAAGGGCCCCGACAGGTCTTATAAAATCACCGTCGATTTCCTTGACGCCACCAAAGGTGCAACACGCCGTATAACCCTGCCTGACAGCAGAATGCTTGACGTTCGCATCCCCGCCGGGATTGAAGACGGCAAACAAATTCGCCTGCGTGGTCAGGGTGATCCCGGCCCTGCCGGTGCCGGCGATGCACTGGTGGAAGTCAGTGTGCGCAAACACAAGCAGTTTCGGCGCGAAGGCATGGACATTCACCTGGATATGCCCCTGGATCTGGCCAGTGCCGTGCTGGGCGGTAAGATCGAAGTGCCAACCATTGATGGCCCCGTAACTATGAAAATCCCGAAAGGCACCAACAGCGGCAAAACCCTGCGTTTGAAGGGCAAGGGCATCAAGCCGCCCAAGGCCGAAACCGGGGGCAACCAATATGTCCACCTACAGGTCACACTACCCGATCCCCCCGACCCGGAACTAACCGCCCTTTTGGAAACCTGGGCCCAAAGCCAGATTGAAAATGACGACGAGGCGAACCAGGATCAGGACAGCACGACGACCGAGAACGAATAGAGCATTTTTCAATCAGTAGGATGCGCCATTGCAATCCAAGTGATTGGTTCAATTGCTCTTTTCTTTGAAAATTTGAGCATGTTTAAACGAAACATGCTCTGGGCGTACCTATTTCGGCGCGTCACGCTGCAGCAGTTCGATCGTGCCGGAGGAGGCCTCATCCGTCCTTTGGGAAATATCCCTCAGCATATGTTCCGTATCCGGAATTACCCCATATTTTATAGCTGTATTGAGCCCTGGAAAAGCATCAGCCCGTCGTTGCAATAGCTCTACCACCGCCTGCATGGTGGTATTGCTGCCTGTTGTATTGCTGCCGATTTCACCAATGCCGTTGACGGTGCATTCGACCTGACGCACGCCATTTTCAATCCCGGCAGCACAATTTGCCACCGCCAGGCCAAGACCATTATGGCAATGTACACTCCACAACACATCCTGCCCGCCAGGCACCTTTGCCCGCAATGCCGCGCATAGGTCGCCGAATTCCCTGGGCATTGCCAGACTTCTCGTATCCGCTAACGAGATCACATCGGCACCGGCCTCAATCACCGCGGCGATAATTTCGATCAAATAGGCGAGCTCTGACTTGGTGGCGTCCTGAGCGGAAAACACCACCTTCCCGGCACCGTCCCCGATCTGATCCCCCATAGGATCCCCCAACTGATCCCTGGCATGACGGATGGCCTTGACCGAGGCTTCCAGGGCCTCACCAGCGGTTGTCTTCCCATGGCCGAGGAATTCTTCCGATGTGGGGCTGAAAATATTGATGCCGCGGTGGTTGGCCCGCGCCAATGAGGTGATAACCCGGTCCACGTCGCGCCGATTGACCCGGGACAATCCATACAACACCGGTTGCTCCACCGCCTCAGCCAGGCGTTCCATGGTCTCAACCTGGCTGGGACCGCCAAAGCCGACCTCAACATCACTGACCCCAAGGGCCTCAAGTTGTTGCAGGAAGCGCACTTTATCATCCAGACCAATCGCAATGCCGGAATTGCGCAGGCCGTCCCGCAGGGAGGTGTCGTAAATACGAATTGTGCTGTTTTCCATGCCGTAATCGTATGCGGATCGGCCCGGCAAAGGAAGTTTTTTACAGCCATGCCCCTGCCTTGGTGTAGAATAGGGCAAGCAATTGGAAACACGGCAGTTTCAGCGGGGCGATAGGATGTCTGGGGCAAATTTACTGGCGGGCAAGCGTGGTCTGATCATGGGTGTGGCGAACGACCGCTCTATCGCATGGGGTGTGGCGAAGGCTGCCGCCGAACAGGGCGCGGAGCTGGCCTTCACCTTTCAGGGCGAGGCGTTGGAGAAGCGCGTGCGCCCCTTGGCCGCATCCGTGGACTCCGAAATGGTTATGCCTTGCGATGTCACCGACGATGCCTCCATGGATGCTGTGTTCGAACAGATCACGGAAAAATGGGGCGGTCTGGATTTCATGGTCCATGCCATCGCCTATGCGGACAAGGACGAATTGAAGGGCCGCTATGTGGATACCACGGCGGGTAATTTCGCCCGTTCCGTCGATATCTCCTGCTATTCCTTCACGACGCTTTGTCAGCGGGCGGAAAAATTGATGCCAAACGGCGGCTCCATCGTCACACTGACCTACTATGGCGCAGAACGGGTGATGCCCCATTACAACGTCATGGGCGTGGCCAAGGCAGCGTTGGAGGCCAGCGTGCGTTATCTGGCTGCGGATCTGGGGCCAAGCAATATTCGCGTCAATTCCATTTCCGCCGGTCCCATCAAGACCCTGGCCGCATCGGGCATCGGGGACTTCCGCTATATCCTGAAATGGAACGAATACAATTCACCCATGCGCCGCAATGTTGGCATTGATGAAGTCGGCGGCGCGGCCATGTATCTGTTAAGCGATTTGGGCAGCGCCGTCACGGGGGAGACCCACCATGTGGACTGCGGCTACAACGTGGTCGGCATGAAAGCCGTGGACGCGCCCGATATTTCGACCGTCTAGAAACTAGACGGTTTCTAAACCACCCGCTCCCCCTTCCCCCAGGGCGCAGGTCGCACCTACAGGGTACCATTAATGGCTGGTCGGGAAGGGGGAGCGGGTGGCGCGGCATTTCGAATGACATCGAAGATGGAATAGAGCAGACCATGTCTCATAACAGCTTTGGCCATATGTTTCGGGTAACAACCTGGGGCGAAAGCCATGGACCGGCCATCGGCTGCGTCATTGATGGCACACCGCCCCTGCTGGATCTGTGCGCGGCAGATATTCAGCCATGGCTGGACCGACGCCGCCCCGGCACGTCGCGTTTTGTCACCCAGCGCCAGGAAACCGATCAGGTTCGAATTCTGTCCGGCGTTTTCGAGGGGCAGACGACGGGCACGCCCATCAGCCTGATGATCGAAAATATCGACCAACGCTCCAAAGACTACAGCGAGATCACCAATACCTATCGTCCCGGCCATGCGGACTATGCCTATCAAAGCAAGTATGGCATTCGCGATCCCCGTGGCGGTGGCCGCGCCTCGGCCCGGGAAACCGCCTGCCGGGTGGCTGCCGGTGCCGTCGCACGCAAGGTCCTGGGGCCGGATATTGTTATCCGCGGGGCCCTGCGACAGGTTGGCGAACATAGTGTCGCGGACAAAAACTGGGACTGGAACGCTGTCGGTACGAATGCTTTCAACTGCCCGGACGGGGCCATGGCGTCGATCTGGGAAGATTATCTTGATGAAATCCGCAAGGCAGGGTCATCGGTAGGCGCCGTGGTGGAGGTACATGCCTCGGGCGTTCCGGCGGGCTGGGGCGCGCCGGTCTATGGCAAGTTGGACACGGATCTGGCCGCCGCCATGATGAGCATCAACGCGGTCAAGGGTGTGGAGATAGGGGCCGGTTTCGCCGCCGCACGGATGCGGGGTGAGGATGCCGCAGATGAAATGCTGCCGGGCAACGACGGCCCCGGCTTTACGGCCAATAACAACGGCGGGGTGCTGGGTGGCATCTCGTCCGGGCAGGACGTTGTGGTCCGCTTTGCCGTCAAGCCGACGTCTTCGATCCTGACACCGCGGCGCAGCATCGATAAAAGCGGTGCCGCTAGGGACGTCGTTACCAAAGGCCGGCATGATCCTTGTGTGGGCATTCGCGCCGTACCGGTGGGCGAGGCGATGATGGCCTGTGTCCTGGCCGATCACATGCTGCGCCATAGAGCGCAAATCAGTTAGGCAAGTGCTATGACACGACAGCAATTGCACGGCATCGCCGCCTTGTTATTGATCGGGGCCGGCGGCCTGTTCCTGTTCACGGACACCCTGCCCCCTGCCTTTGCCGGTCTGGGCATTATCGTTGCTGCCGCTCTGATCATGGCATACGCCTGGTACCGTGATCGGAATGGGGATCGGAATGGGGATCGCGGAACATGAGCGAAGACGCCGAAATTGATCTGACCGACCCTGACAGTTTTGAGTTCTGGGCCGTTGAGAATATCCGTATCGCCGATACGGACATGGGCGGACATATCAACAACACCGCCATTGCCGGCTATGTGGAAAGCGGACGCGTGGCGCGCCTGCGTACGGCTATGGACCAACGCGGGCCAGGTGAACGCTGGGTCATCGCCAACGTAAACATTGACTTCCGGGCTGAGGCACACCCCCCCGGTCAGGTCCGCATTGGTACCTGCCTGTTAAAGCTGGGCGGCAAATCCGTAACCTTGGGCGCGGGTATATTCAAGGACGACCGCTGTATCGCGACAGCACATTCCGTCATGGTCTTTCTGCAGGGCACTGATACCGCACCGATTCCCGACGCCGTACGGCAAAGCCTCGCCGCAGGGCCTAAAGTCTAAAAATTCGCCGTCAGGAATTCACTCATGCTCGACCAAGCCTGGTTGGCACAGGCCGGATCATAAATCGCGGCAGTCTCGTTAAAAAAGCCATGCGCTGCGTCGTAGCGAATGATCTCGGCATTCACACCGGCAGTGGACGTCGCAGCCTCCAACGCGTCAACTGCCGCTGGGGTGCACCAATCATCCTGATTGGCGAAATGGCATTGCATGGGGATTGCGATCTTGGCCGGGTCGGCCACTTCCTGCGGCGGGATACCATAGAAGCAAACGCCCAGGGAAACTTCCGGCACATGGACGGCAGCGGCTATGGTCAGCGCCCCGCCCATGCAAAAGCCCATAACCCCCACCGGGCCGCCAATCCCTTGCAGATGTTGCGCCGCACCGCGAATATCCTGAACCGTGGCACCGGCAAAATCCAGGCCGCTCATCATATGGTTGGCCTCATCGGGCTCCTGGGTTACGCGACCTTCATACAGATCAGGTGCAAGGGCATTGTAACCGGCCCGGGCGAAACGATCCGCCACGCCGCAAATTTGATCATTCAGGCCCCACCATTCCTGAATAACAATCAAGGACGGGCGGCCAGAATTTTCACCCGCCGTGGCCAAATAACCTTTAGTGCGACCGCCATCCGGCCTGGAAAACTCAATCATCGCACCCATTTTCTGTTTCTCCTATTCGTCGCTATTTCATATTCCGACCGGCGAGCGTCCGAAATACGTGGGAATCTAATTCCAGCCAACGCAACCCGATCTCGCCATTCTTGGTAATGCGCACCACCTCTGCCAGGCAATCGCCCGAATTGCCCAAGCCAATACCACTGATATAGCATTCAAAGGTATCGCCGACCCGCATGGGCGCCTCTTGCGGCGGCAACAAACAACCACCAAGGGACCAATCCAACGCGCGCACTCTTTTGTCATGAATTTTGACGTACAAAGGGGGGCGGCGATAACGGACATGTTGTCGGCGATCTAAACCGAGGGCGCGGCGGATAAAATTCAGCAGAACCATCGGCGGAGTTTAGCGGTCTATCGACGTTGGAAACAAGCCACCAGTTCGAGATGGCGGCTCCAGGGAAATTGATCCACCGGAGTTACGGACAGCATACGATAGCCGCCCTCCACTAACATCAGGGCATCGCGGGCGAAGGTGGCCGGATTGCACGATACGGCCACCACCGTTGCCACCTCGGCTGCAGCCAGCAATTCAACCTGCCGGGCAGCACCGGCGCGGGGGGGATCAAAAACCACGGCCTGGTATGCCGCCAGTTCTTCAACTGACAAGGGCCGGCGCTCCAAATCACGGACCTGAATATCTATACCGTTGCGGCGGGCTGCGTTGCGTCCGGCGATCAAGGCTGCGGTCTGTTCCTCGACGCCCTCCACCGCCATCACATCCACCCGCCCACTCGAAATACCGCCCATGGCAAAGCTGAAGGTGCCGACACCAGCGTAAAGGTCAGCAACCGTGCGCGCATCGCCGACGCCTTGTTGCACCAGCTTGACCAAGGCCTGTTCACCGGCCTTGCTGGCCTGCAAAAAACCATCCGGCGGCGGCGTGACCGCGACGCCTGACAACGTCACCTTCGGGGTCCGCCGCACCATGACGACCTCGGGCCGCAGTCCTGTGGACAGGCGCGCCAAATCAGCCGTCTGGGCAAAATCCGCCAGGCGCATATCGACTTGGGCGTTGTGGCGAAGTTTCGCGACCAGCCATACATCCAGTCCGTTTTCAGTTTCCGTGATCTGTACGTCCGCCTTGTCGCCGGACTTTAACAGATCGCGCAATGCGGCGCGAAGTTCGGGCAACACGTCAACAATGGCAGGGCGAAGGATAGAGCAGCTTTCCAGATTGACGATTTTGTGGCTGCCCGGTTCATTGAAACCCAGCAATACTTTGCCGCCCGTATGGCGTGCGGCGAAACGCGCCCGGCGGCGGGAGGCCGGCGGTACAGTGACGAAATTTTCTACAGTATCCGTCTCAAGATCCCGGTGTCCGAGGGCCTGAAGCAGGATATCGAGCTTCCAACGCTGATAGGGGCCGGCCTGAACGTGTTGCATGGCACAGCCACCACAGATGGTGAAATGCGGGCACGGTGCTGCGACCCGATCAGCGCCGGCCACCAAAACAGTATCCAGCTGCGCCACACGGGCATCGCCACGGCGGCCTTTGATTGTGGCCGCCACCCGGTCACCCGGCACGGCGTAGGGAACATAGATAACCCCATCGTCGTCATGGGCAATGCCGTCACCACGGGCACCGAGATTTTCGATATTCAGCTCTACCATATAATTACCCTTATGCTTCCCGGCAGCCGGCCAGCAGGAATTCCACATTGCCCTGTGGTCCCTTGATGGGAGAGGTCCCGGTGCCCATAACGGACCAGCCCGGCTGTTGATCCAACCAGGCTGAAATCTCCGCCCGAACTTCGTCATGCAAGGCAGGGTCGCGGACCACGCCGCCCTCGCCCACTTGATCCGACCCCACCTCGAACTGCGGCTTAATCAAAGCGATCATGCGCGCACCAGGTGCTGCCAGGGCCATGGGGCCAGGCAATATAGTTCGCAGACCGATAAAGGAGGCATCACAGACAATCAGAT
The DNA here is from genome assembly GCA_018660265.1 of Rhodospirillaceae bacterium. Taxonomy (GTDB): domain Bacteria; phylum Pseudomonadota; class Alphaproteobacteria. Next base: position 95,414 of record JABJKS010000045.1, on the reverse strand, counting down.
CGATGGCATCGGGTATTTCAACAGCCGTCAGATAACGCGCATTGGTACGTTCCAACACCACAACCCGGTCATCGTTGCGCAGGGACCAGGCCAACTGCCCATGACCCACATCAACCGCATAGACCCTTGAGGCCCCGGCCTGCAGCAAAACATCCGTGAAACCACCCGTGGAAACGCCCACATCGAGACAAATCAGGCCTGTCGGATCAATCTGAAATTCTTTCAAACCATGCGCCAGCTTGACCCCGCCGCGGGAGACCCAGGGGTGGTCCTTGACCTGCACGGTCAATTCCGCATCCAAGGGCAGTTCCTGACCGGCCTTGTCCAGGCGGCGGTTTCCGCCATGAACTTTACCGGCCATGATCAATGCCTGGGCCTTGATACGGCTTTCCGCTAAACCCCGTTCCACCAACAGCAGATCAAGGCGCATTTTTGATTTTGCTTTGGACGCCATTGTCCACTTAAGCCAGCTTTGGCGCCTCAACTTCTTTCGCCGGGCTGGTGGAAGCCATGGCAGACAATGCCGACAGCGCCTTGGCAACAATGTCCGGGGCATTCAGGGCTGCGGCGGCATACATATCGCCGGGTGTGCCATGATCGATAAAGCTGTCCGGCAGCATCATGGTGCGAACCTTCAGGCCATTATCCAACAATTCATGGCGTTCCAGACATTGCAGAACATGGGCCGCGAAACCGCCGATGGCACCTTCTTCAATGGTGATCAGAACATCGTGATTGCGGGCCAGATCGCACACCAAGTCTTCATCCAACGGCTTGCAAAAACGGGCGTCGGCCACGGTGGTGGAATAGCCCTTGGCGAACAGCTCCTCCGCCGCTTTTAGGCTTTCTCCCAGGCGGGTGCCGAAGGACAGAATAGCGACAGTGTTGCCTTCACGGACGATGCGGCCTTTGCCGATTTCCAATGGTTCGGCAGGCAAGATGATCTCCACCCCCTCGCCCTCACCACGGGGATAACGGAAGGCAGATGGCCGGTCATCGATACGGGCGGCCGTCGCCACCATGCGGGTCAACTCAGCCTCGTCGGCGGCGGCCATCACGACAAAGTTTGGTAAGCTAGTCAGATAGGTTATGTCAAATGCGCCCGCATGCGTCGGCCCATCGGCACCGACCAGGCCGGCCCGGTCAATGGCAAAGCGTACGGGCAGGCATTGAATGGCCACATCGTGGACCACTTGATCGTAGGCGCGCTGTAAAAATGTTGAATAGATCGCGGCAAACGGCCGATAGCCATCCGCCGCCAACCCGGCTGCAAACGTGACCCCATGTTGTTCCGCTATACCCACATCGAAACAACGTTTGGGAAAGCGTTGCTGAAATTCGGCCAGGCCCGTGCCCGATGGCATGGCGGCGGTAACGGCGACAATTTTGTCATCCCGCTCCCCTTCGCGCACCAGCTGGTCGGAAAAGACATTCGTATAGCTGGGTGCGTTCGCCTTGCCCTTGGCCTGCGCCCCGGTCACCACATCGAAACGGGAGACGCCATGGAATTTATCCGCAGCTTCCTCCGCCGGGGCATAGCCCTTGCCCTTTTGCGTCACTACATGCACCAGGATCGGATTGGTACGCCGGGCTTCACGCACATTTTCCAGCACGGGCAGCAGATGTTCCAGGTTATGGCCATCAATGGGCCCGACATAGAAAAAACCCAGCTCCTCAAACAAGGTGCCGCCGGTGATCAGACCACGGGCATATTCCTCTGCCCGCCGGGCCGTACGCTCCAGCGGTTCGGGCATCTTCGCCGCCAGCTGTTTGGCGAAATGGCGCAGGCCGCGATAGGGCCGCGAGGATAACAGACGGGAGAGATAGGCGCTCATGGCACCCACCGGGGGTGCGATGGACATGTCGTTATCGTTCAGGATCACAATCATGCGGGTATTTAAGGAGCCCGCATTGTTCATGGCCTCAAACGCCATGCCCGCGCTCATAGCGCCATCGCCGATCACTGCCACGACATTGTTATCCCGGCCGTCGAGATCCCGGGCCACGGCAAAACCCAGACCGGCGGAGATCGACGTTGAAGAATGCGCCGTGCCGAACGGATCATAGCGGCTTTCCGTACGCTTGGTGAAGCCGGACAAACCACCGGCCTGACGCAAAGTACGGATACGATCACGGCGCCCGGTCAGGATCTTATGGGGATAGGCCTGATGGCCCACGTCCCAGATCAGCACGTCATCGGGGGTATCAAAGACATGATGCAAGGCCACCGTCAGCTCAACAACGCCCAGGCCGGCCCCGAGGTGACCGCCTGTCTGGGCCACCGCATCGATCGTCTCCAAACGCAATTCATCGGCCAGTTGACGCAACTGTGCCAGGGACAGCCCACGGGTATCCGCCGGGCTGTTTATGGTATCCAACAATGGTGTCTTGCTATCCGACACTTCGGTCCCCAACATGAACTCAATAGCGTTAATAGTATCAATTGCTCCGACTTATAACGAATTCACACAAGGCCCGCAAAGCATTAGCTTTTTCACCAAAATGATCCAAATGCGTCGCCGCCTGACGAGAGAGCAGAATAGCCCGATCCCGTGCGCCTTCAACCCCTAACATGGAAATGATGGTGGACTTGCCCGCGGCGGCATCCTTACCCGTGGCCTTACCTACATCACTGGCATTACCCTCAACATCCAGCAGATCGTCGGTGATCTGAAAGGCCAGGCCCAGATCATGGGCAAACATACGCAAGGCCAGGCGCTGTTGCGGTCGGGCCCGGGCCAGAATGGCGCCTGCTTCGCCGGAAAACGCGATCATTTCGCCGGTTTTCAGCCGTTGCATGCGGACCGTACCCGCCTCATCCAGCTTATGCTCCTCTGCCCAAAGGTCGAGGACCTGGCCGCCAACCATGCCGTGACCACCCGCCGCCCGGGACAGACCGGCCACCAAATCCATGCGGACTTCAGGGTCAGGGGACGTTTTACGATCCGCCAAGACCTCAAACGCCAGGGTCAACAGGGCATCGCCGGTCAATACAGCCGTCGCCTCGTCATATTTCACATGCACCGTTGGCCGGCCCCGGCGCAAATTATCATCATCCATGCAAGGCAGATCGTCATGCACCAGGCTGTAAGCATGAACCAATTCCACCGCCGCCGCGACACGGATACATTCGCCAGGTTCCAGGTCAAATATCTGTCCGCTGGAGATGACCAGGAAAGGCCGCAAACGCTTGCCCCCGCCCAGCACCGCATAACGCATGGCATCAAACAGGTGCTGTTCCAATACCTCGCTACCGGGCAGCAGGCTCTCCAGCTCCCGATCAACAGCCTCGACAACCGTCGCCAATCTGGTTTCGAAATCAATCATCAAATTTATTCATCTAAATCTATATCTTTGGAAGAAGGCCGTTTTGGGACCCTATTGAATATCCGCAGGCTCTGTTTTCTGGGCCTGCCCATTGCCATCGGCGACGATCTTTTCCACTTGTTCGCTGGCTGCATTCAATTTCGCCTCGCAATGCCGCTTTAACAAAGCGCCCCGACTGTACAGCGCGATGGAAGCATCAAGATCAACCTGCCCGCCTTCCAAATTCTGCACAATGGTTTCCAGCTCCGTCATCGCGGCTTCAAAACTCATGGCAACGATATCATCTGGTACATCATCAGATACATCATCGGGGATCGCTTTGTTATCTGCTTGTTTTGCCATTCACCTCATCCCCTGCAACAATTATGACGCCGTCATTAAGACCCCATGGTCATCAGGGCCCTAACATGCGCCGCAGTTGCTGCTGCCAACGCGCCTAGATCATAGCCGCCTTCCAACGAGGAAACCAGTCGGCCTTGGCAGTGTCGGCCCGCCAAAGCCAATAATTCTTCACTAATCCAGACATAGTCAGATGTCTCCAAACGCAATTGCGCCAAGGGATCGTTCTCGTGCGCATCGAAACCGGCAGACAGCAACAATAATTCCGGCTGAAAAGCCTCCAGGGCAGGCAGCAGACCATCGCTACAGGCATCGCGAAAGGCCAGGCCGGCGGCACCTGGGGGCAAGGGGAAATTATGAATATTCCCTGCGCCTGTCTCAGATGCCGCACCGGTGCCGGGATATAACGGCATCTGATGGGTAGAGCCGTAAAACAAATCCGCGTCATCCCAGAACGCTGCCTGGGTGCCGTTGCCGTGGTGCACATCGAAATCCACCACGGCGACACGGCTTAAACCATGGGCGGCACGGGCATGTTGGGCTGCAATGGCCACGGAATTGAATATGCAAAACCCCATGGATCGTTCCGGCTCCGCATGATGGCCCGGCGGGCGCACGGCGCAAAAGGCGGTCTTGGCGTCCCCGCCCATGACCGCATCCACAGCGGCACAGGCCGCACCGACGGCACGTTGAGCGGCTTCCAACGTTGACGGGTTCATGGCCGTGTCCGGGTCCAGCTGTACCCGGCCCGTCGCAGGCGCGGTGGCGATGACCTGATCAATATAGGACTGGGGGTGCACCAAGGCGACCTGTGACCAGTCAGCAAGCGGTGCCTCTCTTCGTTCCAGAGATGCGAATTCCGGCTCCGCCAAGGCCAATTGGATGGCACGCAAACGGTCCGGACGCTCCGGATGACCCGGGCCCATATCATGTTCCAGACAGATGTCATGTTCGAATATCAAGGTCATGCTTTATCCTTCCTCCCTGACACGATATTGCACTAACATTGCGACGAAACAAAGTCAGTGAGGCGGCATGCTACAGGAACGTATTGAAGGCAAATGGATCAACTGTTTCGCGCGGGTCTTTGCCAAATGCAAGGTGGAACCGGGCGAAGTGGTGGCGATTCTCTCGGAAAGCCAATCCCGGCCCATCAATGTGCAACTGGCGGAACTGGCCCTGCATCAATTGGGCGCACAGGCTTTCCACATCGTGATCCCGACGCCGGCACAATCTGCCCCCGTGCCGGTACGGTCCACCGGTGCCTCGGATGTGATCCAGAATATCCGCCCTGTGGTCGGCGCGTTGGCCAGCGCCGGGCTGGTTATCGATTGCACGGTTGAGGGCCTATTGCATGCGCCTGAGTTGCCGGAAATCCTCAAAGGCGGGGCCCGTGTGCTGATGGTCTCGAACGAGCATCCGGAGGCGCTGGAACGTCTGGCCCCCGATGATGCCCTGGAGGGCAAAGTCAAGATCGGCATGAAGATGTTGCGCGGGGCCAAGGCCATGAAAATAACCTCTGCTGCAGGTTCCGATCTGTCCGTGGATTTGGCGGGCGCCGTGGCGGGGGGTGGTTGGGGCTGGGTCACCCGGCCCGGCATCATGTCCCATTGGCCGGGCGGGCTGTGCCTGTGCTTTCCCAATTCCGGCACGGTCAATGGAACCCTGGTATTGGACCGGGGTGATGTCAACCTGACCTTTAAACGCTATCTGGATGCACCTATTACCTTGCGGATTGAGGATGATTATGTCGCCGCCATCGAAGGCGAGGGTGTGGATGCGGAGCTGATGCGCAGCTATTTCGCGGCCTGGAATGATAGGGACGCCTATGCCACGTCCCACATCGGCTGGGGTATGAACCAAGGGGCCCGCTGGGATTCCATGGCCATGTATGACAAGCGGGATTTCAACGGCACGGAATTGCGCGCCTTCGCCGGCAATGTGGTCTATTCCACCGGCGCGAATGAGGTCGCGGGACGGCAGACATTGGGCCATTTCGACCTGCCCATCCGCAACTGTACGGTGGAGTTGGATGGCCAGGCCGTGGTCAAAAGCGGCGTTTTGCAAGGAGAATTGGCATGAGCAATATCCCGTTTATTCAAAGCCAGGGTCCAGACGAAGATGGGAGTGCCGGCGATGTGTTGTTGTTCCTGCACGGCATTGGTGGCGACAATCGATCCTTTAACCAACAGCTGCCCGCCTTTGCGGATCGTTGGCGCGCGGTATCGTGGGATATGCCCGGCTATGGACAAAGTGCTCAATTGGACGAAATGACCTTTCCCGCCCTGGCGGATGCGGTCGCCGGATTATTGGATCATCTGGATGCGCCCAGGGCGGTGATCGTGGGTCATTCCATGGGCGGCATGGTGGCTCAGGAATTCGTTGCCCGGCATCCCGGTCGGACCGCCGCCCTGGTCCTGTCCAGCACCTCGCCCGCATTCGGGAAGCCCGGCAAATGGCGCGATGGTTTTCTGGGGCAGCGCCTGGCCCCCCTTGATAAGGGCCTAAGCCCGGCGGATTTCGCCGCTGAATTGGTGCCCAACATGATGGCGGACAACCCACCAGCGGAGGCCGTAGTAGCCGCCATGGCGTCCATGTCCGAACTGTCGGCAGAGACCTATCGCGCCGCCCTGCATTGCCTGGTGACATTCAATCGCCGGGACAATTTGGAAAACATTGATTGCCCGACCCTGGCCCTGGCAGCTGATATGGATGAAGCAGCACCGGCAGGCATGATGGAAAAAATGGCGGGCAATATACCTGATTGCCGCTATCACTGCCTTTCGGGCGTGGGGCATCTGGCTAATCTGGAAGATCCGGAAAACTTCAACAAAGCGGTCCGCAGCTTTTTGAACGAGGTGGCGTAGACATGGCGACACAAGCGGAACTATTGGCCACGGCGGAGAAACTTGGCCGGGAAAAATTCCTGCCGCGCGCGGCCGCCTATGATCGGGAGGGGCGCTTTCCCACCGAGAATTATGCCGATCTGCGTGAAGCAGGCTTTTTGGGCCTGGTGATCCCCACGCGTTATGGCGGCATGGGCGTGGACTACACCCGGTATATGGAGATATCTGCCGAGCTGGGCCGTTGGTGCGGGGCCACGGCCCTGACCTTCAATATGCATTGCGCCACCATGATGTGGTCATCGCAGATGGCTGACGACCTGGAAATGACCGATGCCCAGCGCGAGGCCCACGAAAAGTGTCGCACGGGCATTTATCGTATGGTGATCGAGGACGGCGCGCTGTTCGCGCAACCATTTTCCGAACCCAACAGCGCCGCGGCTGCCGGACGGGCACCCTTTGGCACCACAGCCCGCAAGGTGGATGGCGGCTGGCTGGTCAATGGGCGCAAACATTTCGCATCCCTGGCCGGTGCCGCGGATTATTACGGCGTGTTGTGCACCGAGGCCAAGGAAGACAGCGACGGCGACGTCAAGGACACCATTTATCTGGCGGTGAACGGCAAGGCTGAAGGCTTTAACATCAGCGGCGAATGGGATGTTCTGGGTATGCGGGCGACATCGTCGAACAATCTGGAATTGATCGATGTCTTTGTCCCCGACGAACACCAAATGATGCCCCGGGGCAAATATTACCAAGCCGCCCTGAACTGGCCGCATATGTTCATGACCTTGTGTCCTACCTATATGGGCATTGCCCAGGCTGCTTTCGATTTCACCTGTCAGTATCTGCGCGGTGAGATAGAGGGTGGCCCGCCGGCGGGCAGTGCCCGTCACAGTCCGGCCAAACAAATGGCCGTGGCGGAAATGCGTATCAAGCTGGAGCAAGCCCGCGCCCTGTTCCAAACCGCCATTGGCGAAGCCGGCGTGAACCCAGATAAGGATGTCCGCCTGCGGGCCTATGCGGCGCAATTTACGGTGATGGAGTTCGCCAACGACATCTGCCGTCTGGCTCTGCGCACTTGCGGCGGGCGGGCCATTTTCCGCACCCTGCGGTTGGAGCAGTTATATCGCGACAGCCGCTGCGGCTCCCTCATGCTGCCCTGGACACCGGAAATCTGCATGGAACGCCTGGGTCGGGAAAGCCTGTTCGAACCTGGAGAACGGTAAAGTGAACGCTAGAAGCCGATGAACATCTCCCACTGGATCAGCCATTGGGCGAACTGGCATGGCGAGAAAACCGCCGTACATTTCGAAGGCCGGGCCATCAGCTATCGCCAGATGGAAGCCAGGGTCGGCAATCTGGCGGCCATGTTGCAGGATCAACTGGCTGTGGGTAAAGGTGATCGGGTGGCTCACCTGGGCTATAACAGCCCGGAATTGCTGGAGTTGCTGTTCGCCTGTGCCAAAATAGGTGCGATCCTGGTGCCGTTGAATTGGCGGCTGGCACCGCCTGAACACGCCTGGATCCTGCAGAACTGCGATCCGAAGGCCGTGTTGGTTGAGGCTGATTTTTTCGCTCATATGGACAGCATTCGCGGCGAATTGCCGGGCCTCGCCACTGTCGCCTATGGCACGGCGAATGGCGAAGATTGGCGATCCTATGATGCCCTGTTGGCCGCATCGGGGCGGGATGCTGATGGCGGGGCGATGGATGATCCGGTGACCATCGTCTATACCTCCGGCACCACGGGGCGGCCCAAGGGCACTGTGTTGACCCAGGACGCCCTGTTCCACAATGCCGTCAACGCAATTGCAGCCCAGGATATCACGGCCCAGGACCATGTCCTGACAGTGCTGCCCATGTTCCATGTGGGTGGCATGAATATCCACACCACGCCGGGCATCCACGCAGGTGCCAGCATCACCATTCAAGCCCGCTTTGATCCCGCGGCAACCCTTGCCGCCCTGAATAGTCGTGGCAACAGCGGCGGCCCGACAGTGTTCCTGACCGTACCGGCCATGGCCATCGCCCTGACCGCCCATCCGGACTGGGCCGATACGGATTTATCCAATCTGCGCTTTGTCGGCCTAGGCTCCTCCGCCGTACCGGCAGCCATATTACAGGCTTTCCTGGACCGGGATATTCCGGCAACACAGATTTACGGCCTGACCGAAAGCGCACCCGTTGCCATCATGCTGCCCATTGCCAAGGCCTGGTCAAAGATGGGGTCTTGTGGTCTGCCGGCCCTGCATACCCGCGCCCGGATCGTTGATGATAGCGGCATGGAGGTTCCGCGCGGTGAAGCGGGCGAGATCGTCTTGCGGGGGCGGAACCTGTTCCGGGAATATTGGCGGAACGAGGCCGGCACCAGGGAAGCCTATGCAGGCGGCTGGTTTCACACGGGCGACATCGGCCATAGGGACGAAGACGGCTATTTTTATGTGGATGAACGCAAGAAGGACGTGGTGATTTCAGGCGGTGAGAACATCTATCCGGCGGAACTGGAGAATATCCTGGCCGACTGCCCGGACCTGGCAGAGGCGACGGTAATCGGCAGACCCGATCAACGCTGGGGCGAAATCCCCGTCGCCTGTGTCGTCCGCCAGCCCGGCAGTGAAATTTCAGCCGCAGATATTCTGGCCTTGTTCGAGGGCCGCCTGGCCCATTTCAAACATCCCCGTGGGGTAATTTTCATGGACGCCCTGCCGCGCAATGCCATGGGCAAGGTGGAAAAATTCACCCTTCGCGATGAATTGGCCGCCGGGGACGAAAATTAGTCTGAAAAAAGATTATTCTATGACCCACGCCTGCCACAAATTCGCTATATTTCATCACTAGGAATTGATTCAGCGTCGTTGCCGGGCTCCACCCGTCGATGACAATGCGTAGTGTTTGGTCAGGTTCGCGGTAGGGGGACAAACTGCATGAAGGTCTTTGCTTCACGATTACTGCTGCTGGCGGCGGTCGTCATATTCAATCTGCCCAATCTACCGGCTAAAGCCGCGGGTAGTGGTTTAATCGAAACCGCCGCCAAGCAGGCGATCTTGTTGGATCATGCCACCGGGACCGTGCTGTTTTCCAAGAATCCGGAACAGCTCATGCCGCCGTCATCCATGTCCAAGCTGATGACCCTTTATATGCTGTTCGATCGTCTGGCTTCGGGCGGGTTAAAGATGGAAGATACCTTTCCGGTATCGAAGAAGGCCTGGAAGATGGGCGGCTCCAAAATGTTTGTCCGGGTCAACACCGATGTTAGCATTGCCGACCTGATCCGGGGCATCATCATCCAGTCCGGCAACGATGCCTGTATCGTGGTTGCTGAAGGCCTCGGCGGCGATGAAGCCTCCTTCGCCATGATGATGAACGAAACGGCACGGGGTTTGGGGATGCTGGACAGCCATTTCGTCAACGCCTCCGGCTGGCCCCACCCCGAACATGTAACAACCGCCAAGGATCTGTCCATATTGGCGCGCAACCTGATCGACAAATTTCCACAATATTATTCGATCTTTGCAGAGCGTAGTTTTACCTTTTCAAAGATCCGCCAGGGCAATCGCAATCCCCTGCTCTATAAGAATATCGGTGCCGATGGCCTGAAAACCGGCCATACGGAAGCGGCCGGTTATGGCCTGGTCGCCTCGGCGGAGCGCAATGGCCGGCGTCTGGATCTGGTGGTCAATGGCTTGAGCAGTGTTAATCATCGGAGCAAGGAATCCCAGCGCCTGTTGACCTGGGGCTTTCGCGAATTCGGAAACTACGCCTTGTTCAAGGCCGGTGAAGAAGTTGCCGATGCCTCCGTCTGGCTTGGTGATGCAGGCATGGTGCCCCTGGTGCTGGAAGAGCCTTTGGATATCATCATACCCCGCAAGGCCCGGCGCGCCATGAAGGTCAGCGTCAACTATCAAGGGCCCCTGCCCGCCCCCATCGCCAAGGGTCAGGCGGTCGCCACCCTGCGCATTGAAGCGCCTAATATGACAACCATTGAACGGCCCTTAATCGCCGGTGTTGAGATCGCCCGAAAGGGCTTTTTTGGCCGCCTGGGTGCAGCCCTGGAACATTTGCTGTTCGGCGGCATCGCCAAATAATGGCGGCCGGGTCGGCAGAAACGGAAGATCCGACCGGCCCTATCGCCACGGCATCGCTGATCGGCCATGAGGCAGGGGAACAGGCTTTTCTGGATACAGCGGCAGCCCATCGGATGCCCCATGCCTGGTTGTTATCGGGGCCGCGTGGTATCGGGAAAATGACCCTGGCCTATCGTATGGCGCGCCACCAACTATCCGAAGGCAGTGGCGGGGGGGATATGTTCGGCGGTCCAACCAGCCTGTATATGGCACCCGAGACTAAATTGTTCCGTCGCATTCTGGCCGGTGGCCACGGCGACCTACAGCTGATTGAGCGCACGGAAAACCCCAAAACAAAGAAAATGCGCGGCGATATTGTCGTCGATCAGATCCGCGAACTTGGCCGGTTTTTCTCCATGACTTCCGGTGAGGGCGGTTGGCGCATCGCCATTGTCGATGGGGCGGAAGAAATGAACCCCAATGCGGCAAACGCACTCTTGAAGCTGTTGGAGGAGCCGCCTGAAAACAGCCTGCTGATCCTGGTCAGCCATAGCGCGGGCCGATTGCTGCCGACCATCCGCTCCCGCTGTCGCCAATTGGTGCTTCGCCCTTTGGGTGAAGCTGATGCCATGACGGTATTAGAAGAACAATTGCCCGAACTAGCGGTAGCGGAACGTCTTGGATTGGTCCGCCTGGCGGAGGGCAGCCCGGGACGCGCCATGGCCATGGCGGCGGAGGGTGGTCTGAAAGCCTATAGTGAATTGCTGGATCTGGTCCGCGATTTGCCGCAGCTGGATTACACGGCGGTACATGCCCTGGGCGACCGCCTGAACCGCGCCAATGGAGAGGCAGCCTATGGCGTTTGGATCGATTTGTTGCGCCTATGGCTGTCACGCCTGACCCGGGGCGGGGCCGGGTTGGAACAGATGAGTGAAGCGGTGGACGGTGAAGTTGCCCTGGCGGCACGATTGACCAGCTCCGTGGGCCTTGATCGCTGGGTCGAGCTATGGGAAAAGATCGGCGGATTGGCCATGCGGGCCGACCGGGTGAACCTGGAACGAAAGCAAGTGGTGCTGAACGCCTTCATGGCGCTGGAAAGCACCGCACGCAACTAGATCTTTAAGTACGAATTTTTAGGTTAGGAATATGGCGATGGCCGAGGCCGAAGCTTTTTACATCACGACGCCGATTTATTACGTCAACGATAAACCGCATATCGGCCATGCCTACACCACGTTGGCCTGCGATGTCATCTCGCGCTTCATGCGCCTGGACGGCCGCGATGTGATGTTCATGACCGGCACCGACGAACATGGCCAGAAGGTGGAAAAATCCGCCCTGGATGCAGGCATTGAACCTTTGGCCTTTTGCGACCGTGTCAGCCAGAACTTCCGTGACCTCACGCCGATGCTGAATTTCACCAATGATGGTTTCATCCGCACGACCGAAGATCGGCACACGGTTGCCTGCCAGGCGATCTGGCAGGCCATGGTAGACAGTGGTGACATCTATCTGGACAGCTATGCGGGTTGGTATTCCGTCCGGGATGAAGCCTACTACGCCGAGGATGAGTTGCAGGACGGCGCGAACGGGGAAAAACTATCCCCCTTCGGCGCCCCGGTCGAGTGGGTGGAGGAGCCGAGCTATTTCTTCCGCCTGTCCCAGTGGCAGGACCGCTTGCTGGCCTATTACGAAGAAGACCCGAACCGCATTCTGCCCCAAAGCCGGCGCAACGAGGTTTTAAGTTTCGTCAAAAGCGGCCTGCGGGATCTCTCCATCTCCCGCACTTCGTTCAAATGGGGCGTGCCTGTACCAGGCGATGACGCCCATATTATGTATGTCTGGGTGGATGCCTTGACCAATTATCTGACTGCTGTCGGCTATCCCGATACCGAGGCTGAAAGCTTCAAGACATACTGGCCCGCGGATGTGCACATGGTGGGCAAGGATATCCTGCGTTTTCACGCGGTCTATTGGCCGGCCTTTTTGATGTCCGCCGGTCTGGCCCCGCCAAAGCGGATCTTCGCCCATGGCTGGTGGACCGTGGAAGGGCAAAAGATGTCAAAATCCTTAGGCAATTTCATCCCGCCACAGGAAATTGTCGACCGCTATGGTCTTGATCAGGCGCGTTATTTCATGATGCGTGAATTACCCTTCGGCAACGATGGCAATTTTTCCCACACGGCCATGGTCAATCGCATGAACAGCGACCTGGCTAATGATTTTGGTAATCTGGCGCAACGTGTGCTGTCCATGATCAACAAAAACTGCGACGGCGCGGTGCCAAGCCCCGGCATGTTGACCGTGGACGACAGCGCCTTGCTGGTCCCGGCGCGGGAGCTGTTGGCCAATATACGCGGCGCCTTTGCTCTGCAATCCATCCATCAAGCCCTGATTATGTTGTGGGAGGTGGTGGGAGAGGCCAACCGGTACGTCGATGCCCAGGCACCTTGGGCCCTGAAAAAAACCGACCCCGAACGCATGGCCACCGTGCTGTACGTTCTGGCGGAGGTGATCCTCCATCTCGCCATACTGGCCCAACCGGTGGTGCCCGAGGCGGCAGGCAGAATGCTGGATCAATTGGCGGTACCCGATGATCAGCGTAGTTTCGCCGCCCTGGACGAGGACGGCATGTTGCGACCGGGGACAGCCCTGCCCAAACCAAAGGGGGTTTTTCCGCGTTATAGCGGGCCTGAGGAAGATGACGAAGAAGCGGGAGCGGGCGCTTGAGCGTACTGGTCGATAGCCATTGCCATCTGGATTTTCCCTCGCTTCAGGAAGACATGGACGGCGTCATGGCACGCGCGGCAGAGGCGGGCATCGGCACGATGGTGACGATTTGTACGCGCGTCGAACGCTTCCCCACAATCCTGGCCATCGCAGAAAGCTACGACAATGTTTATTGTTCAGTTGGCCTGCACCCCCATGATGCGGAGCAGGAACCGGATCTAAGCACAGAACAACTGGTTGATCTGGCAGGCCACGACAAGGTTGTGGGCATTGGCGAAACCGGCTTGGATTTCCACTATGACCAAAGCCCCCGTGATATCCAGGCCACTTTATTTCGCCGCCATATCGCCGCCGCCCGGCAGACCGGCCTGCCTCTGATCGTCCATAGCCGTGCCGCCGATGCTGAAATGATCGAAATTTTACAGGACGAAGCCGCCAAGGGTGCATTCCCGGGCGTCTTGCATTGTTTTTCCTCCGGCCCGGAACTGGCCCGCGCCGCCCTGGCCTTGGATTTTTATATTTCCTTCAGCGGCATTCTGACCTTCAAGAACGCAGACGAGGTTCGCGCGGTGGCAGCTGAAACACCCCTGGATCGTCTGTTGGTGGAGACGGACGCGCCTTATCTGGCACCCGTGCCCCATCGCGGCAAAGACAATGAGCCCGCATTCGTCGCAAATACGGCGGCCAAGCTGGCTGAAATGCGCGGCATGACAGCCAACGAGATGGCCGACCTGACGACGGCTAACTTTTTTCGCCTGTTCGCCAAGGCACAGGGGGCATCTTGATGCGGGCAACTGTCCTGGGCTGTGGTACGTCGGGCGGGGTGCCGCGCATTGGTAATGTCTGGGGGGTTTGCGACCCGACGGAGCCAAAGAACCGCCGCCGTCGCTCTTCCATCCTGGTGCAAAGCGATACCACGACCCTGATCGTGGATACGAGCCCGGATATGCGGGAGCAATGCCTGGACCTGGCGTTGGATCACCTGGATGCGGCCCTTTACACCCACGACCATGCGGATCACGTAAACGGTATCGATGATTTGCGGGGCTTTACCTTGTTGCAGGGTGCCCGCATGCCGATTTATGGCGATAGCTTTACAATGAAAAGCCTGCAACAGCGATTTGGTTATATTTTTGCCGAGGCCAAGAATTACCCGGCGATCGCCACACCGCATACGATTGATGGGCCGTTCACCCTGGGAGACATTGATATCGTGCCGTTCCTGCAAATGCACGGTGCCATGCAAACCCTTGGTTTTCGCTTTGGCGACATGGCCTATTCCACGGACTTAAGCGGCCTGCCCGATGCATCGTTCGAGCTGTTGCAGGACCTGGATCTATGGATCGTCGATGCCCTGCGCCCAAAGCCCCACCCGACCCATACGCACCTGGCCCAAACCCTTGAATGGATTGAACGGTTGCGGCCAAAAATGGCGGTTTTAACTCATATGACCTGGGACATGGATTATCAAACTCTGTGTCGTGAACTGCCCGCAGGCGTCGTGCCGGCCTATGATGGGATGGTTCTTGAGTTTGCCTAAAACGGGCCTCAGGTCATGTGGGCCAAAACAGCCCTATCCAAAAAAAGGGGCGCTGCGACTTTTGCCGCAGCGCCCCGTCATAGGCTGCGCCGGAGGAGGAGGGGATCCGGCCCAGCAGCACCGGATTGGACGGAAGTGACCGGTGCTTGTTTGTTCGTGTGATACACATTGAACTGACAGCCACACTAAAGAGTAATTATTAATAGTAAGTTACTTTGTAATTTTTTTATGATTTTTTGATCTCATAAACTCGCATAATCATTACATTTTTGCCATGCAATTTGCCTAATGTGAAATTAGGTCATCTCCAGCCGGCAAAAATTTGCTAATCGTGATCATTCCACCTTGGGCCCGGTCGTGGCATAGTGGCACCATGAATGACATTTCCAACGAACGTAATGCCCGCGGCCACTTGTATCTGGTCGATGGGTCCGCCTATATCTTCCGCGCCTATCATGCCCTGCCACCGCTGACCCGGAAAAGCGATGGTCTGCCCATCGGGGCGGTATCGGGCTTTTGCAATATGCTGTCGAAACTGGTGGATGATGTCCGTGACGATGGCGAGGTAGATTATTTCGCCGTGATATT
This sequence comes from Rhodospirillaceae bacterium, assembly GCA_018660265.1. Taxonomy (GTDB): domain Bacteria; phylum Pseudomonadota; class Alphaproteobacteria. Next base: position 79,980 of record JABJKS010000045.1, on the reverse strand, counting down.
TGACGCCGCGCGCAAAACATTTCGCAATGATATCTATCCCGAATACAAAGCCCATCGACCGCCGGCACCAGAAGATTTGGTGCCGCAATTCCCCCTGGTCAAACGGGCCAGTGAAGCTTTCAACCTTGCAACCATCGAAATGCCGGGGTTCGAAGCGGATGACATCATCGCCACCTATGCCCGCCTGGCACGAGAAGCCGGCATGGCCGTTACCATCGTCAGTTCCGACAAAGATCTGATGCAACTGGTTGGTGACGGCGTGGTCATGCATGACCCCATGAAACAACGCCTGATCGGTCCTGATCAGGTGCAGGAGAAATTTGGCGTTGGCCCCAACCGGGTTATTGACGTCCAGGCGCTGTGCGGTGATGCCACGGACAATGTGCCCGGCGTACCTGGCATCGGCATTAAGACGGCCGCATTATTGATTAACGAGTACGGCGATCTGGATGGCGTCTTGGCGCGGGCGGAGGAAATTAAACAGCCCAAGCGCCGGCAAAGTTTGATTGATCATGCGGACCTGGCCCGGGTCAGTCGGGAACTGGTCACGCTGAAAGACGACGTGCCTCTGGAAACATCCCTGGACGATCTAGGCCTGCGGGAACCGGAAGCCGAAGTTTTATTGGGCTTCATGGCGGAAATGGGACTGGAACGCCTGGCAGGGCGCATCGCCCAACGTCTGGGCGGCAGCCTACCGGCTGCGCCCGAGACAGCGGCGGCGTCCGAGGCGGCACCGGAGCTTGAATACCAGTGCATCCAAACCCTGGCAGAACTTGAACCCTGGGTCGCGTTGGCCCGGAAAGTCGGCGTTGTGGCGGTGGATACGGAAACCACTTCATTGGATGCCATGGTGGCGGATTTGGTGGGCGTTTCCCTGTCCGTCACGCCGGGACAGGCCTGTTATATCCCCCTGGGCCATAAAGGCCCGGTGCCGGCGGGTGAGTTGGACCTGGGTGGTGACGCCGCCACAGCGCCGGATCAAATCCCCCTGGCGGAAGCCCTGGATCTGCTCCGCCCCCTGCTTGCGGACCCATCGGTCCTGAAGGTGGGGCAAAACCTGAAATACGACATGTTGGTCCTGCGCCGCTATGACGTCGAGATCACCCCCTTTGACGACACCATGTTGTTGTCCTACGCGACCGAGGGCGGCTTGCACGGCCATGGCATGGATGCCCTGTCCAAACTGCACCTGGATATTGAACCGATCCCATTCAAGGCAGTGGCGGGCAGCGGCAAATCTCAGATCACCTTTGATCAGGTGCCCTTGGACAAAGCCACGGAATACGCGGCAGAGGACGCGGACCTGACCTTGCGCCTGTATCAATACCTGAAGCCGCAATTGCAGGTGACGCGCAAACATACGGTTTACGAGACGTTGGAGCGGCCCCTGGCCCCGGTTCTCGTCGACATGGAACAAGCGGGGATCTTGCTGGACCGGGCAGAACTGGCCCGTCTATCAGCCGACTTCGCAGCCCGAATCGTCGTGTTGGAAGGTCAGATACACGAGCTGGCCGGGGAAAAATTCAACGTCAATTCACCGAAACAACTGGGCGAAATCCTGTTTGAGAAAATGTCCATCCCCGGCGGCAAGAAAACCAAAACCGGTGCCTATGCCACCGGGGCAGAAGTGTTGGAAGGCCTGGCCGCACAGGGACACGACCTGGCGGTCCGGGTTCTGGAATATCGTCAATTGGCCAAATTGAAAAGCACCTATACAGACTCGCTGCAAAACCAAATCAATGATGTTACGGGGCGGGTGCATACCTCGTACGCCATGGCGGCGACATCGACGGGACGACTGGCCTCCACCGATCCGAACCTGCAGAATATTCCCGTGCGCACGGAAGAGGGCCGGCGCATCCGCAAGGCTTTTATCGCCGCCCCGGGACATAAGCTGTTAAGCGCGGATTATTCTCAGATAGAGCTGCGCATCCTGGCCCATGTGGCGGACATCAAGGCGTTGCGTCAGGCCTTTCACGACGGCCTGGATATTCACGCCATGACCGCCGCGCAAGTGTTTGATCTACCTATCGAGGATATGGACCCGATGATCCGCCGGAGGGCTAAGGCCATCAATTTTGGTATCATCTATGGCATTTCCGCATTTGGCCTGGCCAATAACCTGGGCATCGCACGGGGCGAAGCACAAGACTATATCAACGCCTATTTTGAACGCTACCCCGGTATTCGGGATTACATGGAAAGCACCAAGGCAAGCTGCCGGGAACTGGGCTATGTCGAGACGATCCATGGTCGCCGGGTACATATGCCCGGCATCAATGACAAAAACCAGGCCCGGCGCGGCTTCCACGAACGGGCCGCCATCAACGCGCCGATCCAGGGTTCAGCCGCTGATGTGATCCGCCGGGCCATGGTCGCCGTGCCTGGTGCCCTGGACAAGGCTCAGTTAGATGCAACCATGCTGTTGCAAGTCCATGATGAATTGATCTTTGAAGTCCCCGACGCCGAAATCGACAAGACCATCGAAGTCGTCAAGGGTGTCATGGAGGGTGCGGCCCATCTGTCCGTGCCCCTAATTGTCGATGCAGGCGTTGGCGATAACTGGGCCGAGGCGCACTAACAAATCATGGGATCAGACTGGGCACGTAAACTTCGCCTGGGCAGCGGGCTGGTGCTGTTTGCATTTGTCGCCACCCATTTCATCAACCATGCCCTGGGCAATATTTCCCTGGCCGCCATGGAGGCCGGGGCGGAGGTGTTCCTGGCGGTCTGGCGGAATTGGCCCGCCACCATCCTACTTTATGGCGCGGGCGGCATACACATCATCATGTCCCTTGTCGCCCTATGGCAGCGGCGTACGTTGCGCATGTCACGAGCCGAGGGTTTACAGATTTTCCTGGCCCTGGCCATCCCCTTCCTACTGCCGGCCCATATATTGGCAACCAGGGGCGGGCATGAATTCTTCGGCATCCACGGCAGCTATCTCTTTGAAATTCTCAGTGTTTGGGTTTTCCTGCCGCAGTTCGGCTGGGTCCTCGCCATCTCGGTCCTGGTGGTTTGGGGGCATGGCTGTATCGGCATGCACCACTGGCTGCGCTTACGCCCCTGGTACGGTGCCGCCCGTCCCTGGCTGTTGGCCCTGGCACTGCTTTTGCCCGGCCTGGCCCTGACCGGCTTTACCGGCGTCGGCAAGCAGGTGGCCATTTGGGCCCAGGACAAGGCCTGGCTAAACGAAGCCATGGCCTCGTTCAAAATCGGCGACAACATGGATGATCTGCTGGCCTTTGTCTATGATACCACGGATTACGTAGTGCTATCGACCCTGGTCATTGTCGCCCTTTTGCTGTTGGGCCGCTGGCTGCGGAGTCTTTTGGCCCGGCGGGGCCACCGCATTACCATTGCCTACCCGGATGGCCATGAGGTCGCAGTGGAACCGGGATTGAGCGTCCTGGATGCCTCGCGCCTGGCCGGCATTGCCCATGCTTCCGTTTGCGGCGGGCACGGACGCTGTTCCACCTGCCGGGTGCGTATTGCCGCCGGTCTGGCCGACCTGCCGCCCGCGAATGGCGATGAATTGAAGGTTCTGGCCCGGGTCGGTGCACCGGACAGCGTCCGCCTGGCCTGCCAGCTGCGTCCAACAGCCGATGTGACTGTGATGCCCTTGCTGCCACCCAACGTCAGCCTGCAAAGTGGCGAGACCCGGCCGAATTATCTGCAAGGGAGTGAACGGGAGATCGCGGTGCTGTTTGCAGATTTGCGCGCCTTCACCAAGTTTTCTGAAAGCAAGCTGCCCTATGACGTGGTGTTTGCCCTGAACCAGTATTTCCGTGGCATGGGCCAGGCGGTGGAGAGCGCAGGCGGGCATCTGGACAAGTTCATTGGCGATGGCGTGATGGCCCTGTTCGGTGTTGAAAGCGATCTCGAAACCGGTTGCCGCCAGGCCCTGGCAGCAGCGGCGGCCATGGCAGAGGCCCTGGAGCATCTGAACCACCAGTTACGCCATGACCTCGATGAACCCCTGCGCATGGGCATTGGCGTCCATGCCGGTGCGACAATCGTTGGTGAAATGGGCTATGGGGCCGCGACCTCAGTGACCGCCATTGGCGATACGGTCAATACCGCGTCACGGCTGGAAGCCATGACCAAGGAATTCACGGTCCAGGCAATCGTTTCAGATTATGTGGCAGAATGCGCTGCCGCCGATTTGGGCGCATTCGAAGCCCGCGAGGTTACGGTGCGTGGACGGGCAGAAACAATGAAAGTGTACCTGGTTCCCGACGCCCGAAGCCTCCCCCACCGGGAGGTCAGAGCAGCAGCCCCCAAACAGCGACGACGGCAGAGGGTTCGCGTTAAAGCACCAAGCTGAAAGCTGTTTGGACAACTGCCAAGCCTTTGTGCGGATCAATGGATCAAGGAATTGCTTGGACCGTTGAATTTGGTTGAACCTGTTTTGCCCTATACGACACACACGCAAAAAGGTAGTATTTTCAGACTATACTATAATTCAAGCTTGTAACATCAAAGAGGACGCCAATGAATACGCTCAGGCAACTCTGCATCGGTTGCCTGTTTGGGGTCGCATTCGTCGGGCTTCAGCTGGCGACAGCCGCATCAGCAGAAAGCTCAGAGAAGCCTCCATCTTTACCGGAATACTACGCGCCTCTACTCGTCGATAACGGTCAACCGCTACCATATCTGAACCACGTACTCAAAGAAACAGGCGATTTCTACCGCTATCAAGCAAAAGACCATTCTGCCACATTGGAAATTGACCGTGTTCAGTGCCGCAGATCAAATTGTATCAATGTTTTCGGCAACATTCTCGCCGTAGTCAATCAACAACCGGATATCGTAAAACTGACCTTCGAAGACATGGACAATCGTGACGCTCGTGCCACCATATTTAGAGCCGAGACGGTTTCGACTATGTTTGTTTTTCGAATGCCTTCCTCGGTCCATATTTTCATTTATGAGATTACCGCAGCAGCGTACGCCAAAGACCGGGAAGCAATATTGAGGTTCAATAAAAAGTTCCAACAAGCCAGGGCTTTCGCCAATCGAAATCGATACGAACAAGCCCTGGCTGGTGGCAACGTCATGATGGGACTATGGACTGACAGCATTCGTAGCTATGCTCTCGCATTGCTGGATTCCGAAAAGAAAAGCGACGCGGTGTCGGTATTGCAACGCTTGGTCGCGACTACGCCCTTTGATTTTGAGGGCCACCTTGCTCTGATGCAGAATGCAGAAGATCCAGGTACAGCACGCACGAGTGCTGAAGTGATTTTGAAACATGCAGAGGACTTTGATCTACACACTAAAGCAGCTGCATTCCTTGGCTCACCCCCTATGGCCATCGACACAATTCCGTATCTCGACAAAGATGCCAGTGGATTGCAGCTTATCTTAATCCCTCTGGGTCCAATCGATCTCGATCTTTTGGCAGACGCAGCGAAAATCTATGAACGCATAACCGGGGTTCCGACCAAATTAAGGCGGCTGCCCATAGAATGGGAGCCTGGCAAGCCAGATCGACCGTTCCTAATCGTTAATAATGAGATCATCGATTTCGGCGGCCAGTCAACGGAACGGTTCATGACGCAACTACGTTCATCATTTCCCAATGACGCGCGGTCAGAGTATATAATTTCTGCGTTCGAGAAGGGTCTTGATGCAAGTACAGGGCAATATTACGCTGATCGTTTGTTAGACCTATTTATGCGGCACATCGGACAATATGGATCAAACAAAAAGCCCGTAATGTATGTCGGTGTTACCTCCGACAATCTATACCTGGGCACCGCACGATACGTCTTCAGCGTTTCTGTTATTAAGCCGACGGCGAGAGGGAGTATCCTGTCGTACGAAATGCTGAAGGCGTTCGGCAACAATACGCCATCGCGACAACGTCTCACTGAACGACTTGCCAAAGAGCTGGTGCCGGCCAGCCTGAAATCGCTGGAGATTCCTCGTCCAACAGACCCGACCGACCCATATTCCTATTCCAATGGAATGGCTCGTGTTGACGGAAAAACTCTCAAACTCTCGCCCCCGGTTGCAGAAGCGCTTGATAAGTTTCGACCGCCGAAAGCTGGGCAAGATTCGGGAACTGAAGATCCTTAGACCAAATTCACGAGGCTATACTGAAGGGCATCAATATGAGGTCCGCCGACAAAGATGAAAGGTAGGCATAAAGATGCCGACTTGAAATGCGTCCAGACATATCCATAGACATGAAAAGGGCCGCTATTGCGGCCCAATTCATATTCTTTGATAGTCTAATTCCGTTTGACGCTTCTGAAAGTTAGTTCAGATGACGGCCCAGATCTGCTGTCGCAGTTGCGATCAGGGCATCCGCGCGATCACCGGAGACGTGCTGGGCAACCACGGAAGTTGCCGCGTTGACGGCGATTTCCACGGCTGCATCGCGGACTTCTTTTTCCGCCTGAGCCTCGGCCATGGCGATTTTATCCAAAGCCGACTGCTGCCGCCGGGCGATGGTCTCGTCCAGCTTTTTGGCGGCGATAGCGGCTTCACGCAATGCTTCTTCCCGGGCGTGGGCGATAATTTCCTCCGCCTCGGACAGGGCATCGCGCTGCTTGCGTTCGTAATTGGCCAGCAGGGCCTGCGCCTCTTCCCGCAATTGCCGGGCCTGATCCAGGTCATCGGCAATTTTTTTAGAGCGCTTATCCAGGGCGCCGGTCAACATGGCCGGAACCTTGAAATAGAACAGAATGCCTATGAACAGTAAAAAGGCGGCACCAACCCAAAATGTCGCGTCCATCTAGCTGCCCCCCCCACTATTGGTCATGGCACCGTCAACGGCTGCGTCCACATCTGATTGCGGCACCTCGGCACCGATCAAACGCTCGGCCGCAGCTTTCGCCAATTCGGCGGCCACACCACGCATTTCAGCCAAGGCATCGTTCTTGGCCGTCGCGATCCGATCTGCCGCAGCGGCAGCCTCCGTCGCCAAAACATTAGCAACTTCCGCGTTACGCTTTTCCGCCACACCGGCAGCTTCAATGCCGGCCTGGGCGATGGTCGCCTGGGCCTCGGTGCGGGCTTTCACCAACGCCGCTTCATATTCGCTGATCACGGTTTCAGCTTGCGCCTTTAGCTGGGCAGCCTGGTCCAGGTCATCGGCAATTCTGCCGTGCCGGGTTTCCAGGACGTTGGCCACGCGCGGCAGTGCCACACGAGCCATCAACAGATAAAGCGCGATAAAGGAGATCACGAGCCACACCATTTGTGGCGCGAAATCCTCCATCCAAAATTGAGGCATAGTCTCGCTCCGTTCCTAGCATCCAGCTACACCGCCCGAAATTGGACGGTGTAGTTAATCATCGCTGGGCCCAGGCTTGGGCCCAGCGCAGGATTAGAAGACGAACAGGATGATAAGGGCGACAACCAGCGCGAACAGGGCGATGGCCTCGGTCAGAGCAAAGCCGAGAATAACCCGGCCAAAGACGGCCTGGGCCGCACCTGGGTTGCGCATGGCACCACCAACGTAGCTGGCGAAAATCAGGCCAATACCGATACCGGCACCGCCCATGGCGATGGCAGCAAGACCGGCACCAATCAGCTTTGCAGCAGCTGGATCCATGATAAAATTCCTTCGTGTTTCAGTTGATTGAAAATAGTGGTTTGAGTTGGGTAATATATCGAACTTGGCCCTAGATCAATGGTCTAGATTAGTGCTCCAAATGAATGGCGTCGTTGAGATAGAGACAGGTCAGAATTGTGAAGACGTAGGCCTGCAACACGGCGATGGCAACTTCCAGGCCGGTCAAGGCAACGATCAGGGCGAAGGGCAATACGCCAAAGACGCCCATCTGCACAACAAACGCGCCAAACACCTTCAACATGGTGTGGCCAGCGGTCATATTGGCAAATAAACGCACCGAATGGCTGATCGGCCGCATGAAATAGGACAGAACCTCAATCGGCACGACGAGGAACAGCATCACCAGGGGCACGCCCTTGGGTACGAAGAACGACAGGAAGTGTGTGCCGTGGCGGGTAATGCCGATGAATGTGGTCAAAATGAACACTGACAGGGCCAACGTAATGGTCACTGCGATGTGGGACGTCACTGTGTAGGCATAGGGCAGCATACCCAACAGGTTACACATGACGATAAAGCTGAACAGAGAGAACACGAAGGGGAAGTATTTCCGCCCGTCGCTGCCAATGGTTTCTTTGATCATATCGGCGATGAATTCGTACCAGAGTTCGGACACGGACTGCCAGCGCCCCGGCACCATGGACCGCTTGGATGTGGTCAGGACCAGGAACAGGGTGGCAACGATAACAGCACCGAACATGAAAGCTGCCGCCTTGGAAAAGGAAATATCCAGGCCACCCAGCTGCCAGTCATTCAGCCGTCCAATGACGAACTGATGCATCGGGCTACTATGATCAATATGGCGATCAGCGCTCACGCCGTTCTCCCTTACTCTTTCTTAGCCGTAGACGCCTTGGTTTGCGCTTTACGCTGCATAACCTCGGCCGCCTGGGCGTCCATTCGTAGCGCGGTTCGCACCGCATTGTTGATCCCCGCCGCACCGCCAAGAAACAGAAACAGCAGCATCAACCAAGGTTTGGTCCCGAACCAATAATCCAGGGCCCAGCCGATAGCGGTACAAACCACAAGAGCGACGACGATTTCAATAGAAATTCGCCATGCCGCGCTCAGATCGGCACCTGCCCCCCGCTCCAACTCGCCCAATTCCTCTGCCGATTTATCCAACCCCGCACCATGGCGGGCCTTGGATATCCGGCCACCCAGTTCATCCAGTGACGCACCTTGGGAAGAACCTTGCGCAGATGTTTCCACAGAGTGGGGATGTTGCGGGTCGGACATGTTGGCCTAAAGCTGCGCCGTAGATGGGTACTCGATCAGCCAGATGCCGGTTGCTGTTCCGACGGCTTTTGCCAATGCTGAACCGCAAATTTCGAATATCTGCGTTCCGGCCCCGGCATTACAAGCACCCGGCCACGACTGGCCGGAAGCGGGCGCACGATACGAATTGACCCGGTAACTGTCAAGGGCCAATGCCTACCACTTAACTATATGATTTTCCTATACAATTCTTATATGCGACAATATTGCCCACTACGCTGGCAGTGATGCTGGCACCGACACCGGCAGTGACAATGGCAGCGACAATGGCGGCGACAATGGGGGCAAGACTTTAACCGGTGGCCCGGATGCGTTCCGCACGGGCCAGATCGACCGAGACCAATTGCGAGACACCACGTTCCGACATCGTGACGCCGAACAATCTGTCCATACGGGCCATGGTGTAGGGATGATGGGTGATAACCAAAAACCGTGTGCCGGTGATGCGGGCGATTTCACCCACCAAATTGGTAAACCGCTCCACATTAGCGTCATCCAGGGGGGCATCGACCTCATCCAGCACGCAAACGGGGGCCGGATTGGTCATGAAGACGGCAAACAATAATGCCAGGGCCGTCAAGGTCTGCTCACCGCCTGATAACAGGGACAAATTTTGCAGCCGCTTGCCAGGGGGCGAGGCCATGATTTCCAGGCCCGCATCCAGGGGATCATCCGATTCCGTCAAACTAAGGTGTGCTGTGCCGCCGCCGAACAGACGCACGAACAGATCCTGGAAATGACCGTCGACGGTCTTGAACGCCTCCAACAAACGCTCCCGGGCTTCCTTATTCAGGCTGTAGATACCTTGGCGCAATCTGGAGATGGCACCTTCCAGGTCGGCCCGCTCCGTCGTCATACCTTCCAGCTGTTCTTCCAGCTCCACCGCTTCCTGCTCTGCGCGCAGGTTGACGGCACCCATGTTGTCCCGCTCCCGCTTCAAACGCTCCAACTTGCGTTCTGCTTCATCCAGGGCGGGCAGGGCCATGTCGGGTTCTATCCCCACTGTAGCAAGGGCGGCCTCCGGCGCGCATTCCAGGGTTTCCTGAATACGGCGGGAAATCTCCATGCGGCGTTCCTCGCATTGTTCCACGCCCGCCTGGCAGCGTACCCGCTCTTCCCGGGCCGTGGCTAAGGCACTTTCTGCGCGGCGTTGCCCGGCTGCCAGTTCGCTGACCTGGCTTTCCGCCCTTGTCAAATCTTCCGCCGCCTTGTTTCGGGTTCCCTCGGCCTGCTCAATCTGGCCCAGCAGCTGCTGCCGCTGACCGGCAATTTCGGCCGGTTTGCGTTGCAGCTCCTCCAACTCCTCGCGCCCGGCCTCGGCCCGCTCCGCCAAGGCCGCGATCTGCGCCTCGGCACCCGTCGCCCGGCGTCGCCAGCCTTCTTGCTCCCCGGCAATGGCTGACAAACGCTCCGCCCGGACTTTCACCTCGCGCAGCAACCGGTCATGTTGGCTGCGGGCCTCTACCAGATCCGTCCGCTGGCTTGAAACCTGCCCCCGCAAGGCATCCAGCTTTTGCCGCAAATCATCAAGCGGTGGCAGCGCCTCTAACAAGGCCCGGGGCTCTTCAGCCGCCGCTTTGCTTTCTTCCAGATCAGCCTCGATCTGATCCAGGCTTTCGACCACAGTGGCCAATCGAGCGGACCGCTGGGCCGCTTCACGCTCTGCCTTGGCCTGGGCATTGCGGGCCCGGTCCAAGACCTCCCGCCCCAGCCGGGCAGCCTCACGCGCAGTGGCGCGACCACGGGCAGCTTGTTCCAACTCATCCCGCGCCGCCATCAACGCATCGCGGGCCTTCTCCAGTCCGGGGGCAAGCTCCTCGCGGAAGCGGCTCAACTCCGCCAGACGATTGCCCTGGGCCAAACGCACTGCCGCCGCAGTCTCTGCACCCGCCGTTACCGTAAAACCATCCCATCGCCACAAAGCGCCGGAGGTTGAGACCAGACGTTGACCATAGGCCAGCTCCTTGACCAACCGGGGCGCGTCCGCATCATCGCAGACACCGACCTGGGACAAACGCCGGGCCAATGCCGCAGGTGCCTTCACATAGCGGGACAAAGGCGTGGCACCGCTGGGCAGTTCCGCCGCATCGCCCCTGGGATCAAGGGTTTGCCAATGGACGGGCGCGGCCTCATCCGTGGGCACGTTCAGATCATCACCCAGGGCAGCACCCAGGGCGGTTTCATAGCCAGGTTCCACGGACACCGCATCAATGACCGCGGGCCAAAGGTCGGCATCCTGCTTGCGCAGCAATTCAGCCAAAGCCTTTTCTTCGGCAGCCAACTGGGCATCCTGGGCCTCGTACTGCTGGCTGGCCTCACGATTCACGCTGACGCGTTCTTCGCAGGCGGCATGGGCGGCTTCACCCTCCTCCAACCAGGCAACGGCTCCCTCAGACGCCGCCTCCGTTTGTGCCAGATGCTCATTGGCTTCCTGCAATTGATCATCGCCCTGGGCTTCCACCGTCAACCGCTCGTGCGCCGCCTTGGCTTCCGCCCGGCGCTGTGACAATCGGGCAAAACGTTGTTCGGCACCTGCCAGCGTCTGGCGCAAGGCTTCCGCCTGGGCCGCGCCCTCGGCCACCTGATCGGTCAAAGATTGCAGAGTACTTTCACTATTCGCCAATACGCCGGCTGCGGCATTGACGCGCGCCTCGGCCTCGGCCCCCGCATCCGCCTCGCCCTCCTGCTGTTCGCGCAGCTGTTCGCCCTCTTCGCCCAGACGGGCAATGGTGACGGAGGCCTCTTCGCCCAGGCCGCCTTCACGCCGTTGGTCGATTTCAATTTGCTGCAAGCGGGCCGACAATTGCGATGAAGCTTGCGTGATCCGTTGTTCTTCCTGGTCCAAACCATCACGGGCCACGGCCAGACGGTGCAGGACCGCCGCCGCCACTGCCTCAGCCGTGCGCAAATCAGGCAAAGCGTTGGCGGCATCCGTATGCATGGTTGTGGCCTGGGTGGCTTCCTGGGTCAGACGGGCCACTTGGCCGTTGGCCTGAGACAGCTCCTCCCCTGCAGCGGCCAACTGGCTTTCCGCCCGCTGGAATAAAAGATGTAGCTGAATACCGTCAAAATGGCGGATTTGCTCCCCCACCTTGCGGAAGCGTTTGGCCTGGCGGGCCTGGCGCTTCATACTTTGCAGTTGCGCCTCCAACGCCTGCATCACATCGTCCAGACGTTCGAGGTTATTTTCCGCTGCCCGCAGGCGCAGTTCCGCCTCGTGACGGCGGGAATGCAGACCAGTGATCCCAGCGGCTTCTTCCAGCAAGGCCCGGCGGTTCGCAGGCTTGGAATTAATGATTTCGCTGATCCGGCCCTGGCCGACCAATGATGGGGAATGGGCCCCCGATGCCGCGTCAGCGAACAGCAATTGCACATCCCGGGCCCGCATTTCATTGCCGTTGACCCGGTAGGCGGAGCCACGCTCCCGCTCAATCGCGCGGGTGACTTCCAGTTCTTCCGAATCGTTCAGGCCGGCAGGCGCGGTGCGGTCCTTGTTATCAATCACCAGGGAAACTTCGGCGAGATTGCGGCTGCTGCGACTTTGCGAACCATTGAAAATGACGTCATCCATGGCACCGCCGCGCATGCGTTTGGCCGAATTTTCCCCCATCACCCAGCGCAAGGCCTCCACCAGGTTGGATTTACCGCAGCCATTGGGACCGACAACGCCGGTCAGACCCGGTTCGATGTTCAATTCCACCGAATCGACAAAGGATTTAAAGCCGCTAAGACGCAGTTTCGTAAAATGCACTAGGTCGTGCCCCCAATATTGTTACTCATATTCGAACGCAAGCGAGCGGTTCAAACATTACTTATCGAATGATGCCCGCCAGTAGTTCATCCCACTTTTCAATGGTCATATTGCCGGATGTTTTTTCCCCGTTGACGATAAAGCTGGGTGTTGAGTCGACATTGTATTCTTTCGAGCCATCCATCCGGCTTTTGATGATCATGTCCGCCAGAGTTTGGTTCGTCATGCAGGCCTTGAACTTGGCCTGGGAGAACCCGGCCAGACGGGCGACTTTGCCCAGGCCTTCAGCAGGATCCTGCGCCTTGGCCCATTTCATCTGGCTTTTGAACAATACGTTCAACATCCCGAAATAACGGTCCTCGCCGGCACAGCGGGCCAGCATTGAGGCATGCAGGGCCATGGAATCGAAGGGGAATTCACGAAAAATCATACGCACCTTGCCCGTATCAATATACTTGGCCTTCAGCTCCTTGAACGTGCCGAGATGAAAGTTGGCGCAATGGGGACAGGTCATCGAGGCATATTCGATAATGGTCACGGCGGCATCCTTTGCACCAATGACCATATCGCCCTCCGCATAGGCCGCTTCTTTCGCCCCAGCCGCTAATGCAGGCGTTGGCGCTGCAAACACCAAAGTAACGGCAGCGACCACGAGAGCCGACAAAAACACTTTAACTTGGGTCATAAATTCTCCTACCCACAATATGTGGTGTTGATTATAAGCTTGCCTATCCGGACTCACAAGCCTTCGACAAGTCTCTGGGGCCATTTAGACAAGACATTGGGGCAATTTGATGACGATCAAGGCCCCAATGCGATGGTTTCAGTCTTCCTCTGCCGCAGTATCCTGATGGCCAAGGACGGAGGCACCCAATCGTTCCAGGGCTTGGCGCAAATGGGGGCTTTTGGTGCCGGCTGTATCTTCCGACAGAGCATCCGATTCGGCCCTTGTAAGCGGCCTTGATGTCACCTGCCGGCGCTTTTCCGGTTTCGGCAACGGTGCCTGGATCAATTTCAACCGGTCCACGGCACGATAGCCGTAGAAACCGTTGATGCGTTCGATCACCATCGGTGCCATGTGTTGCAATTCCACCGCCGCCGCACCCCCGACCCGCACATGCAGGACAGCACCCGCCACATCGCCGCGACGCTGTTGCAGCTTTTCAGGTGCGGTCACCGCAGCCAGTTCCGGACCAACGATATCACCCCAGCGGCTGATCACATCGCCTTCGGCAAAGCCACGTTTGCGCAGGGCAGCCGACGTGGCCCGGCGCAGGACAGAGCCGGCGGCAACAGGATGATTTTTATAGCGGCGTTCGTTCATGCCCTATCTTGCGCCAGGAAGGCCGGCACGTCATCTTTCAGTTGGGTCAAATGTGATAAAAATTCGGTGAAGCCAAATTACCAAACCAAAATCAAAATTGGGAAGAAAACTACTGTCCTGGTACGACAAACAGCACCGCAAATTACCCTGGCGGGCAGCACCGGGGCAATTGGCGGCACCTTACCATGTCTGGCTGTCGGAAATCATGCTGCAACAGACCGTGGTGAAAACGGTGATACCCTATTACCACCATTTTCTGACCCGCTGGCCGTCGGTGCAGGACCTGGCGGCAGCCGACCTGGATCAAGTACTACACGCCTGGCAGGGCCTGGGTTACTACGCCAGGGCGCGCAATTTGCACAAATGCGCCCAGGTGGTCGCGATAGAATACAATGGCGTCTTTCCCGATACTGAAGACGGCCTGCGCGCCCTGCCCGGCATAGGGCCCTATACCGCCGCCGCCGTCGCAGCCATTGCCTTTGGCCGTAAGGCGAGCCCCGTGGATGGCAATATCGAACGGGTCGTCTCCCGCCTGTTCGCGGTGGAAGACCCATTACCCATGGTGAAGCCTGAACTGCGCCGCCTGGCAGAGGAGATCACACCAACCCGCCGCGCGGGCGATCATGCCCAGGCTCTGATGGATCTGGGTGCCACCATTTGCCTACCCCGCGCCCCGCTGTGTGACCGTTGCCCCGTGGCAAAGAATTGCCTGGGCCACGGGCGCGGCGACCTGCCCCGCCGGCAGCCGAAAACCGCACGTCCCACCCGGTACGGCGTGGCCTTTTGCCTGTTCAATGATGACGGGCACCTGTTATTGCGCCGCCGCCCCGAACGTGGCCTGCTGGGCGGCATGATGGAGGTGCCGTCCACGGATTGGCGGGAGACAACCTGGTCCAAGGCAGAAATCACCGATAACGCGCCCCTGGCAACTGAATGGCGCGCCCTGCCCGGTAGCGTGGTTCACGTCTTCACCCATTTTCGCCTGGAGCTGGAGGTTTGGACGGGGCTGGGCAGCAGACCGGCGGAAGCATCCGAAATCTGGCACCCCCCCCCGACCTGGGCACTCTGGCCCTGCCGACAGTCATCAAGAAGGTGTTGCGCCATGGTCTGGGTGGCGACTGACCTTAATGCAGTTCGGCGCGCAGCTTCTGGCGCAACATATCGATGGGCACCAGGTTGCCCCGGTCTTCAAAGCACCAAAAGGTCCAGCCGTTGCAGGCCGGTGCCCCTTGTACGGCGGCACCTACCTGATGGATGGAGCCACGGGAGCGGTCTGCGACGACGGAGCCGTCGGCCCGCACACGGGCGGCAAAACGGCGGCGGGCATCATATAGGGTGGCACCAGGCGTCAGCATGCCCCGCTCCACCAACCAACCAAACGGGATGCGCGGCAGGGCCCGTTTTGAGGGCGTCACGTCCAATTCTTCGTCCCCAAGAGGTTTAACACCATCGATACGACGGCGCGCCAGATCAACATATCCAGGGTCCGCATCAATACCGATAAAGTCCCGGCCCAAATGCTTCGCCACAGCACCCGTGGTGCCCGTGCCGAAGAACGGATCAAGCACCAGATCGCCGGGGTTGGTGCTGGCCAAGAGCACCCGGTGCAACAAGGCTTCGGGTTTTTGCGTTGGGTGGGCCTTTTGGCCGTTTATTTTCAGCCGCTCATGCCCGGTGCAAATAGGCAGCAGCCAATCGCTACGCATTTGCAGATCTTCGTTCAGGGCCTTCATGGATTCGTAGTTAAAGGTGTAACCCTTGCCGTTTGGGGCAGGGGTGCACCAGATCATGGTTTCGTGGGCGTTGGTGAAGCGTTTGCCGCGAAAATTCGGCATGGGGTTGGATTTACGCCAGATCACATCATTCAGGATCCAAAAACCCAAGTCCTGTAAAATGGCCCCGACCCGGAAAATGTTATGATAGCTGCCGATAACCCACAGACCGCCCTTGGGCTTTAATATCCGCCGCGCCTCGGTCAACCAGGCTGTGGTAAAGGCGTCATAGCTGGCGAAGGTATCGAAACGATCCCAATCATCGTCCACACCGGCAACTTTGGTATTGTTGGGGCGGCGCAGCTCCCCACTCAGTTGCAGGTTATAGGGCGGATCGGCGAAAATCATATCGACGGATCCATCGGGCAAGCTGGCCATCACCTCGACGGAATCGCCGAGATGAATGGTGTTGCGGTCTATTTTGCTTTTTTTGCTCATTGGGCGGCGGATACTGATGGAGAGCGAATCGCCCGTCAACCAATTTTTTTGTTTGGAGTCAAGTATTTATAGAGGACTCTAAAAGCTTTCTTATAGGTGCGAAGCTGTGCCGATGCATAATATTAGGCCCTAAACGTGCCAGACCGTCCCTGTGTTCGGCTGTGCCATAGCCGGCATTCCGCTCCCACCCGAAGCCGGGGAACCGCTCCGCCAGGGCCGTCATTTCCCGGTCACGGGTAACCTTGGCGATGATAGAGGCGGCAGCGATGGACAGGCACCGGCCATCGCCCTTGACCAGACACTCCAGACTGCACGGCAGATCCGGGGGGCGGTTGCCATCGACCAAGGCATGTGCAGGTGCCTGCCCTAAATCCGCAACTGCCCTGGCCATGGCCAGCATTGTCGCGCCAAGGATGTTGAATTTATCAATCTCCGCCACCTCGGCCCGGCCAACACCAATCACGGCGACGCCTTGCAATTGCCCAAACAATTCTTCACGGCGGGCTTTGGACAGGGTTTTGGAATCCGCCAGCCCGGGGGGGATATTACCAGGTTCCAGGATCACGGCGCCGGCCACCACCGGCCCGGCCCAGGGCCCACGACCCGCCTCGTCTATACCGCAGACAGGACCCAGGCCGCCGTCCAGGGCAGCTTGCTCAAAGCTGAAATCAGCCTTTATCTTTACTGCCGCCATTTGGGCCATCTTCATTTGGGCCGTCACCCTGAGGTTCTTCATCATCTTCAAAGCGGGCATCGTTATTGTCCGGGTTGTCGTCGTCGCCGCTGCCCGCTTCCTTGTCCAACATATCCTTGGCCGCCTGATAGCCCCGCTGCCCCATGCGCCCCATACCAATGGAAAATCCGACGGAATATTGCGACATGGTCGCCACCGCCCTGGATTCAGGCGCAAACAGACTGCGCAAGTATCCCCGCAGGGTTTGCACATTACTGCCCACAAGACGTTCCAGGCGGCGCGTAAAAATCCACCACAGAGGCGAAAGCATCAAGCTAAGGGCGATAACGGATACGGCAATGCGGCCGCCCGTATCCAGGATCAGCCCGGCACTAACACCAGCTGCGACCAGGACAAAGGAAAACTCCCCAATCTGGCCCACCGAAACCCCAACGATCCAGGCCCGGGGCCAGGGCTCCCGCAACAGGCGCAGGACAGCCACGTTCATGACTGTTTTGAATACCGTGACCACCAGCAAAATGCTCAATACTTCTGCCAGATGCTCCCAGATGAAACTCAGGTCCAGCAACAAGCCGATGGAGACAAAAAAGACCATCAACAAGACGCCTTGAATAGGCCGGGCCGCGGCCAGCAAAGGTGCCCGCGCGGTGGAGTTGCCAATCCATAATCCTGCCAGAAAAGCGCCGTATGCGGGCGACAAACCCAACAGTGCCGAGACCAAGGCCGCCCCAAAACAATAGGCCAGGGCGGTGATCGCCGCCAATTCCACATTGCCATGCAGGGTCCGCGCAAACGGCACCCCGATGCGGGAGCGCCGGGTCAGAACCGCGATCATGACTGCCAGCAAGGCCACGGCGGCAAACACCTTTACATAGCCCATGACGGGAATTCCACCACCGCCCGCCAAACCATCGACGATCAGCAACATGGGCACGATGGCCAGATCCTGGGCGATCAACACGCCGATTGCCGTACGCCCGATGGCGGTGCGTAATTCGCCAATATCCTCCAACAGCTTGATGGCCACCGCAGTGGATGACAAAGCCACGACGAAACCCATGACGATGGCGGTTTCAATGTTGTAATCAAAGACGTGGGCGACCACCAGCATGGCACCGATGGATAGAATGATTTGCGCTCCCGCCCCCAGCACCGCCAGGCGCAGGACCCGGCGAAAGGCGCGCAGGGACAGCTCCATCCCAATGACGAACAACAACAACAACACGCCCAACTGGGCCAGTGTTTCAATGGGCGCGCGATTGGGAAAGAGATCAAAGCCCGACGGACCCAGCACAATACCGGCCGCGATATAACCGACGATGGCCGGTTGCCGCAGACGTTGCAGGACCAGGCCCAGGATCAGGGCGCCGGCTGCCAGCAGGGCAATCTCAAATAGGCCATCAGTGTGCATTTCAGGGACAATCTAACATAAGTATTTATAATTCCGCGCCTGCGAACAGCAACAGGTTGAGGGGATGGAGGATACCGTAAAGGGCGGAAAACGCCTTAGCGAACTGATCCCAGTTCATTTTTTTGCCCCCCATCTTGCTACCACCGACCCGCATACGGCCATGTATTTGCCGCAGCGTGCGCCGGCCATCTATATGGGCAACAATGTCCGCCGCTCCAGGCGGCAGTTCAAATTGCCGCTCTATACCGCCCAACGTCGCCGTCAAGCGGGGCGATTGGGCCAGGGACGCCGCCAGTCGGTCCGCCGCCATCTCCCGCAACACGGGCACCATTGCGGGGGTTTGGTCACGCGGTATGCCGCCTGTTTCGTTGCTATTGCGTACGGCATAGAACACGTGTGTCTTCATGGCACCTGACAATTCCTCCGCCAGGGCCCAACGCTGCAACGCCGGCAGGGCGGCAGCGCGCTGGATCAAATCGGGGTCGTTCAGATAATTGGCCGGATCATAGGCCCCGGAGGGTAAAAATCCGCTGATGCGCATATCGGCGCCGGCAACCAATTCCGCGACCTCGCCCACCAAATAGGCCCGGTCCCGGCTGTGCAGTAGCAGATCATGGAAACCCGCGTCATCGCCCGCCAGATGATCGGCAAGGTATGCGTTACGCCGCAACCAATTACCGTTGGGCATGGCGGCAACCAATCGTCGGGCCAAAGCCAGGCTTTCATGCGCCGGGTCATCGCCCCTCAGACGGGCGATGGCGCGCTGCGCAGGGTAGACCCCCGTACGACCCAGTTCGCCATAGAGCATCAGGCCCAGACCGCCCCGTTCTGCCAAGACCGAGACAAGGGCGGCTAAGCCGTCCTTCGGCGAGGCAAGATGATGCAGTACGCCGCAACAATCGATGTAGTCAAACGGTGCCCAGCCACGTTCGGCGCAGATTTGCGGCAGGTCCAACAAGGAACCCTGATGGAATGTGATATTGTCCAAACCCCGCGCCGCCGCCCGGCTTTTCGCCACAGCCAGGGAGGCCGACGACATATCAAGATAGGTTACAGTACCGCCGCCGGGCCCACTACCGGGGCCACCAACGGGGCCCGCACCGGGGCCGGCATCACGATCCGCCAATTGCTGGGCCAGCATGATCGCACCATCGCCGGTCCCGCCGCCTGCGACAAGCGCGCGAAAGCCGCCTGCGCCCGCCGCACCGCCAACACGGCCACCGGCGAAGACGAAATGTTCAATCTCCAACAGATGGCTCGGCGACCCGGTGATCAGGCGTTGCGCCTCATCACCTGGGTCGCGGGCCGGATAGGGATAGGCCTCATACTGGGCCCGAACCGCATTGTCCGCAGCATCATCGTCAGCGGTCATGGCGCGGCTTAATCAATAACGATGACGGCTTTTCCGACGACCTTACGTTCCACCAGGACATTCAAGGCGGCAGGTACTTCAGCCAAGGGGAAGCGGTGCGAAATATTCGGCCGCAACTTTCCTTCGCGCAGCCATTGGAACATGACGTCCATATTCTTGCGGTGCAGATCTGGGTTACGCTCCGTCCAGGCACCCCAAAAGACACCAACGATCAGGCAGTTTTTCAGCAAGGCCAGATTGGCGGGTGCCTGGGGGATGCGGCCAGAGGCGAAACCGATCACCAGCAGCCGGCCATCCCAGTTGATGCAGCGCAGGGATTCATCAAACACATCGCCGCCGACCGGGTCATAGATCACGTCTGCACCGGCACTGCCGCAGATCTCTTTCACCTTGTCCTTGAAAGGGCCGTCGGAATAGTTGATGACATGATCAGCGCCATGTTCGGTAACCATTTTCAACTTCTCATCAGAGCTGCCGGTACCGATCACCTTGGCCCCCATGGCCTTGCCAATCTCCACCGCCGAGAGGCCAACACCACCGGCGGCACCGTGCACCAACAACCATTCATCCTGTAAAAGCTTGCCCATCTGCATCAGGGCGTAGGCAGAGGTGCCGTAGGTCAAAACGAAGGCGGAGCCCAGCTCGTAGCTGATGTCTTCGGGCAGATGCAGGCATTTAACGGTCCGGGCATTGACCTCTTCGGCAAATGCGCCATGGCCGGTCAGGGCGATAACCCGGTCCCCGGGTTTAAAATCAGTGACCCCAGGGCCCACTTCCAACACATCACCGGCACATTCCGAACCGGGCGAGAAGGGATGTTCCGGCTTGAATTGATAGATACCCTGGGTGATCAGAATATCAGGGAAATTGACGCCCGCGCTGCGCACCCGAATACGCACTTCGCCTTCACCGGGCGGCGGCAGGATATGATCCTCCAGCACCAGACTTTCAATCGGACCGCTTTCCTTGCACAACATTGCTTTCATCAGAATTTTCCCCAAAATCATAAGATTGTTTGTTCGTGTTGCTTCGGAATTAGCACAAAGCGTGCGCTGTTGTCGCGCTCGAGTGTTACTATTACAGCCAAACGGCCAGGAAAATTGAAAATGCGTGGTTATTTCGGCATCGGCGTGGAACGCTTATCCAAACCTGTAAACGCGGGCAATCTGTTTCGCTCCGCCCAGGCATTCGGTGCCGGGTTTCTGTTTACGGTGGCGGGCAGCTATCGGCACAAGCAGGCCCCCGCCGATACCTCCCAATCGACAAATCAATTGCCCTATTACGAATTCGACAGCGTCCCTAACATGCTGTTGCCAAGTCGTTGTCAACTGGTGGGTATAGAATTGACTGACGGCGCGGTGGATTTACCCACCTTCCGCCATCCGGTCCGCGCGGCCTATATTCTGGGCCCGGAACGGGGCAGTCTATCGCCGGAAATGCTGGATCGATGCGACCATGTGATCAAAATTCCCACCACCTTTTGCATCAATGTGGCCACGGCGGGGGCCATTGTGATGTATGACCGCACGGTCAGCCTGGGCCGGTTTGGCCAGCGGGCCACATTCAGCCGCAATCCCGGTGAGGCGGCTGTACCTCACGTCCGGGGCGGACAAAAATTCCGCCTAAAGCAGGATTAACCTGTTATAAGCGCGAATCAGGCACCCGAATGGGTGCTATTAATCTGGAAAATGCCACATTCGATGCCTATGTTGTCGTCATGAGAAAAATCACCATTATTCTGACCGCCCTTGGGATCCTGTTCGCCACCGCGGCCACCATGGCCATTACGGCAACGGCGCAGGCGAAAGGTCCGAAGTCCTTGCTGCGCAATCCCGGCATCTGGGGTGCCTTTTCCCTGACCGAAGGCAAGGGCAAGGCCTGTTATATGGCGGGCCAGCCAAAAGACAGCAAACCGGCAGGGGTCAAGCGCGGGCCTATCTGGGTTCTGATCACCCATCGCCCCTACAAGAAGATCAAGGGCGAGGTGGGGATCTATGTGGGTTATCCCCTGAAGCCGAACAGCATGGTCAGCATCGATGTAGACAAGAAAAAATTCAAACTCTACGCCGTGGACGACACCGCATGGGTGGAAGACCCCAAGGTTGAGAAGAAGTTGGTTTCCGCCATGCGCGCCGGCAAGAAAATGGTTATTCGCGGCACCTCCAAACGGGGCACCAAGACTACGGACAGTTATTCCCTGAAAGGGTTTACCCGCGCCCACAAGGCGATCAACCGCGCCTGCAAAGTCAAATGACGGGTGAGATGATGAATGTCGTAGAACCCCTGACCGTTGCCAGTTCCAGACCTGGCCCCAAACTGGGCCCCAAACCGGGTGATGGCTTCAACCTTATTGGCCTGACACGGCCCGAACTGGTTGCGGCCATGGCTGAATTGGACGTGCCTGAGCGTCAACGCAAGATGCGGGTCCAGCAGTTGTGGCGTTGGTTCTATAATCGCGGCGTCAACAATTTTGACGAAATGAGCGACCTGGGCAAGGACCTGCGCAAGCACCTGGCCGAAAATCATTCCATCGCCCGCCCGGCCATTACCACCCGGCTGGATTCCACCGACGGCACCATTAAGTGGTTATTGCGCCTGGTCGACGGGAACGAAATTGAGATGGTCTATATCCCGGATCTGGACCATGGCGCTTTGTGCATATCCTCCCAGGTTGGCTGTACCCTGAATTGTGATTTTTGCCATACGGGCACAATGCCCCTGGTGCGCAATCTAACGCCTGAGGAGATTTTGGGCCAGTTCATGCTGGCGCGGGATTGCCTGAACGATTGGCCGCAGCAGTCCGAAGGCCCGCGTGAAAACGCCCGGATCATATCCACCATTGTCATGATGGGCATGGGTGAGCCGTTGTTGAATTACGACAACGTGGCCAAGGCATTGAACATTATCATGGATGGCGAGGGTATCGCCCTGTCCCGCCGGGCAATAACGCTTTCAACAGCGGGCCTGGTCCCCGCGATGGAACGTTGCGGGCGCGAATTGCGGGTCAACTTGGCTGTATCACTACATGCCGTAAATGATGAGGTGCGGAACAAACTGGTGCCTCTGAACCGCCGCCATCCTATAGCGGAATTGATCCAGGCCTGCCACGACTACCCCTCCGCCAACAACGCCCGACGCATCACCTTTGAATATGTCATGTTGCAAAAGATCAATGACAGCCTGGAAGACGCCCACGAATTGGTCCGCCTGCTTCGGGGCTTGCCGGCCAAAATCAATTTAATCCCGTTCAATCCCTGGCCCGGTTCATCCTATGAATGCAGTTCCAACAACCGCATTCACCGCTTCGCCGCCGTGCTGAACGATGCCGGCTTTGCCGCCCCCATCCGCACACCACGGGGCCGAGATATCATGGCCGCCTGTGGTCAGCTGAAATCGGACAGTGAAAAGAAAAAACGCAGTCTGAAGCCATAGCGCAACGTTAGCGCTGAATACCCGCCTTGCGAAATATCTGAACGATCTGATTGCGTCGGTTTTCCTTGGCCCGGTCAAGGGCCGTACGACCGGTAAAGTCCGTCAGGGTCGGATCGGCCCCCCGCGCCAATAATTCCAGCACCGCGAACTCGCTGCCTTTTTCAGCCGCCCGCATTAACGGGGTTTCCCCTTGTTTGTTGGCATGGTCAATGGCGGCATGCCCATCCAGCAGCATGGTAATGACCTCATCACGGTCGTTCAAAGCCGCAAACATCAATGCCGTATTACCCTCATCCTCAACCAGATCAACGATAGCGCCACGGGCCAGCAGCAATTCAACCGTATCCAGGGAGCCAATCCCAGAAGCGATCATGAGAGCGGTATATCGGTTGCCGCCGCGAATATTGGCAGAAGACCCGCCCAGCAACGCTTTCTTTACCGCATCAAAATTGTCCCGCTCCACCGCATCGATTAAGGGATCAGCGCCCAGCAACTGAGCCTGCGCCGTCCCAGGTGACACGGCTGACACGGCTGACAAGACCAGGAAAAGCAACAGGGCTATCTGCGGCAGCATCCTAAAAAATGGCAAAATTGGTTATCCTTATTTCGCTTGTCCCTTGGCCCAGACTTTGATCTTGGCTTTGACTTTGGCCTTGACCTTCGACGACAGACGTCATTGTGCTAGATTGGGCCTATGATTGGCAAAAGAAACATTATCGCGGCCTTATTCGCAACCATGTTCGCGACAACCTTTTTCTCTGGTTTGATTGCTGGCCATGCCGAGGGCCGGTTTCTGGCGGGCATCACCGACCTGCCCTTGATGGCGGGCCTGGAGGAGCAAACAGAACAGACACTGGTTTTCGACAAACCCAATGGCCGAATTATCCAGGCAGTCGCCATCGCCGAAGCCGGCCGGATCGATCGGGATGACGTCTGGCGATTTTATGATGGGACATTGCCACAACTGGGCTGGCGACGCCTATCGGGGGGCAAATTTGTCAGGGATGGCGAAAAATTGTCGATCCGTGTGGAAAAAAACCATACTCGACTGACAGTTCGCTTTGCTATTGCGCCGGGAACCGAGTAGGACGGCCCTTTGATAGCAAGCTCGCAGTTTGCATGGGTAGGAGGATCGTTATGGCATACGAAAATATCTTGGTTGAGACCAAGGGCGCTGGGGGCGGTATCGGCATTATCACCCTGGATCGGCCCGAGGCGTTGAACGCCTTGAACGCGGCCTTGATTACGGATCTGGGCCAGGCCCTGGACAGCTATGAAGCCGACGAAAACATCGGCTGTATCATTTTGACCGGCAGCAACAAGGCCTTTGCCGCAGGTGCCGATATCTCTGAAATGGCGCCAAAATCCTTCATGGACGCCTATCGGGAAAATTTCATCACCGACGGGTGGGAGCGGGTCAGCCAATGCCGCAAACCGATTATAGCCGCCGTCGCCGGCTTTGCCCTGGGGGGTGGCTGTGAAATGGCCATGATGTGCGACATGATCATCGCCGCCGACAATGCCAAATTCGGCCAGCCGGAAATTAATCTTGGGGTCATTCCCGGGGCCGGCGGCACCCAGCGCCTGACCCGATTTGTCGGCAAGTCGAAAGCGATGGAAATGATTTTGACCGGCCGCATGATGTCGGCTGAGGAAGCGGAGCGGGCGGGCCTGGCCTCCCGCGTGGTGCCAGTGGATGATCTGCTGGAAGAAGCCATCGGGGTTGCGGAAAAGATCTGTAAATTGTCGCAGCCCATGACAATGATCGCCAAGGAATGCGTCAACCGGGCCTATGAGACAACCCTTGCCGAAGGCGTCCGATTCGAGCGTAGGATGTTCCATTCCACCTTCTCGACCGAGGATAAGGCCGAGGGCATGGCAGCCTTTCTGGAGAAGCGGACCGCCAAGTTCAAACACCGCTAAGGCGGTTCTGGGGCCGTTCTGGGGCCGCCCTGTGATGGCACGAAAGCGCGCCGGGCCATGATCGTTTGCAGCCGGGGTCATGATTGCGTATGACTCCAAATTAGGACAGGGCACGCCGCTGCCAAGCTGGACTTGCGGCAATTAGCATTGTGGACATTGTGAACGTTATGGACATTGATGTGATGTATTCTTGTAAGAGTTCGACTGAGGAGGTCGCGGGGCACCATGAAGTTACTGGCGGGAAATAGTAACAGGCCATTAGCGGAAGCCATTGCCGCCTATCTGGAAACACCGCTGACCAGCGCGGATGTGCGTCGATTTTCCGACATGGAAGTGTTCGTGGAGATCCATGAAAACGTGCGCGGCGAGGATGTTTTCATCATTCAGTCCACGTCCTCACCTTCAAATGACAATTTGATGGAACTGCTTGTCTGCATCGACGCCCTGCGCCGCGCCTCGGCCCGACGCATCACTGCCGTTCTGCCCTATTTCGGCTATGCCCGCCAGGACCGGAAGTCAGGGTCGCGCACGCCGATTTCGGCAAAACTGGTGGCCAATCTTATTGCCACGGCAGGGGCCAACCGGGTCCTGACCATGGATCTGCACGCCGGCCAAATTCAGGGCTTTTTCGATATCCCGACGGACAACCTGTTTGCCGGGCCGGTATTCACCCGCGAGATTGCAGCCAATTACGGCGACGAAAACCTGGTTATGATATCACCCGATGTGGGCGGTGTGGTGCGCACACGGGCCCTGGCGAAGCGCCTGAATGCGGATCTGGCTATCGTCGATAAACGGCGGGAAAAGGCCGGTATGTCCGAGGTGATGAATATCATTGGTGATGTGGAGGGTCGCACCTGTGTGCTGGTTGATGACATCGTCGATAGCGCCGGGACCTTGTGCAACGCTGCGGAAGCTTTAATGGACGTCGGCGCGAAACGGGTTTTTGCCTATGTGACCCACGGGGTCCTTTCCGGCGGGGCCGTGGCGCGGGTGACGTCTTCGGCCCTGGAACATCTTTCGGTGACCGATTCTATTGCTTCAACAGATGCCATGCGCCATGCCCGCAATATCAAAACGATCCCAATTGCGCCTTTGTTGGGCGAGGCCATCCGACGCATCAGCGAAGAGACCTCTGTTTCTTCGCTGTTTGAGTAATTCCCCAGCGCAGTTCGGTCGCTTTATTGTTTGAGTTTTTGCCGCAATAAAGCTATATGGGCGGCTTCCAATGGCACGTGCGGCCTTGGCCCCGGAATCTAAGACCGAAACTAGATTAGAGTTTAGATATATTGTCGGATTTCTAGCAGCACCCCTGGAGGCTGCGGATCCTGATCCGGGCGTTGAAAACGATGGCACGTGCTGAATTTTATCGGAGCGAATTAAGATGTCAGATAACGTGATTACAGTTGAACTACGAGACCGGGTCGGCAAGGGGGCCGCCCGGGCGGCAAGACGTGCGGGTGTTATACCCGGCGTGGTCTACGGAGACAAAAAGCCGCCCCAGCCGATTACGGTCGACCGCAAACAGATGGACAAATTGCTGCAAAATCCAGGGCTGTTTAACACCCTGTTTGAATTGCATGCGGGCGACAAGAAACAGCAGGTGCTGCCCCGTGATGTACAGCTTGATGTGGTCCGCGATGTGCCTTTGCATGTGGACTTCCTGCGCCTTTCAAATCGGACGGAGATCAATATCAACGTCCCCGTGGTCTTCATCAATGAAGAGGAATCGGAAGCGCTGAAACAGGGTGCCGTGCTGAATATTGTGCGCCATCAGATCGAAGTGCGCTGTTTGGCAAGTGCTATTCCGGCCTCGCTCGAGGTTGATTTGACGGGTACTCAAATCGGCGATTCCATCCACATTAGCGCCATCACCCTGCCCGCAGGTGTCGCCCCAACCATTACGGATCGTGACTTCACCATCGTCACCTTGGCCGCACCGACGGTTCAGGCGGTCGAGGAAGAAATCGAAGAAGGTGAAGAAGGCGAAGACGGCGAAGACGGTGAGGAAGCCGCCGGCGAAGAAGCCGAAGGCGAAGACGGCTAAGTACGAGGTCTATGCCAACTGGCCGCTTTTGCTTGATTGGACAATAGAGCCTGGGAGCGAACACCATGTTGTTGTTGGTGGGGTTAGGCAATCCCGGAAACAAGTATGCCGATAATCGGCACAATATTGGCTTCATGGCGGTGGACGAAATAGTCCGCCGCCATGGCTTTGCCCCTGAACGCCATCGTTTTCAAGGTTTGATCAGCGAAGGCAAATTGGCCGGGCAAAAGGTCTTGGCGCTGAAGCCTCAGACGTTCATGAACGAATCCGGTCGCAGTGTTGGCGAGGCTGCCCGCTTTTACAAGATCGATACGGACAATATCGTCGTCTTTCATGACGAACTGGATTTGGAGCCGGGCAAACTGCGGGTCAAAAAGGGCGGCGGACTGGCCGGCCACAACGGCTTGAAAAGCCTGGCAGCTCATGTGGGCAAGGATTTTCGCCGCATCCGCCTGGGCATTGGCCACCCCGGTGACAAAGCACAGGTTTTGAACCATGTCCTTCGGGATTTTCCCAAAGCAGACGATAAATGGCTGGATCCCCTGCTCGACGCCATGGCGGAAGCGGCACCTCTTTTGCTGCGCGATGACGATGCAGCCTTCGCCTCGAAAGTCGCCCTGATCCTGAAACCACCAATGCACAAGCCGGCCCCCGGTTCGAAAGAGGCGGCAGATGCAGGCGACCGTCAATCCTCTGACTAGAGCCTTTCCGGCCAGGAAATTCTCGGACTCTTCGGAAAAGAGTCATTGAAAATTGCTCTAATCGCCCTGAAGTTCAAGCCACCAGCGCATGATGCCAATCAGGTTGCCATAGTCATCTGTCCAGATGCGGCGGGCCGGACGCGGGATCAGCTGACGCCATTTGCCGCTGTCGAGAACAGGCTTCATATCCCGATCCGCGCGCGCCATGGCAACCCAGATGGAGCCGTATCGCCCCTCATCACGGTTGCCAGCATCATGTTGCACATAGGCTTTTATGCCCGCGTCACCTGCCAAATCTGCTAAAACAGGGCGCAAATCCAGGTGCCGGTTGGAGATGTGAAACAACATCAAGCCGCCCGGGGCCAGGCGGGAGAGATAGACCGCAATAGCTTCACGGGTTACCAGATGCAGGGGAATGGCATCGGAAGAAAAGGCATCCAGGATCAACAGATCAAAACCGGGTGCCTCCTTCAACCTCGCCTCCCGTTCAAGAGACAAACGGCCATCGCCGATCACCATGCGGGCATCAGGCGCGCAATCGGTCAGATAATGGAAATAGCCCCTGTCCCTGGCGAAGGAGACCACCAGGGGGTCAATTTCATAGAATGTCCAGCGCTGCCCCGCCCGGCGATAGCAGGCCGCCGTCCCTACCCCCAGGCCGACGCCGCCGACATGGCGCAAGCGGTCGCCCAGAGCCTGAAAAACCTGCCCCAGGGGTCCCTTCCGGTGATAGTAGGCCAAGGGCGTCCGTCGGCGTTCAGGATCAAGATATTGCAGCCCGTGTTTGGTGGTGCCGTGCTTGAAAACCAGGGCCTTGTCATCACCACTGCCCTGGGCAATGACCTTGTTAACGCCGAAGAAACTACGCGCGATGGCGATGTCCCGGGAACCCTGGTCATAAACGCCGGCCAATAACACCGTCCCTATAGCTGCAGCGAACAGCAGGGGCCGACCACGACAGCCATAGATCAGCAATGCCGCCGGGATCATGTACAGCAATAACCAGAACAGGGGCAGACCGCCGGGGCTATAGCCGGCCAGGCGCGGCAGTGCCAACAGGATCAACAAAACCATCAGAGGTGTCGCCCGCCACCATGTTATCGGTCCAGCTTTCCCGACTTCCTGATCGGGCCGCAACAGGCAGGCCGCGACCAGGGCAATGGGATATTCCAACACCGTGTCGAAGATTTGTGGTGCCAGCAAGGCGGTGAAGGCCCCGCCAAGAACCCCACCCAGAGACATCCACAAATAAAATTCCGTCAAACGGCTGGGTGCGGGGCGTCGCTTTGCCAATTCACCGTGACAGACAAGAGCGGCAAAAAAGAACACGCCCAGGTGCAGGGGCAGAACCAACAGCAGAGAATGGATCTGCCAAAAAAAGACCAACGCCAGAAGCATCACCAAAGGCACCTGAAGGAACATGGCCAGACGGGCGCTGATGGCGGGGCGGGATGAAAAAACCACGACAAACGTGCCCAGATACAGGATCAGGGGGACAACCCACAACATCGGTGCCGAGGCGACGTCGGTGGAAATATGTTGGGTCACGCCAAGTAACAGCATGGACGGGACAAATGCCAATGCCAGCCAATGCAGCCGTCGCCCCCAACTGACTTGATTTGAGAGGCCGATTTCCAATGCGGCCCGGTCATCCGCGCCCTGAGCTTGATAGCGGCCCAGTAACAACCAGGCGCAGGCCCCGATCAACAACGCCAATAAAACGAAACCCAAAGCCCAGGCCAGGCTTTGCTGACCCAGGCTCAACAAAGGTTCCAGCACCACGGGATAGGCCAATAGGGCCAGAATGGAACCGACGTTGCTGGCGGCGTAAAGGATATAGGGGTTGGCTGCGTCCTTGTGCCCGCTATGGGCAAACCAGCTTTGCAACATCGGCGCGGTTGCCGCCAGGGCGAAAAAGGGCAGGCCCACGGACAGGGTCAACAGGGCCAGAAACCAGCCTGCGGGCTGACCGTTGCCGGGCCCTGCGGTGTTCCATGCATCCGCAGTAATGGCAATGGGAAGGGTCGCAAACGCCGTAGCGAGCAGCAACAAATGCAGCCAGGCCTGTCGCTTCGGGCCCAACCAGCGTCGGCCCAGATGGGCATAGAGATAGCCCGCCAACAAAGCCGCCTGGAAAAACACCATGGCGATGTTCCATACCGCCGGCGAACCACCCAACAGTGGCAGGGCCATTTTGGAAAACATCGGTTGTACCCAGAACAGCAATAATGCGCCCAGTCCAAGGGTTACCGCATAGAATGCCAGCATATGGCGGCTCGTCCTCTCGTGTCCTCGTCGAACATGCTCGGCTGCGAAAAAAGGACTAATTGAAGCAATCGCTTAGGTCGCGACGTCGGGCACAAGTAAGCAATGTCCACATTTAACGTCAACTTCCACCCAATCATCTGATTCTAGGCAGGAAAAGGTTGATGGATCGTTGTCGCCGGGACAGCCCTATCGTAAAGTGTGGAAAATCACAGCATCGGTAGCTTACCTTAATGTCCATCCCCACACCCTTTGATCAATTTCGCGCCACGGTACAACCTGACTGGATCGACCATAATGGTCATCTGAACATGGGCTACTACATGGTGGTTTTCGATTTCGCGACAGACGAATTCATGGATTTTGTCCACCTGACCAGGCCGCACCGTAAAGAGCGTCAGGTCACGACATTCACCCTTGAGGGCCATATCACATATAACCAGGAGATCGGCGAGGGAGAGCCCATGCGCTTCACCACGCAGTTGTTGGACTTTGATGAAAAGCGATTTCACTACATTCATCACATGTATCACGGGACGAAAGGTTACCTGGCGGCAACCAACGAGTTGATGAGCCTGCATGTATCTTTGGAAACCCGGCGCTCCACCCACATGCAGCCGGAAATCCTGGAACGTCTGGACGCGATTAAATCAGCCCACGCCGCCCTGCCAGATAATCCCTACACGGGCCGTTTGATCGGCCTGAAATCAAAAGCGACAACGACCTCATAGCAGGAGACGACGAATATGCCCAGAATTGCCCCGCTTGAAACGGCAGACATGACCGCCGAACAACGCCAATTCCACGACAATATCGTGACCGGGCCCCGCGGCGGCATGCGGGGGCCGTTTCAAGCCTGGATCCACAGCCCAAAGTTTGCCGATCTGGCGCAAAGGCTGGGGGAATATTGCCGCTTCAACAGCGTCCTTGAAGTACGCCAATCAGAATTGGCAATCCTGGTCACGGCACGGCAATGGACAGCGCAGTTTGAGTGGTTCGCCCACGCGCCCCTCGCCCTGAAAGGCGGCCTGTCTGAGGGCGTCATTGCCGATCTGCGGGAGCGCCGCCAGCCTACGTTTGAAAAGGCCGACGAAGCCGCGATTTATAATTTCTGTACGGAACTTTATCGCGACAGCCGGATCACGGACGCCACCTATGCCGAGACGACGGCGCAGCTGGGTGAACAGGGTGTCGTCGATCTGGTCGGGGTGCTGGGATACTATGCCCTGGTCTCCATGACCCTGAATGTGTTCGAAATGCCCCTGCCCGACGGTGTCGAGGAACCTTTAGCGCCTTAACAGCGTTCCGTCGCCCACTGCTGAAAGCCCGCAGGTACGGGACCCAACCAGGGTTCTACGGCGACAGATCGCACCTGGGCAGCCGGTGGGCCCTGGTGACAGCTCGCTTGCATGACCGCCACATCTGCCTTAGCACCTGCGAAGACGGCCTCGACGTTACCATCTGATAGATTGCGCACCCAACCCTGCAGGCCCAAGGATTGCGCCTGCGCCACCGTCCAGCCGCGAAACCAGACACCCTGGACCCGGCCCGAAATAACCACCCGAAGCATTTGTTCCGGGTCAGGCATAGTTGGACCTCGCAGCAATATCTAGGACTACTCAAATTCCATGATGATGTCATCAACCGCCAAACTATCGCCGGGGGCAGCGTTTAGTATGGCAACGATGCCGTCACGCTCGGCACGCAGGATATTCTCCATCTTCATGGCTTCAACCACGGCCAGGGCCTGGCCACCCTTAACCTCTTCACCTGTCTCCACCGCCAGGGAAATGACCAATCCCGGCATGGGGCAGAGCAGATATTTAGACGTGTCGGGTGCAATCTTTTCCAGCATAAAGCCGGCAAGTTCCGCCGCCCGGGGGCTGCGCACGCAGACCATCGCCTCAACCCCGGCATGGCTCAACCGGAAACCATCAGCCGCCATGTCCACCTGAATGACCACATGGCGGCCATTTACGCTGCCTTTGAATAATCCCGCACCAGGCCGCCAATCACTGCGCACGGCGATGGTCCGCCCCTCGGACGTCACATCCATGCCGCCCTCGACCAAAGTAGCGATGACCTGATGGCCCTCACCATCCAGGCTGACGGACCAATCGGCCCCAAACGCAGGCTGATAATGGGCCAACTGGCCGCTGATCGTCGCCGCCCGCTCAACCGTGCGTCTGTGCAGCAACACGCCCGCGGCCAATATTGCATCCAATACCTCGCCCGCCCGTGGCGCGCCGGAAAAACCATCCGGGTATTCTTCGTCAATAAACGCCGTGGTCAATCGTCCCTCGACAAAACGGGGATGGCTGATCAAGGCGGATAGAAAGCTCATATTGTGGTTGATGCCACGCACGCAATAGCCGTCCAAAGCCTCGCCCATGGCCGCGATGGCACCGGCCCGGTCCGCGCCCTTGGTGATCAACTTGGCGATCATCGGGTCATAGAACATGGTGATCTCTGATCCTTCGACAACGCCTGTATCAACCCGCACCGTAGCATTCAGTGGCGGTGGGCGATGCTGGGTCAGACGCCCGATGGAGGGCATGAAATTGCGATAGGGATCTTCCGCATAAAGCCGGCATTCGATGGCCCAGCCGTCCGCCTGCATATCATCCTGGGTCAGGCCCATGGTCTCACCGGCGGCAATGCGGATCATCTGCTCCACCAAATCAACGCCGTAGACCATTTCGGTGACGGGATGTTCCACCTGCAGGCGGGTGTTCATTTCCAGGAAATAGAAATTCCGGTCCTTATCGACGATGAATTCCACTGTGCCCGCGGATCGATAATCAACGGCCCGGGCCAGGGCCACGGCCTGTTCGCCCATGGCCTTACGGGTGGCCTCATCCAGGAACGGACTTGGGGCTTCTTCGATGACTTTTTGATGCCGTCGTTGAATGGAACATTCCCGCTCGCCCAGATAGATGCAATTGCCGTGAGCATCGGCCAGCACCTGAATTTCAATATGCCTGGGCTGTTCGATAAATTTCTCGGCAAAGACCCGGTCATCTGCAAATGAGGACATCGCCTCGTTCGTGGCGGAGGTAAAACCCTCCCGCGCCTCGGCCTCTGTATAGGCCACGCGCATTCCCTTGCCGCCACCGCCCGCCGAGGCCTTCAGCATCACCGGATAGCCCAGTTGTTCAGAGATACGGGCCGCATCATCCTCATCAAGCAAAACTTCCAAATGGCCCGGTACGGAATTGACCCCGGCAGCCTGGGCCAGTTTTTTCGACGCGATCTTATCTCCCATCGCCTCAATTGCACCAACCGGCGGTCCGATGAAAGCAATGCCCCGTTCGGCCAGCGCCTCCGCGAAACCAGGGTTCTCGGAAAGAAAGCCATAGCCCGGATGGACCGCATCCGCGCCACTGCGTTTGATCGCATCGAGTATGCGTTCGGTTACAAGGTAACTTTCGGCGGCAGCGGCAGGGCCAATGGCAATAGCCTCATCCGCCATTTCCACATGCAAGGCACCGGCATCGGCTTCCGAGTAGACGGCAACAGTGGCGATGCCCATGGCCTGGGCCGAGCGGATAACCCGACAGGCAATTTCGCCGCGATTGGCGATGAGAATTTTTGAAAACATCAATCGGTACTTTCGTCTTCTATTTCGTCTTCTATTTCGTCTTCTATTTCGTCTTCTATTTCGTCTTCTATTTCGTCTTCTATTTCGTCTTCTGGCACAAACCTTCCTAGAGGGGGATGTTGCCGTGCTTTTTCCAAGGATTTTCGAGCTTTTTGTTCTTCAGCATCGTCAGTGCCCTGGCCAGTCGCCGGCGGGTATTGTGCGGCATGATGACATCGTCGATATAGCCCCGCTTTCCGGCAATGAACGGGTTGGCGAAGGTGTCCGCATATTCCTGGGTCAAGGCCTCTATCCGTTCGGGATTATCCAGCTCCGAGCGAAAAATGATCTCGACCGCGCCCTTGGCCCCCATGACGGCAATCTCTGCCCCCGGCCAAGCGAAATTGACGTCGCCCCGCAAGTGTTTTGAGGCCATGACATCATAGGCCCCGCCATAGGCCTTGCGCGTAATGACGGTAACCTTGGGCACCGTCGCCTCGGCATAGGCATACAACAGTTTGGCACCATGTTTGATGATGGCACCGTGTTCCTGGGAGGTGCCGGGCAAAAATCCGGGCACATCGACAAATGTCACAATGGGGATTTCAAAGCAGTCGCAAAAGCGTACGAAGCGCGCCGCCTTGCGGGCCGAATCAATATCCAGCACCCCCGCCAGCACCATGGGCTGGTTGGCCACAAACCCTACTGTTGCACCACCGATACGGCCAAAACCAATGACGATATTGCCCGCGAAATCCGGCTGAATTTCATAGAAATCGCCATCATCAACGACTTTTCCCAGCAATTCCTTGATGTCATAAGGCTTGTTCGGGTTCGCCGGCACCAAGGTGTCGAGAGAATTTTCCGCCCGGTCAA
Organism: Rhodospirillaceae bacterium; assembly: GCA_018660265.1. Taxonomy (GTDB): domain Bacteria; phylum Pseudomonadota; class Alphaproteobacteria. The sequence goes on along the minus strand of JABJKS010000045.1, from coordinate 45,528 downwards.
CAGGATCGTCCGTCGCCCGCTGCGGCACCGCCTCGCGGTTTGAAAGAGGTAGAAAATCAAACAGCCGGCGGACCTGCGCCAAAGCCTCCACATCGTTTTCAAAGGCCAAGTCGGCGACGCCGGATTTCTTGCTGTGGGTTGAGGCACCGCCCAATTCTTCATGGGTCACCTCTTCCTGGGTCACCGTCTTCACCACATCGGGGCCTGTGACATACATGTACGAGCTGTCTTTGACCATACAGATAAAGTCCGTCATTGCAGGCGAATAGACAGCGCCGCCCGCGCACGGCCCCATCACGACAGAGATCTGCGGTATCACGCCTGAGGCCATGACATTGCGCTGAAAGACCTCCGCATAGCCCCCCAACGAGGCGACGCCTTCCTGAATACGGGCCCCGCCGGAATCGTTCAAACCAATAACCGGCGCGCCCACCTTCATGGCCTGGTCCATAATCTTGCAGATCTTTTCTGCATGCGCTTCTGACAACGAACCGCCAAAGACCGTGAAATCCTGGCTGAAGACAAAAACCAAACGGCCATTGATCGTACCCCAGCCCGTGACGACACCATCGCCCGGCACCCGCTGGTCCGCCATGCCGAAATCTTCACTGCGATGTTCGACGAACATGTCGTATTCTTCGAACGAACCCGGATCCAGCAACAGCTCCAACCGCTCCCTCGCTGTCAGCTTGCCCTTACTATGTTGCGCTTGAATTCGTTTTTCGCCGCCCCCGGCCCGCGCGGCTTCGCGCTTCGCCTCAAGCTGACGCAGGATATCCTGCATGAACCAATACCTCTTCCCAACGGGATCTCGTTACACCAGATCGTCTACCAGATTATTAGATAGCACGTTCCGGGCGCAAGCGTACAACAGGACGGCACACCCAACGCCAATGATATGAATTTTTTGGTCATTGGCGGTCAGGTTCTGGCGATTTGATCATTATCGATTTGACGTAACCACACGGCGGCATGTTAAAAAATGGTCTAACCGACCAAACCTCACGTGCCCTCTGCGTTAGCGCGTTTCCGGACAATTGTGACCCATTTGACCGTCTTACCAAGCCCTGTGGGTAGGCGCGGTTCGCCGGGCGATGTGGGGCATCTCCCAAGGACCGTAACGCAGCCACAGGGCTTGGTAAGACGGCCTCCGGTGGCACCCACAAGCCATTCGGATGCGTTACGCCGCTTGCCCGATGAACCACATCGCGCTACGCGACGCGCCTACCCGAATGGCTCGTGGATGCCATCAAATGGGTCAGAATTGCCCGGAAGCGCGCTAGGTCCGGCGGGCAGAAATATTTTAAACGTCGTACCCTCGTTTTCCCTGGAAGCAACAGTTACATGGCCGTTTGATTGTTTGACAAAGCCGTAGACCATGCTCAAACCAAGACCGGACCCCTTTCCCACACCCTTGGTGGTGAAAAAGGGGTCAAAAATCCGCTCTACATTATCGGAAGAGATGCCCTGGCCGTTATCCGACACGGTTATCATCACATAATTGCCGGGCGTTACGTTATCAGGACGGTTGTCGGTTGCCCCTATGGTGACCTTTGTTGTTGCAAAATTCAGCCGGCCACCCCGAGGCATGGCATCCCGGGCGTTGATCGATAAATTCAAGATGGCCTGTTCAAGTTGACCCGGATCGACAATGCAGATGCATTGTTCCGACGCTGGCCCAAACTCAATATTAATATCTTCCATCAAGCTACGTTTGATCAGCGGTTGGATATTGTGCAGCAACTCATTCACATCCACCTCGTGCACATCCAATGGCTGTTGGCGGGAAAAGGCAAGCATTCGGGCTGTCAAGGCAGAGGCCTTATCAATCGCCCGCAGGGTCGGGGTCAAAAGAACGGCGGATCCATGATCTGGCCCCAATTCCTCGCCAAGCAGCGATAAATTGCCCAGCATGATGGCGAGCAGATTATTGAAATCGTGGGCGATACCGCCCGTTAATTGGCCAATCGCCTCCATCTTCTGGGCCCGACGCAACTGCAGTTCCGTCGCTCTTAGATCGGTTGCATCAACGCTGATCGTGCCGACGCCGATGATATTATTGTCTGCGTCCATAACCGGAAAACTTGTCGCCATGAGATGATGCGTAACGCCGTCGGCAAATACAGTAGACCACTCTTCCGTTTCCGCCTTCCCCGTGCGAACCACACGCTGATCCGAGGCGATCACACGCTCAGCGTATTCGCTGGGATAAATTTCGTGCGGCGTTTTTCCCACGACATCGCTTGCCGAAAGTCCGGTCCAATCCTCAAACAGGCGATTGACCAATACAACCCGGCCGTCGAGGTCCTTCAGCAGTATCGAATTTGGCGAATTTTCGGCGACGCGGTCAAATAATGCCTGAAGACGTTTCCGCTCTGAGATATCCCGAAGCGCACCAATGAATAATGTCCGCCCGCCAAAAACAACCTCGGATATAGACAGTTCCAAAAACAGGCTGCCGCCATTTTTGTGCCGTCCGATAACTTCGCGAGGGCCCTTGCCCAGAATTTTCGACCGCCCGGTCGCCACATAGTCCGACAAATAACGATCATGCTGGGTCCGATCTGGGTCGGGCATAAGCATCGTGATATTTTGGCCATGCACTTGGGCGGCTGAATATCCAAAGATATTTTCCGCCGCCTGATTGAATGATGAAACCAAGCCATGTTTGTCGATGGTGATCAAGGCATCGACCATATTGGAAAGGACCGTATTAACGAAGGCCTCGCTTTCCGCCTTCTCGGCCTGAAAACGCATGCGTTCCTTGATCTCCTCCTGCATGCGCTGGTTGGATTTACCTAAAGCTTCCGTGCGTTCGGCGACCCGTTCTTCAAGCGAGGCATAGGCTGCCTGCAATTCAGCGGCCGATTGTTTTTGCTTTGTGACATCGACAGCCACACCCGTCATTCTTATGGCTTGTCCGGTATCGTTGCGAACCACGGATGCCAGAGCGTTGATATCCCGAACCTTACCGTCGTCCCTACGCAAAATCCGATAAGTGACATTATACTCAACGTCTTCTTCCAAGGACCGCCTTACAGCTTCCTCGACCATGGCAACATCGTCCGGATGCAGGGATTTGACAAAGTCATCTTCCATTATGCCGGTCAGGGCGTCGGGCACCATGCCCGTCATTGCCACCATGCGATCATCCCAAAAATGGCTGCCATCCACCAAATTCCATGTCCAGGTGCCAATGGAGCCGGCATCAAGAGACAGATTTAGGCGATCTTCGCTTTCTTCCAGCGCGATCTGGGTGCGTAGTTGATCCGAAATATCGACGATTGCGACGATGACCCCTTTGACAACGCCTGCATCGTCAAAATCCGGCACATAGGAAATCAGTAAACCGCGTAATTCGCCAGTTTTTGTTCTTTCCGCGTTTTCATACTCCGAGGGTTGCCCCTGCAAAGCCAGGTCAATATGGGTCTCGGCCCGGAGGAACGCGGCTTCGCCCAGAACGTCCTGCAATTTACGCCCCTTAACCTCCTCTTCGGCAAATCCGAACATATCTTTGTAGGCGTTATTGGCGAATATCAAACGCTTGTCCGGGTCAATATAACAGACCAATACTGGTAGTGTATTCAGGACCTGATCAGCGCGTCTGGCAATCCTCACGCCCACCGCTTTCCGCAATTTCCTGCTCAGTGAGATCCGTAATCAGAGCGGTTGCCCCAATGGCCCGGCCCTGTTCGTCAAGGATCGCGGAATATGTTGTCTTACCGTAGACGATGGTCCCAGGCTGCGGCTTGCTTTCGTATTGCACTTTATCGCCAACCACCGGCGCAGTAGTCGTCATAACCTGTCGCATTTTCTCTTCAATGCGGGCAGCAGAGTGAGGCAGAACCTCAGCTATCGTATGGCCGATATGATCTTCCCTGGACGCCCCGTTAAATGCCACAATTGCGTCATTCACATAGACATAGCGAAGATCTGCATCCACGATACAAAAACCAACAGGAACCTGGTCGAATACGCGCGCTACATCCAGCAACCGACGTCGTACCGACTCGCTATCGGCTACAACACTCTTTCCTGTGCTATTTTGCGTCGGCAATGGCCCGATATCTCCAATTTTCGCCACATCGTACTGCATCTATGCAAAATGGCGAACGCAACTGCGATAAAACACGTCCCCACAGCAGCGACGCAGCCCTGGGACAATATAGAATTATTACCCGAAATGTATAAAAATCCGTTGCAATTAGGCTGGTTGTTTTTCTGCTATCCCGTGCGGTGGAGGGCCAGAAAGCGCGCCGCGACTTCAAACTCCCCCTGCAAGCGTGCAGCGTGGGCATCAGCCTCCCAATCCCGGCCCCAACGCTCCGACTGATATTCGTTTTCCAATCGTACAGCCGCCCAGGCCGATGCCACCTCTAAAGCGCCTGTACTGACGGCCAGGGCCAGAACCAATGAGCCCGCGATCGTTACCAGGTCGTTCATAGCCGCCAGTTCCATAATATCATGGCCATCCACCGCCCCGTGCAGGGCGGTCAGGGCAGCTGGGTTCTGGGCAATATGGACGATGCCATCGGTGGTTTTGAGGCTTGCGCCATATTCATCCCTGGCCCAATCCAGCCAGGGGGACCAATCTCGTAACTGGCGGGCGACCAGGTCCTCCGGTTCCGCCGCGCGATAACACAGCAGATCCGTACCGCCATAACCGGCCAAATTGTCGACCACGGCGTCACGCTGCCCGGTGACCATATCAATGGCTGTATTGGCCAAACGCAGAAGGGGCATGGATTCGGGCCGAATATCTTCATCCTGGCAACGCCATTCCTCGGCTATGGCCTGGGCCAGAGCGGCACTATGCACAACGAACGGGGTCTTTTTCGGCGTCCGGATCGGTTTGCCATCAAGTTCGATCGCATGCCCTGCTGCCGCTGTTGTCACGACTGAGACGACTTTGTAGAACTTTTTCATTTCGCCTCCAAAACCTTGCCGGGCAGTTGCATCAGGGATTTGGCGCCAGATTTAACCGCGCCGCCCATCTGTTCCAGCACGCCGGGCGAGGCGCCCGATTTGCCGCCCTGGCCAGGTGCGGCGACCGCCTTGCCATTCTTTATCACATTCATGCAGGGATGCGCCTCACCGGTGCCCGCGCTCAACAGAGGCAATAGCAGGCCCACACCGGGCAGCAGCAAATTTCCAACGACGGCGATGGCGACGCTGCCGGCAACAGCGACACTGTCAGGTGCGAAACCCGGATCGGTCAACGTACCGGTGACATTTATGGGTGTTGCCAGGGAAATCAGGCTGGGGTCTTTCGGTTTCGGTGCCAAACGATAGCGGATTGCCTCATCCGCCAAATTGGTTTCGCCGTCTCCTGTAACCGTCATGCTTTCCGTATCCAACAGCAGAACCTGACTATCGGCCAGACCGTCCTTAATGACATAACCGTTGGCAAAACAATGCAACCGGACGCCTTGCTCAGATGATTTCTTGGCGACCAGGGCGACAACAAGATCCTTAGCCAGGAGTTCAAGCAACTGGCTTCGCACATGGCCATCTGTCACCACGAGGGAGACTTTGCCATTCAGGCCCGCCGCAATAGCGCGCAAGTTCGGGGCCATAGGGGCCCGCAGGTCGGCGGAAAAATCCAAGCTGCCGTCAACATCATGAAAATCAACCATAGCGCCCAGGTCAGCAACTGCAGCCCGGCGCAACGAGGCCTGCAGCACCAATTCGTTATCCTTTACATGGCCGTTCAGGGTCAACTGCCCGCCTGCCAGGCGCGCGGTTGAAGGCTTCATGGTCAATGTACCATTCTCCAAAGTGGCCTCAAGGTGGAAGCTCTCCATCACCAGGTCGCTCTTGCGAAGGCGGGTGGTCCGAACTTTCAAGCTACCGTCCAACAAGGTCAGGGCACTTTGGTTCGTCGCCAGATCGGGAATGAAGCGTCCATCTGACTTTGCCTCGCCGCCGTCCACCGATGCCATCGGGGGGGCCGTCAAAGCATCCAGGTCAAATTCTTTCGCATGCAGATCAGCGTCGACCCGGGGCCGTGTGCCGCGCAGATCAATATCCAGTGTTCCGGCCAGATCGCTGCTGCCAAGGCGCAGATCTAAAATATCCAGGCGAAATACATCCCGACTGCCCGTTACCCCGCCCTTGACCGATAGCTGTTCCGTTAGGGCAAGTTTGTCCAGACCCATCAGCTCCGCCAGGACTGCATCGGCGGTACCAGCCATGGCAAATTGCATATCAATGCCCACTCCTGTGAACAACCGGGCAACATCACCTGACAACGTCAATGTGGCCCCGCTGGTCGTTTCAAAGGTTACATGCATGTCCCGCAAGACCGGGTCATCTATGGCACCCGTCAGGACGGCCCTTGCCTGGAACAGACCAGGATCGTGGATATTGCCAATGTCCTGACCAGACCGCGCCGCCAGGGCCAGCAAACTGGGTCCTGTCGCCTTGAACGCCAAATTCATGTCCGCGCCGGTCATTGGGTTTTGCACCGCGCCATGGAATTCGATGTTCGTGCCATCACTGTGGTGAAACCGCCCGGCAATACCGCTCAATTGTGGGGCATCGATGGAATCTGACAAATGCCCACGCAAATCAAACCGCCCCAAGGCCGGTATTGCGGTGCCCGCATACTTCGAAAGAATTTCGCTATCCGGTCCCTGTAGGCGGATGTCCAGATCCAGTCCCGTACCCGCCAGGGGCTGCGTTATGGCACCTGTCGCCGTTAATAATAGCCGCCCCGCTGCGCCCGCCTCGACATTCACGTCAGCCAGGGTCGGGCGCGCCATGGAACCCCCTATTCGCCCGGCCAGCAGAACCGGCCCAATCGAGGGCAATTCCACGCCCGCCAACGCTGACAATTGCGTTGTATTACCGGCCTGAACCTTCATGGCAAAATCCAAACCGTCCAGGGCCAGGGCGTCTGCCATGACGCCCGTTAGGCGAACCTGAACACCAGGTGCCGGCCTAACTTTGGCATCCAGATTTCGCACAGACAGCGGACCATCCCGATCCGTCAGATCAAAGGCCAGTTCCGCCGGGCCCTGCAGCCGAGGCTGCAATCCGGCGACCTGCAACAGGCTTCGCAGCTGTTCGGTCTGTGCATTTACGTGCACATCCATGCCGCGGCCTTCGAGGGGGTGGAATATTCGGCCCTTGGCCCGGGCAGTCGCGCCGGCAAATTCAAAGGTGCCATCGAGCTGAATTTCCCGTCCGGCCAGAAATGCCTCCAGGTTATCCATCTGCCCGGTAAAGGCCACGGGATGGGTACCGTTTCCTTGCAGAACCGCTTCCATTGTGATTTCGGCTGGCGCGGCAGTGGCGGCGACATCCGCCTTTAGCTCCTGAACCGCCAATACGAACTCAACCCCGCTGTCCCGATATGTGACATCGCTGTTCAGCAAACGAAAATCCGAAATGCGCGGTGGTGCCCATTGACCGACACCGGCGTCCTGCATACCCACCTGCGCAGAGCGGAAAACCTCGGCCCAGTTCAGACGGCCATCAGGCAACCGCGCCACCAGGATTTCCGCATCCTCGACCTGCATTTGATCTATTACGATTTCCCGGCGCAGCAACGGCAGCAAGGACACACCGAATGAAATTCGTCCGATCTTGGCGATGTTTTCCGCCCCGCCATCACCGGCGTCATCACCCCCACCATCACCGGCGCCCGCCAGCGACAGGCCCGCGACGGAAAACCCCGTATGCAGACCCAGATGCAGTTTTAAGTCGCCGTCGATTTTCAGGGGCCGGCCCAGATGTTGCGACAGTTGTCTGGCAAGCAGGCCGCGATATTCGTTAAATTCGACGAAATAGAGCGTCGCGGTTATCGCGATGATCAGGCCAAGAAACAGACCCGAAATAATCCGGATAGCCTTCCAGCCGCGGCTTAGGGACCCGGCCACGGTTACGCCTCCGGCTCGCTCATTGGTTCTGGTTTTGGCCCGGTCTTAGGCTCTGGCTTCAGCTCTGGCCAATTCTCAGCAATCCATGCCATCAACTCAGGAAAATCATTCAGCACGACCTGCGCGCCGGCAGCAACCAGGGCTTCCTCGTCATGATATCCCCAGGCAACGCCAACAGGTCTGACCCCGGCATTGACCGCCATCGCCATATCGAATGAGGTATCGCCAAGCATCAAAGTATTTTCCACCGTCGCACCAACGTCTGCCATAGCCTGATACAGCATCGCCGGATCGGGCTTGCCCGGATGAACGTCCGCAGTCTGCAGCGTTAGAAACAGGTCTTTGAGATTGTGGCTGTGAAGCACCGCGTCAAGGCCTCGACGCGATTTTCCCGTCGCCACCCCCAATTGGTATCCCTGCGCGGACAATTGCCGCAATACTGTTTCGGCATGGGGATACAGCGGATCAGGCGCTGCGGCGTGGCGGCGCTGTTCAAAAAACAGGCGACGATAGATATCAATCAACTGGGCGCTTTGGTTTGCCTCTGCCGCGGGCCACAGGCGGGCGGCGGTCTCCTCCAATGACAGGCCTATCAAATCGCGAATTTCACCAGCGCGGGGTGCCGGCTGCCCCATTTCGGCGAAGGCCGCCGTCATGGTGGCAACGATGGCATGCTGGCTATCCACCAGCGTACCGTCGCAATCAAATACGATCAGCGCCAAGTCTTTACGATTTCGCTGGTGCGGCGACCAGGGAAGATGACGAGACCGAGCGTGGATCGCGCAGGCCCCAGCTGTCATGATCTACCTTGGCCAGAAATTCCGCCACGGCGCCGTTGAACATCGCGGGCTCTTCCAAATTGGCTGCATGTCCCGTGCGCGGTATGATCAACAGGCCCGATGACGATATGGTCCGCTTAAGGAAAAGGTTCGTCTCCAGGCACGGCTCCTCCTCGTCACCAACGACCAAAAGCGTCGGTATCGTCAGCTTACGCAGTTCATCTTCAAGGTCGTAGAGGGAGGGACGCTTGGCCTGGACGCCGCCCATGGTCAGTCCGGTACCCTGCGCCGAATGACCTAAAAAACGTTCCTGGAATTCGGCAAAACCGCGGGCGTCCTTGTTCTGGAATTGCACCCGTGTCGGGCCCAGGGAATAGGGCGTACCCACCTCGGCCATGCCTTTTTCGATGAAGGACGTGGCGAATTGTGCGACTTCGGCCGAGAAATCATCGCCCTTGCCCTTTTCCGCGCCATAGCCGCAGCCGGCAACCACAAGGCTAAGGGCCATTTCGGGATAGCGCATGCCGAAATGCAGGGCCGCAAAGGCACCCATGGAACAGCCGACAATATGCGCCTTTTCAATATCCAGGCCGCGCAACACGGCGGCGATGTCGTCGGTGGCAATATCCTGGGAATAGAGGGCGGGGTCACTGGGCACCTCGGACGGCTCAAAGCCACGGGCATTGTAGGCAATGCAACGATAGGAGCGGGAGAAATAGCGCATCTGCAATTCCCAGCCACGCAAGTCATCGGCGAATTCGTGGACGAAAACGATGGGATCGCCGCTGCCGGCTTCTTCGTAGTACAGTTTGGCACCCTCGGCCTGGATATAGGGCATGGCGGTTCTCCTGATATTTAGGTCTATTTGAGAGGTCGGATTATAAGGCTTTTTAGACGGTTCACCATTCCTCTTCCGCCTGCAATTCGGCCATACGTTCTGCAGCGGCCTCTGGATTGAAACCGAGTGTCTGCATGGTTTTGCGAAACGGCGCGGGCGCAGGGGCCTCCACCGACAGGGTACCACCGTCGGGATGGGGCAGGGTAATGGCGCGGGCGTGCAGGTGCAGACCCTTGGATAGGGCCATGCCAGGCAGAGTGGCATCGACGCCGCCATACTTGCCATCTCCTAAAATTGGCGTACCGATAGCGGCACAATGGGCCCGCAGTTGATGGGTCCGCCCCGTGCGCGGCCACAGGGCCAGCCAGGCGGCCTGATCGCCGATGTGCTCGATCACGACATAGTCGGTGATCGCCTGTTTGCCCAATTTCCGGTCAACACGCACACGCTCTCCATCCGGGCCCGGGGTTTTCGCCAGGGGCAGGCTAATATGGCCACGGGGTTCAGGCGGTACGCCCGCGACAATGGCCCAATAAAGCTTTTCCGTATCCCGGTCACGAAAGGCCCCGGTCAGGGCGGTTGCCGCGCGGGCATGACGGGCCAGCACCAGAATGCCGGTGGTATCCCGATCCAGACGATGCACCAGGCGGGGGCGTTCCGCAGCCTCGAACTGCAGGGCGTCCAACATACCGTCCACGTGGCGCGTGGTGCCGCTGCCGCCCTGCACGGCCAGACCGGCAGGCTTGTCGATCACCAGCACCGATTTGTCCTGATGCAATATTGTATTGCGGATTTCCTTGGCGTCCTGATCGGAAACTTTATCGCGATTGCGTTTCTTCGGCGGCGGCGGGGTGTCCAGCGGGGGAATGCGTACCATCTGTCCCGGCGTTAGGCGATGACCGGCCTTCACCTTGTCGCCGTCAACGCGCACCTGGCCCTTGCGCAGCATCTTTTCCAGACGGCCATGGCTAAGGGTTGGGTAGTGGCGTTTGAACCAACGGTCCAGGCGCACCTCCCCCTCATCCTCGCCCACCGGTACCATTTGAATTTCGCTCATGTCAGAATCTCCCGGAACAATAACAGACCGGCAAACAAACCACAGATCGACAGCAGCAAATTACCAGAAATATAGGCGAATGCCGCCCCAAGCTGACCCCGTTCCAACAGCAAGACAGCGTCCAGGGAAAAGGCCGAGAATGTCGTGAAACCGCCCAACATACCGACCACCAAAAAGCCGCGCATTTCCTGGGTGGTGGACCAGCGCAGGGCCAGATATTCGACCAGAACCCCCAAAACGAAAGACCCCAACACATTCACCGTTAATGTTCCCCAGGGGAAGCCGCTACCCGCCCAGCGCATCACCTGACCCGAGACCAAATGCCGTCCCATGGCGCCCAGGGCCCCGCCGCAGGCCACTGCCAATAACATGTTCATTGCTTCGGTTCCTCCTGCCCGGACACGCGCAGTTTACCCCAATAGGCCATACGTTTTCCGATTTCACGTTCAAAGCCGCGTTCGGCGGGTTGGTAAAAATTCTGCCGGGTCATTTGTTCGGGAAAATAATCCTGGCCGGAAAAGCCTTCTTCGGTGCCGTGGTCATAGACGTAACCGTCGCCATAGCCCAGGTCTTTCATCAAAGCGGTGGGGGCGTTCAGAATATGTTTTGGCGGCATCAGGGAGCCGGTATCCCGCGCCGCCCTGTTGGCCCGGCTCAACGCCTCGTAGGCCGCATTGGATTTCGGCGCCGTCGCCAGATAGATCACGGCCTGGGCGATGGCCAATTCCCCTTCCGGGCTGCCGAGAAAATCATAGGCCTCCTTGGCCGCGTTGGCCTGGACCAAAGCCTGGGGATCGGCCAGACCAATATCTTCCACTGCAAAACGAACCAGGCGACGGGTGATGTACAAAGGTTGCTCCCCCGCCGTCAACATCCGCGCCAGCCAATACAACGAGGCATCCACGTCCGAGCCGCGCAGGGATTTATGCAGGGCACTGATCAGGTTGTAGTGGCCTTCCTGGGCCTTGTCATAGACCGGCGCGCGGCGCTGCAAAGTCTGGCTCAACGCAGCGACATCCAGGGGTGGCACGTCGGGCAGGGCCAACAGCTCCTCCGCCAGGTTCAAGGCGAAGCGGCCATCCCCATCAGCCATGGCACGCAGCGTCAGGCGCGCCTCCGGCTCCAGGGGCAACGGGCGATCCGACGCTGCCTCGGCCCGGCAAAGCAGTTCCTCCAACGCATCATCATCCAGGCGATTGAGGACCAGGACCTGACAGCGGGACAACAGGGCGGCATTTAACTCGAACGAGGGATTTTCCGTGGTCGCACCGACCAAAATAATGGTGCCGTCTTCCACAAAGGGCAAAAAACCATCTTGTTGAGAGCGATTGAAACGATGGATCTCATCGACAAATAACAATGTGCCCTGGCCGCTCATCCGCCGTTCACCGGCGGCGGCAAAGGCCTTACGCAGGTCCGCCACACCAGAGAAGACGGCAGAGAGCTGCTCGAAGTGCAGGCCCACATTGGCTGCCAAAAGCCGGGCAATGGTTGTCTTGCCGCTGCCAGGTGGGCCCCACAGGACCAGGGATGCAAGACGCCCCCCCGCCAACATGCGGCGCAGCGCGCCATCCGTGGCCAGCAAATGATCCTGGCCGATAACCTGTTCCAACTGATCGGGGCGCAAACGTTCGGCCAGGGGGCGTAAAGGTCCCTGGTCCAGTCCCGCAGCTTCAAACAGGTTGCTCATGATAAATCTTCACTGGCCAATCCGAAATGTGTGGACCTTGCCACCCCGCTGCATGGTAACGCGCCATTCTTCTACTGGTGTTTTCAACGCTGCGCCAAGGTCATCCACAAGATTGATCCTAGCATTGTTAATCTGGAGGATCAGATCACCCTTGCGGAAACGAAAACGACGCGCCGGGCTGCGCGGTTCAACTTTCAGAATGATAACGCCGCTGGCCAGGGTATCCAGGCCCAATTCCTCGCCCAACGCCGGCGACAGATTGGCCACCGTGGCACCGGCGAGGGGCTGGCGGCCTGCCAGCACGGTGATATCCCTGAGGGGTGTTTCAGGCGCGGATACCAGGGCCAATTTGACATTGCGGACTTTACCATCCCGCCAAATTCTGACCGGAATGGATTTCCCGATCATGCGGGTGCCGAGGCGAAAATTCAGCGCCTTGGGGGAAGCCACCTCGTGATTATCAAGGTCCAGGATGACATCGCCCACCGCCATACCGGCACGATCCGCCGGGCCACCTTCATACATCGCCCGCACCATTACGCCGCGTGGCCGATCCATGGATAGGGATACGGCGATATCTGGCGTGACGGTTTGCGTCGCGGCCCCCAACCAGGGTCGTTGCACACGGTTCATACCGGATTTGGCAGAGGCCAGAACCGCCCGCACCATGGCGGATGGTACGGCAAAGCCAATCCCGTGCGAGCCGCCGGTCTTGGAATATATGGCCGAGTTAATACCTACCAAACGGCCATCCATGGTGATCAGCGCACCACCGGAGTTGCCCGGATTGATGGCGGCATCGGTTTGAATGAAAAACTGAAAATCGGAGACACCAATGCCTGTTCGCGCCAGGGCGGAAACAATACCGGAGGTCACCGTCTGTCCCACGTTGAATGGATTTCCGATGGCTAAAACCAGATCGCCCACTTCCAAATCATCGGAGTCCCGTAGTCTCAAATACGGTAAATCCTCCCCCTCCGCCTTGATCTTGAGAACAGCCAGGTCCGTACCCTCATCATCGAGCACCAATTCCGCCTCGAACTCCCGTCGGTCGGACAGGGCCACGGTGATTTCATCGGCACCGGCGATGACGTGATGATTGGTCACAATCAGGCCACCGGAGGTCAACAATACGCCGGAGCCCAAGGAATTTTGTTGTTTGCGCCGGGTCCGCCCCCCACCGTTGCCGCCAAAGCGGTCGCCAAAAAAACGCCGGAAAAACGGATCTTCAAACAAGGGCGAACGGACGACCTGTTGGACCACACGACGGGTATAGATGTTGACGACCGCGGGGGCGGCCTGCTTGACCAGGGGCGCAAACGACAACTGTATCTGGACCTGGTTCTCGGGCACTTTTTTCTTGGCCAGGGCAGAGGATATCGGCACAGCCATTGCAGCCAGGATAAAACATGCCATCACAATTGCCGGAAATGCGGACTTATTTATGCTCACTGAAAAAGGTGTCCTCTGCCACAAACGCTTCCCAAAAAAACGCCTCGCCACAAATAACTGGGGCAGCCCAAAGGCTGCCCCAGTTAGTTCGCTTTTCGCGGACCGGATTTGCGCCATGATCAGGCGGCAACGTCCTCGTCTTCATCCTCCAGACCCGTCGGGCCGGAGTCGAGACCTTTGGCATCCACATCCCGGTCGACAAATTCGATATAGGCCATGGGTGCGCAATCGCCATAACGGAAGTTGGCCCGGACGATCCGGATATACCCCCCCTGACGGTCCGCATAACGGGTTGCCAGCACATCAAACAATTTCGTCACCATGGCACGATCAGGAATGCGGGCGAAGGCCAGGCGGCGGGCATGCAAGTCGCCACGCTTTCCCAAAGTGATCAATTTTTCCACGATGGGGCGCAATTCCTTTGCCTTGGGCAGGGTCGTGTTGATCTGCTCATGCTTGATCAACGCGGCTGCCATATTGGCGAACATTGCCTTACGGTGCGAACTATCGCGATTTAGTTTGCGTCCACTTTTGCGGTGCCGCATATCCTTAACTCCTTTTACCGGTCAAACAATGTAGATATCGATCAACCGGAAATCCCAATTAGAAAACTGACTTAAAAATCAGTTTCCATCTGTTTGGCCAGATCATCAATATTTTCGGGCGGCCATTCAGAAACTTCCATACCAAGATGCAGGCCCATCTGGGTCAGCACTTCCTTGATCTCATTCAAGGATTTGCGACCAAAGTTTGGTGTCCGCAACATCTCGGACTCGGTCTTTTGCACCAGATCGCCAATGTAAATGATATTGTCGTTCTTGAGGCAATTGGCCGAACGCACGGACAATTCCAATTCGTCGACCTTGCGCAGCAGGTTCCGATTGATGCGGGGCTGTTCGGGTTCCAGGTGCACGGGTGTTTCCCGGGGCTCCTCGAAATTAATGAACAACTGCAATTGGTCCTGCAGGATGCGGGCGGCAAAGGCGATGGCGTCTTCCGGCGTCACCGTCCCGTCCGTCTCCAAATCCAGGGTCAGCTTATCATAGTCGAGGATCTGCCCTTCGCGGGAATTCTCAACCCGATAGGCCACCTGGCGCACAGGCGAAAAGACACTGTCCACTGGGATCAAGCCAATCGGGCTGTCTTCAACCCGGTTATGTTCCGCAGCCCGATAGCCCTTGCCGGATTCAACCGTCAATTCCATGGACAGCTTGGCACCCTGGTCAAGATGACAGATCACCAAATCAGGGTTCATCACCTCGATATCGGGACCCATCTCAAGATTGGCACCCGTAACCGGCCCCGGCCCTTCGACATTCAGGGTCATGCGACGAGGACCTTCGGTATGCAACCGAACCGCCAACGCCTTAATGTTCAGGACAATGTCCGTCACATCCTCGCGCACACCCGGGACGGATGAGAATTCGTGGAGAACCCCATCAATCTGTAGCGAGGTGACCGCAGCCCCATGTAACGACGACAATAAAATGCGCCGCAGTGAATTGCCCAAGGTCAGCCCGAAGCCACGTTCCAATGGCTCGGCCACTAACGTGGCTTTGCGTTCCGGATCGTCTTTGGCCTCAATGCTTAACTTATTGGGCTTAATTAGTTCTTGCCAATTCTTCTGGATCACGTCGTTTCCTCGCTCACCAACCGCTGCACCCCGGGGAATCCCGGAAAATTCTGTTTACCTAACTAACCAGCATCAAAAGAGATGCCGGCCAACAGGATCAGACCCGCCGCCGTTTGGGTGGCCGACAACCATTGTGGGGTATCGGCGTTACGTCTTTGATGAAAGTAATGGTGAAACCCACCGCCTGTAGTGCCCGAAGCGCGGATTCACGCCCGGAACCAGGACCCTTAACAAACACTTCAAGGGATTTCATGCCATGTTCCTGTGCTTTCCGGCCAGCATCTTCCGCAGCCATCTGCGCCGCGTATGGCGTAGATTTCCGCGAACCTTTGAAGCCCTGGGCACCGGCGGACGACCAGGCGATTGCGTTGCCCTGGACATCCGAAATGGTAATCATGGTGTTGTTGAACGTCGCATTAACATGTGCGACGCCCGAAATAATGTTCTTCTTCTCGCGTTTGCGGACGCGTGTCCGTTCTTTTGCCATTTGGCTAACCTACGCCTTTTTTCTGCCGGCAATTGGCCGGGCCGGACCTTTGCGCGTACGCGCATTGGTGTGTGTACGCTGACCACGCAATGGCAGGCCTTTACGATGGCGAATGCCGCGATAGCAACCAAGGTCCATCAGACGCTTGATATTCATCGCCACTTCACGCCGCAAATCACCTTCAACCATATGATCCTGGTCGATGACTTCACGAATTTGCATGACTTCCGCGTCCGTCAATTCGGCAACCCGTCTTTCAAACGGGATCCCAACCTGATCACAGATGTCCTTGGCTTTGGTCCTGCCAATGCCATGGATGTACGTCAATGAAATCT
The DNA here is from genome assembly GCA_018660265.1 of Rhodospirillaceae bacterium. Lineage (GTDB taxonomy): Bacteria > Pseudomonadota > Alphaproteobacteria. Next base: position 29,374 of record JABJKS010000045.1, on the reverse strand, counting down.
CGACCCTTTTATTGGTCGGAATGTTTATGCCAGCTATCCGCGCCACGCAGTTTCTCCTCGAATTCGTCCCGTATTTCGCATTTTACGGGACGCCTAAACATATTTAAACCGCTCCGCCAATTTGGTCGTCAAACTAAACCAACGGAACCGTACTTTACTTACTCGTCATGCCGGTCTTTTTAAAGACAAACCGCAACGCGAATTGTTGGGTTCGGGACCTGCCCACGGGCGCGCTCACAATGAATGTGGAACCCGCGATCTAATGCCTTTTTGCCGCCAAGTCAATGCTTTAACCAACCCCCAACAGGGTTCGCATCGCCTTGGTAACGTCGTCTATATCCGCCATGCCGTCGACGGTCTGTAAATTGCCTTTTGCCCGATAAAAGGGCAGCAACGGTGCCGTCTGTTCGTGATATGCCTGCAACCGCGAAGCAACAGTTTCGGCGTTATCATCGGCCCGTCGACTGAACTCCGTCCGACCGCAATTATCACAGACCCCGTCGACCTTCGGCTTCAAATTCTTATCATGATAGCCTGCCCCACAATTGGCACAGGTGTAACGACCCGTAACCCGATCAATCAGCAAACCATCGTCAACCTGCATTTCGATGACCGCGTCCAGGCGCAATTTCTTCTCGGTCAGCATCAATTCCAACGCCTCGGCCTGGGCCAGAGTGCGGGGAAAGCCATCAAGGATAAAGCCGTTCTTGCAATCGGGCTCGTCCACGCGGTCTGAAATAATGCCGACCACAATATCGTCAGAGACGAGATCTCCCGCCTCCATTACCGCCCTGGCCCGCAGACCAACCTCCGTACCAGCCGCGACCGCAGCACGCAGCATATCGCCGGTGGAGAGTTGGACAATGTTATAAGCATCCATCAGGCGTTGTGCCTGGGTGCCCTTACCGGCACCGGGGGGACCCAACAAAATCAACCTCATTTGTTACGGCCCCGCAGTTTTGATTTCTTAATCAGGCCTTCATATTGATGGGCCAGCAGGTGGGATTGAATTTGCGAGACCGTATCCATGGTCACGCTGACAACAATCAACAACGATGTACCGCCAAAGTAGAACGGTACAGCATACTGCGACATCAACAATTCGGGGAGCAGACATACAAGGGCCAAATAACCGGCACCGACGACCGTCAATCGGGTCAGCACATAATCGAGATATTCCGCCGTCCGTTTACCGGGCCGAATGCCAGGGATAAAGCCGCCGTATTTTTTAAGGTTATCCGCCGTATCCGCGGGATTAAAAACAATCGCCGTGTAGAAGAAACAGAAGAACACAATGCCGCCGATATACAGCGCCAGATATAACGGCTGTCCGCGCCCTAACAACGATGTCACGGTGGTCAGCCATTCCGGGCCACCCTGGGCGGAGAACGAAGCGACCGTAACCGGCAGCAGCAGCAGGGATGAGGCAAAGATCGGCGGGATAACGCCGGCCGTATTCAGCTTCAGCGGCATATGGGTGTTTTCGCCACCGAACATGCGCTGGCCAACCTGGCGTTTCGGGTATTGCACGATGATGCGGCGCTGGGCCCGCTCGATAAAGACGATGAAGGTGATGGTCGCGATCACCAGGATGATCAGAAACAGAATGAACAGGGTGTTCAAAGCGCCGGTGCGGCCCAATTCCAGGGTCGAGGCGATGGCAGAGGGCAATTGTGCCACAATGCCGGCAAAGATAATCAGTGAAATACCGTTTCCGACGCCGCGCGCAGTGATTTGTTCGCCCAACCACATCAGGAAAATCGTGCCGCCCACAAGAGTGATTACCGTGCTGGCCTTAAAGAACATACCGCCGGCAAGAACCACGCCCTGGCCGCCACCCGCTGTCATGCCTTCCAAACCCGCCGCGATGCCATAGGCTTGCAGAGCCGTCAAAACGACCGTGCCGTAACGGGTATATTGATTGATTTTCTTCCGCCCCTGTTCGCCTTCTTTCTTCAAGGCTTCCAGATGCGGAGAAACGGTGGTCAACAACTGGATAATAATGGAGGCAGAGATGTAAGGCATGATGTTGAGGGCAAAAATCGTCATGCGCCCCAACGCACCGCCTGAGAAGACATCGAACATCCCAAGGATGCCGCCGCGCTGTTGTTCAAAAATGTCCGCCAGCGCAGCCGGATCGATACCCGGGATCGGAATATAGGTGCCAATACGGTAGACAATTAAAGCGCCCAGGGTGAACCACAGACGCTTTTTCAGCTCCGTCGCTTTCGAAAAAGCGCCGAAGTTTATGTTAGCCGCCAATTGTTCCGCTGCGGATGCCATATTGTTCGTCCCTACGACGCCCTCGCCTTACCAAACGAAGCCGTCTGTTCAAAATCAGCCCGTACTGATCGCCTAACTATCGGCCTCTTCAGCACTTACTTCCTTGGCCACGGTCACCGTGACCTTGCCGCCTGCCGCTTCCACCGCAGACACAGCCGCCGCCGAGGCACCAGCCACCGTAATATCGACTTTCGAGGTCAATTCGCCCTTGGCCAGAAGCCGTACGCCATCACGGGCCCGGCGCACCACGCCCGAGGCGAGCAATTCCGCCTGGCCGATGGGCTTGCCCGCGTCCAACTTCTCGGCATCAATGGCGGTTTGCAACCGGCCCAGATTGATCACCTGATAGTTTTTGGCAAAAATGTTATTAAAACCACGTTTGGGCAGACGCCGATACAGAGGCATCTGGCCGCCCTCAAAACCCTTGATCGCCACACCGGAGCGTGACTTCTGCCCCTTGTGGCCGCGACCGGCGGTTTTACCTTTACCGGAGCCGATACCACGGCCCAGACGTTTTGATTTATGCCGGGCACCGGCATTATCGCGTAATTCGTTCAGTTTCATGACTTACTCCGCCGCTTCGTCTACGCGGACAAGATGGTGCACTTTCGTGATCATACCGCGCACGGAAGGGGTATCCTCCAATTCGCGGGTCCGGTGCATCTTGTTCAAGCCCAAACCAATCAAGGTCTGGCGCTGCCATTGCGGCCGCCCGATCGGACTTCCGATCTGGGTTACCGTCAGTGTCTTTTTAGCTTTCGCCATGGTTCTTATCCGGTTCACTTTTCCTGACCACCATACTGATGGCTACTAAATAGTCGGGTCGTTATCGTCAGATCTTAATCGTCAGTTCGCAGTCTCTTATATAGGCATCAGAACGCCAAATTATAGAGACGACTTACGCGTCCGCCACTTCAGCCGCGTCAGCTGCTTCCACAGCCTCCTTGTCCGCGCCACGATCCCGTGAGCGGCGACCAATGATTTCAGCAACTTTCTTGCCACGCTTTGCAGCAACCGTACGAGGTGATACCTGGTTTTTCAGGGCCTCAAAGGTAGCGCGCACCATGTTATAAGGGTTTGAAGAGCCCTGAGATTTCGTCACGACATCCTGGACACCGATACATTCGAAAACGGCGCGCATGGGACCACCGGCGATGATGCCCGTACCTGGAGGGGCCGCGCGCAGCAGGACCTTGCCCGCGCCATGACGGCCCGTAATATCATGATGCAAAGTGCGGCCTTCCCGCAAGGGAACCCGGATCATGCCCTTTTTGGCCGTCTCTGTTGCCTTACGAATAGCCTCGGGAACTTCCCGCGCCTTACCATGTCCAAAACCCACCCGGCCCTTGCCGTCACCGACGACGACCAATGCGGCAAAGCCGAACCGACGGCCACCCTTGACCACCTTGGCGACCCGATTGATATGTACCAGCTTGTCGACAAATTCACTGTCGGCGCGATCCCTGAAATCATTACGTGCCATGCGACCCTAGCCCTTCTTAAAAATTCAAGCCGGCTTCACGCGCGGCATCCGCCAGCGCCTTGACCCGGCCATGAAATTGATATCCGCCACGATCAAACACCACCGCCTCAACACCGGCGGCTTTCGCCCGTTCCGCGACCAAAGCGCCAATTTTCGCGGCGGCATCCTTGTCTGCACCGGTTTTAAGGCTGCTCCGCAAATCCACCTCAAGACTGGATGCAGCGGCCAATGTGCGGCCTCCGGCATCATCAATGATTTGCGCATAGATGTGCTTGGATGACCGGAATACGGACAGACGCGGCCGGCCCGTAGCCAACTTTGCAAGTGCGTGGCGATTGCGCCGCTGGCGGCGTAGAAATAATGTTTTTGAATTAGCCATGTTCGCCTACTTCTTCTTACCTTCCTTGCGGAAGATATATTCGCCCAAATAGCGCACGCCTTTACCCTTGTAGGGCTCGGGCGGGCGATAGGATCTGATCACCGCAGCCACCTGACCGACTTTTTGCTTATCGATCCCCGTGATCTTGATGGCCGTGGGACGCTCACACTCGATCTTGATACCCTCTGGGATAGGGAAATCAATATCATGACTATGGCCCAGCTGCAGCTTCAGAATTTTACCCTGCAGGTTGGCACGATAACCAACGCCCTGAATTTCCAGCTCTTTGACGAAACCTTCGGACACACCGGTCACAAGGTTCTGCGCCAAAGCGCGTTGCATACCCCACATGGATCGGGCCGTCTTGCCCTGATCCTTTGGCGTAACAACAAGCTGGTTATCCTCGTGGGTAATCTCCACCTGTTCAACCACGGTCATGGACAATTCGCCCAGTTTTCCTTTGGCGGACAGTATCCTATTCACCACTTCGACGGTAACGCCATCAGGCACCATCACCGGTTTATTTCCAATACGGGACATCCATGAACCTCCCTAGAATACCTGGCAGATGACTTCGCCACCCACGTTGGCTTCACGAGCCTCAGCATCCGACAAGACACCTTGCGGCGTTGTCAGAATTGAAATGCCTAGGCCGTTGGCCACACGGGGCAACTGCTTGACCGAGGAGTAAACCCGCCGGCCCGGCGTTGAAATCCGCTTAATTTGCTGGATCACCGGCTCGCCCTCATAATATTTGAGTTCGATGGATAATTCAGCCTTACCACGTTCAAAATCAGTCCGCGAATAGCCGCGAATATAGCCTTCACGTTGCAACACTTCCAGAACACGTTCCCGCAACCGGGATGCAGGCGACAGAATACTGCCCTTGCCCGCGCGCTGGCCATTGCGAATACGCGTCAGCATGTCGCCGATCGGATCGGTCATCGACATCGTTACGCCCTCCTTACCAGCTGGACTTTGTCAGGCCCGGAATTTGTCCGAGCGAACCCAGTTCGCGCAATGCGATCCTGGACAATTTGAATTTCCGGTAATAGCCACGTGACCGACCCGTCAATTCACAACGATTGCGCACACGGTTTGGTGCCGAATTACGCGGCAACTGCGCCAACTTCAGTCGAGCGGTAAACCGCTCTTCCTGACTTAAGCTTTTGTCTGAAGCAACCGCTTTCAGACGCGTACGCTTACCATTGTACTTCCCCACCAGTTTGGCGCGGGACTTATTCTTTTCAATGGCGCTTTTCTTGGCCATGCATGGAACCCCTTGGTTACCCGAGTAATGCGGACATTTCAAAAACATCCGCCGAAAAAATTAACTTCGCAGTTGATACCCTACCTAGGGATCAGCTTTGAAAAGGCATGTTGAAGCCGGCGAGCAAGGCCCGACCCTGGTCGTCATTGGCAGCCGTGGTACAGATCACCACATCCATGCCGCGCACCTCATCGATCTCGTCATAACTAATTTCAGGGAAGATAAGCTGCTCCGTCAGGCCCATGGCATAGTTGCCCCGGCCATCGAAACTTTTAGGTGACACGCCCCGAAAATCCCGAACCCGCGGCAATGCCACTGTAATAAGACGGTCCAGGAATTCGAACATACGGTCCTTGCGCAAGGTGACCTTGCAACCGATCTGCATGCCTTCACGCAACTTAAACACAGCCACAGAACGCTTTGCGGTGGTGATAACCGGCTTTTGACCGGCAATCTTGACCAAATCCGAATAAGCGGCGTCAACTTTCTTGCGGTCGTCCGTGCCGGCACCAACGCCCATGTTGATGACGATCTTGTCCAACCGAGGGACCTGCATATCGTTACCAAAGCTGAAATCTTCCTTCAGCTTGGCATGCAGCTCTTCACGGTAGAGCTTCTTCAATCGCGGTATATCAGACATCGATTACTTCCCCCGACCGCTTGGCAAACCGAACTTTGCGGCCATCCTCGAGGATCCGGTACCCGATCCGCGTTGCCATGCCATCCTTGGGATCGGCCAATGCAACGTTCGAAATATGGATTTCCGCTTCCTTTTGGACGATGCCGCCCGGCTGAGTTTGGCTGGGCCGTGTGTGCCGTTTGACCATATTGACGCCATCGACAAGGACGCGGTCGTCCTCGCGATTGACCCGCAGGATAGAGCCCTTCTTGCCCTTATCCCGACCACTGACGACGACAATGTCATCGCCTTTCTTCAATTTGAATTTCTTCGCCATTAGATAACCTCTGGCGCGAGCGAGATGATTTTCATGTGATTTTTTGACCGTAACTCGCGCGTCACGGGGCCAAAAATACGTGTGCCGACCGGCTCATTCTGGGCATTGATCAACACGGCGGCGTTGCGGTCAAAGCGGATCGCAGAACCATCCGTGCGATGGATGTCCTTGGCGGTGCGTACGACAACGGCGCGGTGAATATCACCTTTTTTCACACGGCCGCGTGGAATAGCCTCCTTAATGGAGACCACGATGACATCGCCAACGGAAGCGTACCTACGTTTGGAGCCGCCGAGCACCTTGATGCATTGCACCCGCCGGGCGCCGGAATTGTCGGCGACTTCGAGTATGGTTTCTGACTGAATCATGGCTTTTTACCTAAATGCCTCAAATGCCCTAGCTCACCGCTTCGGCGGCAAGGACAATCCAACGCTTTTGTTTCGAGATCGGGGCGCATTCTTCAATACGAACCTGATCGCCAACTTTGAATTTGTTTTCCGGGTCGTGGGCGTGGAAACGCTTGGACCGCCGGATCACCTTTTTGTACATCGCATGTGTAAAACGACGTTCGACCCGAACCACGATGGTCTTGTCGCCCTTGTCGCTAACCACGACGCCCTGCATGATACGTTTTGGCATCCTGTTCTCCCCGGCCCTATGCCGACACTTGAGTTTCAGCCTGCATCCGGTTCAATACCGTCTTGATGCGGGCTATGTCGCGGCGCACCTGGCGCACACGGGCGGTATTTTCCAGCTGACCGCTTGAGCGTTGGAAACGTAGATTGAACTGTTCCTTCCGCAGATCAATCAATTGGTCACCCAACTGATCTTTGGTCTTGCCGCGTAATTCTTCGGCTTTCATCAATGCCCCTCCCCAACACGGGCGACAAACTTGGTCGGCAGGGGCAGTTTCGCGGCCGCCAGACGGCAGGCTTCCCGTGCCACATCAACCGGCACACCGTCGAGTTCAAACATCACCCGTCCCGGTTTAACACGGCAGATCCAGAATTCGGGCGTACCCTTACCCTTACCCATACGTACTTCGGTCGGCTTCTTCGACACAGGCACATCAGGAAAGACACGGATCCACAATTTACCGGCACGCTTCATGTGCCGGGTCATGGCACGCCGCGCAGCCTCAATCTGACGCGCGGTGACCCGCGCGGGGCCCTGGGCCTTCAGCCCGTAAGCACCGAAATCAAGCTTGTTTCCGCCCTTGGCTTTACCATGGATCCGGCCCTTATGGGCCTTGCGAAACTTTGTTCTTTTTGGTTGCAACATAACGTAATCAACCTATCTCTTCGTCATTCCGAGCCCGGGGGCCCATTTCTAAAACTTTGGCAGAACCTTAAAAACTAGGTTCGGGCCGCTTGATTATCCTGGTTCCGGTCGTCCTGGGCCATGGGATCGTGATCCATGATCTCGCCCTTAAACACCCAAACCTTCACACCGCAGGTGCCATATGCCGTAAAGGCCGTAGCAACGCCGTAATCAACGTCGGCGCGCAAGGTATGCAGAGGCACCCGCCCCTCGCGATACCATTCGGTCCGAGCGATTTCCGCCCCGCCCAAACGACCGCCGCAATTGATCCGAATACCCAGGGCACCAAGACGCATGGCCGATTGCACGGCCCGTTTCATGGCCCGGCGAAAAGCGATCCGCCGCTCCAACTGATTGCAGATGTTTTCCGCCACCAGTTTGGCATCGATCTCCGGCTTGCGGATTTCAACGATATTCAAATGCACGTCGCTGCCGGTCATGGTGGACAGCGCCTGACGCAGTTTTTCGATATCCGCGCCTTTTTTGCCGATCACCAGGCCGGGACGGGCTGTATAAATAGTCACCCGGGCCTTTTTCGCAGGACGCTCAATAACAATGCGCGAGACACCGGCCTGATGCAGACGCTTTTGCAGGAACCGCCGGATTTTGATGTCTTCGTGCAACAGCGCACCATACTCGCGCTTGTTGGCGTACCATCTAGAATCCCAGGTCCGGTTAATACCGAGCCGCAGGCCGATTGGATTTACTTTTTGACCCATTAGTTGGCCTCCCCACGCTCTCGTACGACGATACGAATCTCGCTGAATGGTTTCAGGATACGGGCCATGCGGCCACGGGCCCGGGGGCGCATGCGCTTCATAACCATGTTCTTGCCGACACTGGCTTCCGCCACATAAAGAGCATCCACATCCAGATCATGATTGTTTTCAGCATTCGCAATTGCCGACTGCAAAACCTTTTTGACCAGACCGGCGACGCGTCGCTTGGAAAAGGTCAATTCGGCCAGCGCCGCGTCTACGCTTTTGCCGCGGATGGCCTGCGCTACCAAATTCAATTTTTGCGGCGAGGTCCGGATGTTCCGGCCCTGTGCACCTGCTTCATTTTCGGCCAAACGCCGCTCTCGTGCTTGCTTGCCCATAATTCTAACCCCGACGCGCTTTCTTGTCGGCCAAATGACCATAGTAAGTACGGGTCGGCGCGAACTCACCGAACTTGTGCCCCACCATGTCCTCGTTGACCAACACAGGAATATGCTTGTGGCCGTTATGGACGCCAAATGTCAGGCCTACGAACTGTGGCAAAATGGTCGAACGTCGTGACCAGATTTTGATGACATCCTTGCGCCCGGATGCCGCAGCGGTCTCTGCTTTTTTAAGCAGATAGCCATCGACAAAGGGGCCTTTCCAGACTGAACGGGTCATATCTATGCCGCCTCTTATTTCGAGCGCCGACGGCGCAAAATGTATTTACTGGAGGGCTTTTTCGTGGACCGCGTCCGCTTGCCCTTTGTTGGTTTGCCCCACGGGGTGACCGGATGACGACTACCCGATGTCCGACCTTTGCCGCCACCGTGGGGATGATCGACCGGGTTCATGGCAACACCACGCACCGAGGGGCGTTTGCCCAACCAGCGGTTCCGGCCTGCCTTGGCCAGTTTGATGTTGGAATTGTCAGGGTTTGAAACCGCCCCCACTGTGGCCATGCATTCCGAGCGGACCAGACGCTGTTCGCCAGAGGTCAGACGCAGAATAGCATAGCCCTGATCCCGGCCCACCAGCTGCACATAGGTACCGGCCGAACGTGCGAGCTGACCGCCCTTGCCCTGCTTCATCTCCACATTATGGATGATGGTGCCGATTGGCATGGCGGAAAGCGGCATGGCATTGCCAGGCTTCACATCAACCCGATCACCGGCGACAACCGTATCACCTGCCGCGAGACGTTGGGGCGCCAGAATGTAGGACAGATCATCATTGGGATACTTGATCAAGGCGATAAAGGCAGAGCGGTTGGGATCATATTCCAAGCGCTCAACGACCGCCGCCTCAAAACGATTACGCTTGAAATCCACGATACGGTAAGTGCGCTTGGCACCGCCACCACGACGCCGTGATGTAATCCGACCATGGTTGTTGCGGCCGCCACTTTTGCTTAACCCCTTTGTCAGGGTCTTGACAGGCTTGCCTTTATGCAACTCTGAACGGTCTACGAGAACCAAGCCACGGCGGCCCGGCGTGGTAGGTTTAAATTGCTTCAACGCCATTCGTCTATACCCCGCCCATGACGTCGATGGAGTGGCCGTCTTCCAGTGTGATGATGGCTTTTTTCCAATCAGACCGACGTCCTTTGACGCCGCGAAAACGTTTAGTCTTGCCCTTCACACGCAAGGTGTTGACGGATTTGACCTTGACCGAGAACAATTCCTCCACTGCCTGCTTAATGCGCGGCTTGGTGGAATCCATTGTCACCCGGAATGTGACTTGCCCGTGCTCTGAGCCCATGGTGGCTTTTTCAGTCACCACCGGGCCTAGGACGGTTGTATATACTTGTTCGCGGTTCATTTTAGCCGCGCCTCCAATACTTCAAGGGCGCTTTTTGTCAGCACCAGGGTATCCCGCCGAAGGATGTCGTAAACATTCGCGCCCGCAGATGCCATGACCTGTACTTCAGGCAGGTTACCCGCAGCACGGACCAAGTTTTCATCCAGCTCACCGCCATCAATGATCAGGACATCGCCCCAACCCAAAGCAGCCATTTTAGCCGTCAGGGTTTTGGTCTTGGCCTCATCAAGAGCAGCCTGCTCCAATATCACCAGCTTACCGTCTGCCTGTTTGGCAGAGAGCGCCGAGCGCAGGCCCAAAGCACGGACCTTTTTGGTCAGCTTGTGCTCGTGACTATGAACGCGCGGGCCGTGGGCAACGCCGCCACCACGAAACTGCGGTGCCTTGGTTGTCGAATGCCGGGCCCGGCCTGTGCCCTTTTGCTTATAGATCTTAGCCGTGGAACCACGGATCGCATTCCGTTCCTTAACCGCGTGGTTGCCGGAGCGGCGCTTAGCCAGCTGCCAGGTGACGACACGATGCAGAATATCCTTGCGCGGTGTCACGCCAAAGACTTCCTCGGCCAGGTCAACACTGCCGGCTTTTTTGTTGTCGAGAGTTTTAACGTCCGCCTTCATGGCCATTATTCCTTCTCGCCGGCGTCGGATGCTTCGGCAGCATCAGCCGCTGTATATTCCGCAGCAGCCTCCGAAGCGGCTTCATCCGGCGCATCCTCTACGACAACTGTTTCTTCGGCTGCAGGCAGCTCAATCAAACCAGCCGGGATCGGCGCATCAGCATGAAGGGCGCGTTTAACCGCGTCCTGAACCATCAGCCAGCCGCTTTTCGGACCAGGGACAGAGCCCTTGACCAACAACAATCCGGCTTCCACGTCCGCATCAACCACTTCCAGGTTTTGCATGGTGACCCGGCCTGCGCCCATGTGACCGGCCATCTTCTTACCTTTGAAGACCTTGCCCGGATCCTGACACTGACCAGTAGAGCCGTGGGAACGATGGGAGATGGAGACACCATGCGAAGCCCGCAAACCAGCAAAGCCCCAACGCTTCATGGCACCGGCGAAACCCTTGCCGATCGAGGTGCCGGCGACGTCCACAAATTGACCCTTGGCGAAATGCGCCGGGCTCAACTGTGCGCCAACATCGATCAGGGCATCTTCGGAAACCCGGAATTCAGCGACCCGCTGTTTGGGCTCAACCTCGGCCTTGGCGAAATGTCCGCGCATGGCCTGGCCAACACGCCTGACCTTACCCTTGCCCGCGCCCAATTGCACAGCCGTGTATCCATCAGTATCGAGGGTGCGCTGGGCAACGACCTGACACTGGTCAATGTGTAACACAGTGACCGGCACATGGCTGCCATCCTCTTGAAAAACCCGGGTCATACCGAGTTTCTGCGCTATCAAACCGGAACGCCTCATTGCCAAATCCTAAAGTTTAATTTCCACGTCCACACCGGCAGCCAAATCGAGCTTCATCAAAGCATCGACAGTCTGTGGTGTGGGATCGATGATATCCAGCAGCCGTTTGTGGGTGCGGATTTCAAATTGTTCGCGCGACTTCTTATTGACGTGAGGCGAGCGCAGAACGGTGAACTTCTCAATACGCGTCGGCAGAGGAATGGGTCCGCGCACCCGTGCACCGGTTCGTTTTGCCGTATTGGCAATTTCCGATGTTGCCTGATCGAGCACACGATGCTCGAATGCTTTCAGGCGAATGCGGATATTTTGGCTTTCCATGTCTTTATTCCTGGCTACGCGTTATTTAAGGTCTAGCTGCCAATTATTCATCGATGGCGGCAACGACGCCGGCACCGACCGTACGGCCACCTTCGCGGATCGCGAAGCGCAGGCCTTCGTCCATGGCGATGGGCGCGATCAGCTCAACCGACATCTCGATATTGTCGCCCGGCATAACCATCTCCGTGCCCTCGGGCAGGCTCACAACACCGGTCACATCCGTCGTCCGGAAGTAAAACTGCGGCCGGTAGTTGGTGAAGAACGGCGTATGTCGGCCACCCTCGTCCTTGGTCAGAATATAAGCACTGGCCTGGAACTTCGTGTGCGGCGTGATCGTGCCCGAATGCGCCAGAACCTGGCCGCGCTCAACATCCTCACGGCCAACACCACGCAACAGGCAACCAACATTGTCGCCGGCCTCGCCCTGGTCCAGCAGCTTGCGGAACATCTCGACGCCCGTCACCGTGGTCTTCGAGGTTTCCTTGATGCCGACGATCTCAATCTCTTCGCCGACCTTCACAACGCCCCGCTCAATCCGACCCGTGACAACCGTGCCCCGACCGGAGATCGAAAACACATCCTCAATCGGCATCAGGAAAGGCATGTCTTTCGGACGATCCGGCTGGGGAATGAATTCATCAACAGCCGCCATCAGCGCCGTAATGGAGTCCCTGCCCAAGGTCGCGTCACCGTCTTCCAGGGCCACCAAAGCGGAACCACGGATAACCGGGATATCATCGCCGGGGAATTCATAGGAGGAGAGAAGCTCACGCACTTCCATCTCAACCAGTTCCAAAATCTCTTCGTCGTCGACCTGGTCGCATTTGTTCATGTACACGACCAGCGCCGGCACACCAACCTGACGGGCCAGCAAAATGTGCTCCCGCGTCTGCGGCATGGGACCGTCCGTGGCCGAGACGACCAAAATCGCGCCGTCCATCTGTGCCGCACCCGTGATCATGTTCTTCACATAGTCAGCATGGCCGGGGCAATCAACGTGGGCGTAATGGCGGTTCGCCGTCTCGTACTCAACATGAGCCGTCGAGATCGTGATGCCGCGGGCGCGCTCTTCAGGCGCCTTGTCAATCGCGTCATAGGCTGTGTACTCAGCACCGCCGTCTTCCGCCAAAACCTTCGTAATCGCCGCCGTCAACGTCGTCTTCCCGTGGTCAACATGGCCAACCGTGCCAACGTTGCAATGGGGTTTCGTACGCTCAAATTTTGCCTTCGCCATTCGCCTAGTCCTTCACAGTCAGGCAAGCTTAGCGCGGACTTCGTCCGACACCGCCTGCGGTACTTGTTCGTAGTGATCAAAATGCATCGTGAATTGCGCCCGGCCCTGAGTGGCTGAACGCAGATTATTGACGTAACCAAACATGTTGGCCAGAGGCACCAGGGAGGCGATGACCTGGGCATTGCCCCGCGCCTCGGTACCCGTAACATTGCCACGACGACGGTTTAGGTCGCCCATGACATCGCCAACGTATTCTTCAGGGGTAACAACCTCGACCCGCATGATGGGCTCGAGCAATTTCGGCTTGGCCGACATCACCAATTCCCGGAATGCCGAACGCGCGGCAATCTCAAACGCCATAACAGACGAGTCAACATCATGATACGCGCCATCCACCAACGTGACCTTGAAATCGATCAGGGGGAAGCCGGCCAGTACACCGCCGACGGCAATGGACATGATGCCTTTTTCAACGCCGGGGATATATTCTTTTGGCACATTACCGCCGACAATCTTGCTGTCGAAGATTTCACCGGAACCGGATTCGCCAGGCTCCAGCACCAGTTTGATACGGGCGAACTGGCCCGAACCACCGGTCTGTTTCTTATGGGTATAATCCAATTCGGCTTCACGACCGATGGTCTCTCGGTAGGCCACCTGAGGCGCGCCCACATTGGCATCAACCTTGAATTCCCGCCTCATACGGTCGACCAGGATTTCAAGATGCAATTCGCCCATGCCCTTGATAATGGTCTGGCCACTTTCGATATCCGAGGTCACCCGGAAGGATGGGTCTTCGTCCGACAGACGCTTCAGGGCAGCGCCCATTTTTTCCTGATCCTGTTTCGTCTTCGGCTCCACCGCGACCTCGATCACCGGGTCGGGGAATTCCATACGCTCCAAAACCACCAGGTTCGAAGGATTACACAGGGTCTCGCCCGTGGTGGTGTCTTTCAATCCGCACAGGGCGAGAATATCGCCCGCGCGCGCCTCTTTGACATCTTCCCGGCTGTTGGCATGCATCAACAACATGCGGCCAACCCGCTCCCGCTTACCTTTGTTGGAATTCAAAACAGTGCTGCCGGTCTCCAGAACGCCGGAATAGACCCGAACAAATGTCAAGGAACCCACGAACGGGTCGGTCATAACCTTAAAGGCCAGTGCGGCAAAAGGTTCGCCGTCATCACTGTTGCGAATGACTTCTTCTTCGCTGTCGGGATGGCTGCCGACCATGGCTTCCAGATCGGTCGGGGACGGCAGATAATCAACAACCGCGTCCAAAAGGGGCTGCACACCTTTGTTCTTAAAGGCGCTGCCGCACAGGACGGGGACAAAGTTACCTTCCAGCGTGCCCTTACGAATGCAGCGCTGCAACGTCGCTACATCCGGCTCGTTACCTTCGAGATAGGCTTCAAGCGCGTCATCATCGAGCTCTACCGCTGACTCAATCATACGGGCGCGATAATCTGCGGCCTCGTCCTTCATGTTGTCGGGGATCTCGACATAATCAAACTCGGCACCAAGGTTTTCGTTCTGCCAGATGATGGCCCGATCATTGATCAGATCAATAACACCGGCGAAATCAGCTTCAGAACCAACAGGCAGCTGCAGCACCAAGGGTGCAGCACCCAAACGTTCCACCATCATATCGACGCAGCGATAGAAATCCGCGCCGGTCCGATCCATCTTGTTGACAAAGCAAATGCGCGGCACGTTGTAACGATCAGCCTGCCGCCAGACCGTTTCAGATTGCGGCTCCACACCGGCGACAGAGTCAAATACGGCAACCGCGCCATCAAGAACCCGCAAAGAACGCTCAACCTCAATGGTGAAATCAACGTGGCCCGGGGTGTCAATAATATTAATACGGTGGTCGTTCCAGTTGCAGGTTGTCGCAGCGGAGGTAATGGTGATCCCGCGCTCCTGCTCCTGCTCCATCCAATCCATAGTCGCGGCACCATCATGCACTTCGCCAATACGATGGCTACGCCCTGTGTAATACAGGATACGTTCCGTCGTAGTGGTCTTACCGGCGTCAATATGGGCCATGATGCCAATATTGCGGTAATGATCTAATGCTGTCGTACGCGCCATCTTCAAATCGTCCTTATTGCCGCTCTCGTGCTGCCCGAATTACCGCTTACCAGCGATAATGGGAGAAGGCCCGGTTGGCCTCCGCCATGCGGTGAGTGTCTTCACGCTTCTTCACGGATGAGCCACGGGCGTTCGCGGCATCGAGCAATTCGCCCGAAAGGCGCTCCACCATAGTATTTTCCGACCGGCTGCGCGCAGCTGAGATCACCCAACGAATGGCTAATGCCTGGCTGCGATCCGACCGCACTTCAATGGGAACCTGATAGGTTGCACCACCGACCCGGCGTGAACGCACCTCAATCGCGGGCTTAACATTCTCCAGAGCTTGATGAAAAACCTGCACCGGATCCTGATGTGCCTTTTCCTCGACCCGGTCGAGAGCACCATAAAGGATACCTTCTGCTATGGATTTCTTGCCATGAACCATCAAGCTGTTCATGAACTTGGTCAGGACCTGATCACCAAACTTGGCGTCTGGTAAAATATCCCGTTTTTCCGCGCGATGCCGACGTGACATATTATATTTCCCTTACTTCGGCCACTACTTGGGACGTTTCGCGCCGTATTTCGAACGGCGCTGGCGACGATCCTTAACGCCTTGGGTATCAAGGACGCCGCGAATGATGTGATAGCGAACGCCGGGCAAATCCTTTACCCGGCCGCCGCGGATCATCACCACGGAATGTTCCTGCAAGTTATGACCTTCACCTGGAATGTACGAAGTGACCTCAAAACCGTTGGTCAAACGCACACGAGCCACCTTCCGCAGGGCGGAGTTAGGCTTCTTTGGCGTGGTCGTATAAACCCGCGTGCAAACGCCGCGTTTTTGCGGACATGCCTCAAGGGCCGGAACTTTGTTGCGGCTTTTCGGCTTTTGCCGCGGATTGCGGATCAGTTGGTTGATCGTCGGCATGCTTGCTCGATCCTCTACCTGTGTCTAGGTCGTTGTCATTACCGCCCCGTTCTTCGCTGTAAAATCCCTGAAATCAGCCCTTTACGGCCCTGCGGGATAAGCTGCGAACAACATGACGCACAAAATTCTTAGTTAAGAAAACAAAAAATACTGGTCGAACCAGGTCCCGTATCCACGGTTTGGCGCAACCAATTTAATTGCCACGAAAACCGGCTCTGCACAGACCTTTCGGCCCAAATACGCAACCGCCGTGACGATGTCTTCTTTAGATACCTGCCGCAGTGTTTAACCGCCAATGACGTCGCATATTTGGGCGCGAAACCATTGCATAAACCGGCTACCACCTGCCGCTAATTGGTTGGCGGATACTATGTATGCACCCCCCCTACGTCAACTGATATTTTACCCAAATCAACGGCTTTTTTTGCAGCGCAGCAATATTCGCTTTTTTGCAGTTTTTTGCGCATTTTTATGACCGCTTTACCAAACAGGCAGACAAATAAATGGCCGGTGCCCACTTTACGCAGGCACCGGCCATGTTTTCTTTAGGCTCCGGCGATATTTTTAATCGTCGCCGGCCGCTGCTTCTGCTTCTTCAGCGTCCGGCAACGCCACCGGCTGCTGATGATCAATTTCCGCATCACGCTGCTGGGCAATCTCGCGCATCTGGCTCAATTGCGCGCCCGTGCCAGCCGGGATCAACCGACCGACGATGACGTTCTCTTTCAAACCGATCAGATCATCGGATTTACCCACAACGGCCGCTTCCGTCAGCACCCGCGTAGTTTCCTGGAACGAAGCGGCAGAGATGAACGAGCGGGTCTGCAGCGATGCCTTGGTGATACCCAACAGGACGGGGCTGGCTATCGCCGGCTTACGGCCTTCTGCAACATCGCGCTCATTGACCTCGTCCAATTCAACACGGTCAACCTGTTCACCCTTAAGGAAAGTGGTCTCACCACCGTCTTCGATCTCCACCTTCTGCAACATCTGACGCACGATCACTTCGATATGCTTATCGTTGATCCTCACACCTTGCAGCCGGTAGACCTCCTGGATCTCGCTGACCAGATAGGCGGCAAGGGCCTCAATGCCCTGGACTTTCAGGATATCATGCGGGGCCGGGTTGCCATCGAGGAGGTATTCGCCCTTGCGGATGAAATCACCCTCTTGCACCGTGATATGGCGGCCCTTGGGCACCAGATACTCGGTCCCTTCCTCGCCTTCCACCGCAGCCTTGATGATGATCCGGCGCTTGGTCTTGTAATCCCGACCGAATTCCACGTAACCATCGCTTTCGGCAATGATCGCATGATCTTTCGGACGCCGGGCTTCAAACAATTCCGCCACCCGCGGCAGGCCACCGGTGATATCCCTGGTCCGGGCCGACGCCATTGGAATACGCGCCAGGACATCGCCGGCATGCACTTCGGAGCCGTCTTCCACCGACAGAATAGCGTCCGGCGGCAGATAATACCGTGCTTC
Source organism: Rhodospirillaceae bacterium (assembly GCA_018660265.1). GTDB lineage: Bacteria > Pseudomonadota > Alphaproteobacteria. The sequence goes on along the minus strand of JABJKS010000045.1, from coordinate 11,697 downwards.
CATATCGTTGGGCAGGGTGACGACTTCGCCCTTTTTATCACGCAGGGTGATCCGGGGGCGTAGCTCGGAGTCTTTCTTACCGCCGCGATGCTCCACCACCACCCAGTAGGAAATACCCGTCGCTTCATCGGTTTCCTCCCGCATGGTTGAGCCTTCAACCAGATCACGATAATTCACGGTACCGTCCCGTTCCGTCATGATCGGGCGTGTGTAAGGATCCCATTCAGCCAGTTTGTCGCCTTTGACGACCTGATCGCCTTCATCGACCATCAGGCGCGCACCATAGGGGATGCGGTAACGGGCTCGTTCCCGCTCATTGGCATCGATCAACAACAGCTCCATAGCACGACCCATCGCCACCAGACGATCCGTGGAGTCGGCCAACACATCGCGGTTTTCAATCCGCACCGTGGCATCATAAGACGCCTCGATCGAAGATTGGGTCGCCACCTGTGCCGTACCACCGATATGGAAGGTCCGCATGGTCAACTGGGTTCCAGGCTCACCAATAGACTGAGCCGCGATCACGCCGATCGCCTCGCCAATATTAACCGTGGTACCGCGGGCCAGATCCCGTCCGTAGCACTTGCCGCAAACACCGTTCTGGCTTTCACAGGTCAGGACAGACCGGATCAGCAGACCTTGAGTGCCGGATTGTTCCAGGACCTCGGCCTCCTTCTCCTCAATCATGGTGCCGCCCGTGACCAGCACTGCTTTGCTGACAGGATCGATGACATCCACCGCTGCCGTCCGGCCCAAGACACGTTCGGTCAGGGATGACACCACATCGCCGCCTTCGATCACTTCCTTGATGGTAATACCATCTTCGGTGCCGCAATCATTTTCGACAATGGTGCAATCCTGGGCCACGTCGACCAAACGACGGGTCAGATAACCCGAGTTCGCTGTCTTCAAGGCTGTATCGGCCAAACCTTTACGGGCACCATGGGTGGAGTTGAAATACTCCAACACGGACAGGCCTTCCTTAAAGTTAGAAATAATCGGCGTTTCAATGATCTCACCCGACGGCTTGGCCATCAGACCACGCATGCCGGCCAACTGCTTCATCTGGGCCGCCGAACCACGGGCACCGGAATGAGCCATCATCCAGATCGAGTTGATGTTGCCCGTATCCTGTCCTTCGGACGAGATCCGGTCCATCATCTCATCAGCCACCTTGTCCGTGCACTGGGCCCAGGCATCGACGACCTTATTATATTTTTCACCTTGAGTGATCAGGCCGTCCTGGTATTGCTGCTCGTACTCTTTCACCAGGTCCCGGGTTTCATCCACGAGGGCTTCCTTGGTATCGGGTACGACCATGTCGTCCTTACCAAAGGAAATACCGGCAAGACAGGCATGGCGGAAGCCAAGCTTCATCAGACGGTCAGCGAAGATGACCGTGTCCTTCTGGCCGCAATGACGATAGATCTCGTCAATGACCGTGCTGATTTCTTTTTTCGTCGTCAGCCGGTTAATGATGTCGAAGGGAATATTTTTATTCCGGGGCAGGATATTGGCGATCAACATCCGACCTGCTGTGGTTTCCGGTAAAATGGTTACCGGGTCTCCATTTTCATCGACCGTATGATAACGGGCGCGAATTTTAGAATGAAGATGAATTGCACCTGAATCCAAGGCCATTTCGATCTCCGGCACGTCCGCAAAGACCATGCCTTCGCCCGGTCCATTGGGAACTTCCATGGTCAGGTAATAAATGCCCAGAACAATATCCTGAGACGGCACAATGATCGGCTTGCCATTAGCGGGGGAAAGGATGTTGTTGGTCGACATCATCAGCACCCGGGCCTCAAGCTGCGCTTCCAGGCTCAAGGGCACGTGCACGGCCATCTGATCGCCGTCGAAATCAGCATTGAAGGCGGCGCAAACCAGGGGATGCAGCTGGATAGCTTTACCTTCCACCAAAACCGGCTCAAACGCCTGAATGCCCAGGCGATGCAATGTCGGTGCCCGGTTCAGCATGATGGGATGTTCACGGATCACCCGCTCCAGGATGTCCCATACTTCCGGACGCTCTTTTTCGACCAGCTTTTTGGCCATTTTCAAGGTTGCCGCTGTGCCGTCAACTTCCAGATTGGAATAAATGAACGGCTTGAACAGCTCCAACGCCATCTTTTTCGGCAGGCCGCATTGATGCAATTTTAGTTCCGGTCCCACAACGATCACCGAACGTCCTGAGTAATCCACACGTTTGCCCAACAGGTTTTGCCGGAACCGGCCCTGCTTACCCTTCAGCATATCTGCCAGGGACTTCAGGGGCCGTTTGTTGGCACCGGTGATGACGCGGCCACGACGGCCGTTGTCAAACAGGGCATCGACGGACTCCTGCAACATACGCTTTTCGTTACGCACGATGATGTCCGGGGCCTTTAGCTCAATCAGGCGCTTCAAGCGGTTGTTCCGGTTAATCACCCGGCGATAGAGGTCATTCAGATCCGAGGTCGCAAACCGGCCACCATCCAAGGGCACCAGGGGGCGCAGCTCGGGCGGGATCACGGGGACAACTTCCAGGATCATCCATTCGGGTCGGTTGCCGGACTCGATAAAGGCATCGATCAGCTTCAGACGCTTAACGATCTTCTTCGGTTTCAGTTCCGACGTGGTTTCCGCCAGCTCTTCCCGCAGCTTAACCCGCTCCATCTCCAGATCGACGGTGGAAAGGATTTCCTTGATCGCCTCGGCACCAATGCCGGCAGAGAAGGCATCCTCGCCATATTCATCCTGGGCATCAAGGTATTCGTCCTCGGTCAGCAGCTGCATGTGTTCCATGGGTGTCAGGCCGGGCTCAACCACCACGTAATGTTCGAAATACAGCACCCGCTCCAAATCCCGCAGGGTCATGTCCAGCAACAGGCCGATACGGGAGGGCAGGGACTTCAAGAACCAGATGTGGGCTACGGGGGAGGCCAGTTCAATATGGCCCATACGCTCCCGCCGCACTTTCGAGAGGGTAACCTCAACACCGCATTTTTCGCAGACAATGCCTTTGAACTTCATACGCTTGTACTTGCCGCACAGGCATTCGTAGTCCTTGATCGGACCAAAGATCCGGGCGCAGAACAGGCCGTCGCGCTCCGGCTTGAAAGTCCGGTAATTGATGGTTTCGGGCTTCTTAATCTCGCCAAAGGACCAAGAGCGGATGCGATCCGGGCTGGCGATCGAAATTTTGATCTGATCAAAGTTGTCCGCCGCCGAGGTGGTGGCCGGACCAAAAATTCTCATCAGTTCGTTCATGGGTTATCTCCCATTATCGGTGGCCAATCTAAGGCCACCTTGTGAAACCAAATAGTAACGAGCGAAATACAACCAAATACCGGGGTGGAGGGTTGCCTCTCCACCCCAGGACTTAATTACTCTTTTGCGACAGCTCTACATTCAGGCAGAGTGAGCGCATTTCCTTCACCAACACATTGAAGGATTCCGGAATGCCGGCTTCGAAGGCGTCATCACCGCGCACAATGGCCTCATAGACCTTTGTACGACCGGCCACGTCATCAGACTTTACCGTCAGCATTTCCTGCAACGTATAGGCTGCGCCGTACGCTTGCAGGGCCCAGACCTCCATCTCGCCAAAGCGTTGGCCGCCGAACTGTGCCTTACCGCCCAACGGTTGCTGGGTGACCAGAGAGTACGGGCCGATGGAACGAGCATGGATTTTGTCGTCCACCAGATGATGCAGTTTCAACATATAAATGTAGCCGACCGTAACCTTACGAACGAAGGCTTCACCCGTACGGCCATCATGCAGCGTAACCTGCCCGGACGTATCCAACCCGGCATGGCCCAACATGGTCACGATATCGGCCTCGTGGGCACCATCGAACACCGGTGTGGCCATGGGCACACCACGGCGCAGATTGTCGCCCAGTTCCAAAAGCTGGTCATCATCCATATCGGCGATGCCGTCTTTATACTGATCATCGCCATAAACCGTCTTCAGATGTTTTTTCAGATCATCCGACTTGTTACCGCGGCGAATATTGTCAACCATATCGCCAATTTGGATGCCCAGTCCGGCAGAGGCCCAGCCTAGATGGGTCTCCAGGATCTGGCCCACGTTCATCCGGCTGGGCACACCCAGAGGATTGAGGACAATGTCCACATTGGTGCCGTCAGCCAGATAAGGCATATCCTCGATCGGAACGATGTTGGAAATCACGCCCTTGTTGCCGTGACGCCCGGCCATCTTATCGCCCGGCTGCAATTTGCGTTTCACCGCCACGAAGACTTTCGCCATCTTCATCACGCCCGGCAACAATTCATCGCCACGCTGCAATTTATCAAGCTTGTTATCGAAGCGGTCTTCAAGCTCCTTGCGGGCCAGATCAAACTGCTTGTTCAACTGCTCAATTTCATCCATGGCCTTTTGGTTCGATAGGGTAATCTGCCACCATTGCCCACGGCTCATGTCTGACAACACCGCTTCCGTGATGCGGGTATCTGCCTTCAGGCCCTTGGGACCGCCCGACGCTGTCTTGCCCATCAGGTATTCATGCAGGCGCGCATAGGTATTACGCTCCAGAATTTCCATTTCGTCGTCGCGATCCTTGGCCAGACGTTCAATCTCGTCCCGCTCAATCGCCAGGGCGCGTTCGTCCTTGTCCACACCGTGGCGTGAGAATACCCGCACCTCGACGACAGTACCCGACACACCAGGCGGCAGCTTCAACGAAGTATCCCGCACATCGGAGGCTTTTTCACCAAAGATAGCCCGCAGCAGCTTTTCTTCCGGCGTAATCGGGCTTTCCCCCTTCGGGGTGATCTTGCCGCACAAAATGTCGCCCGGGTGCACTTCCGCACCGATATAGACAATGCCCGCCTCGTCCAGATTACGCAGGGCCTCTTCACCCACGTTGGGAATATCCCGGGTAATTTCCTCCGGCCCCAATTTGGTATCACGGGCCATGACTTCAAATTCCTCAATATGGATCGAGGTGAAGACGTCATCGCGCACGATACGTTCGGAGATCAGGATGGAATCTTCAAAGTTGTAGCCCATCCACGGCATGAAGGCGACCAGGACATTTCGGCCCAAAGCCAATTCACCCAGCTCTGTCGAGGGGCCATCGGCAATGATATCACCGCCGGTTACTTCATCACCAACCTTCACCAAGGGCCGTTGGTTGATACAGGTGTTCTGGTTCGAACGCTGGAACTTCAACAGATTGTAGATATCCACGCCGCTGACCGACAAATCCGTCTCTTCCGAGGCCCGGATAACGATACGCGTGGCATCGATCTGATCGACGACGCCGGTGCGCCGGGCAACAATGGAAACACCAGAGTCACGCGCCACAACGGATTCCATACCGGTGCCCACCAAGGGCGCTTCGGCCTGCAACAGAGGCACGGCCTGGCGTTGCATGTTGGAGCCCATCAAAGCCCGGTTGGCGTCATCGTTTTCCAGGAACGGGATCAATGCCGCAGCGACAGAGACCAGCTGTTTCGGCGAAACATCCATGTATTCGATGTTTTCCGGTGCCGTCATCTGGAAATCGTCACCAACCCGACAGGAAATCAGATCGGCAACGAATTTGCCTTTTTTGTCCAACTCCGCATTGGCCTGGGCAATGGTGTACTTGCCTTCTTCCATTGCGGAGAGATACAGCACCTCTTCCCCGACACGGCCGCCGGTTACTTTACGATACGGCGTTTCGATGAAACCGTAACGATTGATGCGGGCAAATGTCGCCAAGGAATTGATCAGGCCGATATTGGGCCCTTCAGGTGTTTCAATGGGGCAAATCCGACCGTAATGGGTGGGATGCACATCGCGCACCTCAAAGCCGGCCCGCTCTCGCGTCAGGCCACCCGGCCCAAGGGCCGACAGGCGACGCTTATGGGTGATTTCAGACAATGGATTGGTCTGATCCATAAACTGACTAAGCTGTGAGGAGCCGAAGAATTCCCGCACCGCCGCCGCAGCCGGCTTGGCATTGATCAAATCATGAGGCATGACGCTGTCGATCTCGACAGAGCTCATCCGCTCCCGGATCGCCCGCTCCATGCGCAGCAGACCGATACGGTATTGGTTCTCCATCAACTCACCGACCGAGCGGACCCGGCGATTGCCCAGATGATCGATATCATCGATATCGCCACGGCCATCTTTCAGGTCCACCAGGGTCTTGACCACCGCCATGATATCTTCGATGCGCAGCACCCGCACCGTATCTTCGGCATCCAGGCCCAGGCGGGCATTCAACTTTACCCGGCCCACGGAGGACAGATCATAACGCTCGGAATCAAAGAACATGGAATTAAACAGGTTCTGGGCCGCTTCCACCGTTGGCGGCTCACCGGGACGCATCACCCGGTAAATATCAATCAGCGCCTGTTCCCGTGAGGAGTTCTTGTCCGCCGTCAAAGTGTTGCGAATATAGGCACCGACAGTCACATGGTCGATGTCCAGGGTCGGAATCAAGGTCACCTTAGCCTCCCGTAGGGACGTGACCAATTCCTCCGTCAATTCTTCGCCCGCTTCCGCCAGGACCAGACCGGTTTTTTCGTCGACCAGATCGACGGCCACATAACGGGCCACCAGGTCTTCGTCCGTGACCAGCAATTCCTTGACGCCGTCTTCAACCAGCTTGCGGGTTTTGCGGGGCGTAATTTTCTCTCCCGCCTCAACCATGACATCGCCGTTTTTGGCATTAATCAAGTCGCGCATCGCACGCAGGCCGCGCAGCCGCTCGGCGTCAAATGGTGTGCGCCAGCCGCCCTTTTTGGCATCGAATTTGTAGTCAACGGTGCGGTAGAAATAGCTCAGAATTTCCTCGGCGCTCAAGCCGATGCCCTGCAACAGGGTCGTGACCGGCAATTTCCGCCGGCGGTCAATGCGGACAAAGACGATATCCTTGGCATCGAATTCGAAATCCAGCCAGGAACCACGATAGGGAATGATACGAGCCGCGAACAGCAATTTGCCCGAAGAATGGGTCTTGCCCTTATCGTGATCGAAAAAGACGCCCGGCGAACGATGCATCTGGCTGACGATCACCCGTTCCGTGCCGTTGATAACGAAGGTGCCGTTATTCGTCATCATGGGCATGTCGCCCATGTAGACTTCCTGCTCCTTGATATCCAGTACGGACCTGGCTTGGGTATCCTCATCCACCTCAAATACGATCAGGTGCAAGGTGACCTTCAACGGAGCGGCATAGGTCATGCCACGTTGCTGGCATTCCTCCACATCGTGTTTCGGGTCTTCCAGATTGAACTTCACATAATGAAGCTCCGCCGTCTCGGCGAAATCCTTGATCGGGAAAACCGATTGGAAGACGCCGTTCATGCCGGTGTCACCCCGCTCTTCGACCGGAATATCGGCCAGCAGGAATTTGTCGTACGAGCTTTTCTGCACTTCGATCAAATTCGGCATCGCGGCAACTTCTGCGATACGTCCAAATGATTTGCGGATGCGTTTACGACCGGTAAATGTCAGTGACATGCGTCTTCCTCATGCTTCTGCCGCGGCGTCCCCAGGAACTGTCCCTGAACGTCCGTTGCACCATTGCGCCCTCCGACGGAGAGCGATGACCATTCGGGATCATTGTTGAACTTGCCGATCTGCCTACCCTTGCCCCTACATGGCGTCACGTATTCACGCCCTGCGGAGTTGAATTCAAGCAATAAATTCAAAGAGATAGGTCAATCGGTAAATCCACGCGAAAACGGGCGCGACCACCATAGAGGTCCGCCAGCTTTTCTCCCGTTAAAAATTTCTCAGACACTAACGAATGAGTTGATAACGAATAATTCTGGTAAGTCAATATAAACAAACGAAACAACCAATTGCAGCGCCAAACCAGATAACTTCTCTGATCCCTGTCCGGTCGGTTGATGCAGCGCCGAGGCGCGCCATCAACCGACCGGTACAGCGAAAAGGAATGGAACGTTATTTGATCTCGACGGTCGCGCCTGCGCCTTCGAGCTGTTCCTTGATCTTGTCGGCCTCGTCTTTCGCGACGCCTTCCTTGATCTCTTTCGGTGCGGATTCGACCAAATCCTTGGCTTCTTTCAGGCCAAGACCGGTGATCGCCCGGATTTCCTTAATGACGTTGATCTTTTTCTCGCCGAATGAGGCCAGGATAACATCAAATTCCGTCTTCTCTTCCGCCGCGCCGCCGCCGTCGGCTGGTGCCGCCGCCGCCATTGCAACCGGGGCAGCCGCAGAGACGCCCCATTTTTCTTCCAACAATTTGGCCAGGTCAGCCGCCTCAATGACGGTCAACGCTGACAGATCTTCTGCAATCTTATCTAAATCAGCCATTTTTCGTAGCTCCTAGTTCGAACCTAAATTGTGACAGCTCAAGCCGCCTCATCTTTGGAACCCTGGGCTGAAAGCACCCGGGCCAATTGCGAAGCTGGTGCCTGAATAACACCAGCCAGCTTGGTCGCGGGGGCTTGCAACAGCCCGACGATTTTACCCCTCAATTCATCCAGGGACGGCAGGGAAGCGAGGGCTTTGACACCCGCAACATCCAACTGACTGTCGCCCATGGCACCGCCAAGAACGATCAACTTTTCGTTCTTTTTGGCAAAATCGACAGCTACCTTAGCTGGTGCGACCGGATCGTCTGAATAGGCGATCGCCGTCGGCCCAGCAAAAAGATCGCTGATCGGGGCATATTGGGTTCCATCAAGGGCAATCTTGGTCAGCCGGTTTTTGGTGACCTTAAAAGTAGCGCCAGCCGCCCGCATTTGTCGCCGAAGATCACTGATCTCAGCCACGTTCAAGCCGCTGTAGTGGGTGACCACAACCGATGAGGTGTTGGAAAACACTTCATTCAGCTCTGACACCGCCTCACGCTTTTGCGCTCGGTCCACTTTGTCGCTCCCTAACGGTGGCCATGTACGGATACCTTTCCGCCCATGACCGGTTGCTATCTGAACCATTTTGACGTTTTGCCGGCACAACACTGGCACCGCGTCTTAACGATCCGGTTTGCCTGCCCCAGGGTTCGAACTGGCTCCACAGGGCCACCAAAATGGCCTGTAAAAATCCGCCTCTACCCCCGTCTATACAGGTGGCCCTATCGCTAGGCCCCTTAGGCCGACCGCCTCTGGATTGAACCATGGACGATTGGTGCCTGCAGTCTCGGACAGGTGGAAAGCATTGGCACAAACCGCCGCCGCTTTCCGGCGTTGGGCCGCCAAAACGATATGCCTGGCGGCCAACCTCGTTGAGCATGTCTTCATGAAACATGCTCGAATTCTTAACAATAGAGCAATTGAACCAACAACTTGGATCGCCAAAGCGGTCTCAATTATTTGAAAATTGCGCTTAAACTCTACTCAACAAATTCGCAAACGATGTGGACGGCTTATGAAGAAACCGTACCGACATCGACTTTGACGCCTGGGCCCATAGTTGAGCTGACGGCGACTTTCTTGACGAATGTACCTTTGGCACCCGCCGGCTTGGCCCGCAAGACAGCATTGATAAAAGCACTCACGTTGGCTTCCAGGGCGTCTTCGGCAAAACTTGCTTTGCCCACACCGGCATGGATCACACCGGCTTTTTCCACCCGGAATTCCACCTGACCGCCCTTTTGTGCGGCGATCGCACCGGCCACATCCGGCGTAACCGTACCGAGTTTCGGGTTCGGCATCAGACCGCGGGGGCCAAGAACCTTACCCAGACGACCGACAACGGCCATCATGTCCGGGGTTGCAATGCAACGGTCGAAGTCCATCTCGCCGGCCTGGATTTTTTCCGCCAGATCCTCCGCACCAACAAGATCAGCACCTGCGGCGCGGGCCTCATCAGCCTTGGCATCCTTGGCAAAAACCGCGACACGCACGTTCTTGCCCGTGCCGTTCGGCAGCTGCACAACGCCGCGCACCATCTGGTCCGCATGGCGGGGATCGACGTTCAGGCTCATGGCAACTTCGATGGTTTCATCAAATTTGGCCGTGGCCGCGTCTTTGACCATCTTTACAGCTGCGGTCAGTTCGTATTCTGCATTCCGGTCAATGGCTTCACGGGCGCCTTTGGTACGTTTTGTGTCTTTTGCCATCAGATTATCCCTTCACCTCGATACCCATGGACCGGGCCGAACCGGCAATCATCTTGCTGGCCTGATCCAGATCGTTGGCATTCAAATCAACCATCTTCTGCTCTGCGATATCGCGTACCTGGGCCATGGTGATCGAACCGGCAACTTCACGTCCCGGCGCGGTCGAACCCTTGGGCAGCTTGGCAGCTTTCTTGATAAAAAAGCTGGCAGGCGGTGTTTTGGTGATGAAGCTGAAGGTTTTATCGGCATACACAGTGATCACAACAGGGATCGGCATGCCGCCTTCGAGGCTTTGGGTATCCGCGTTGAACGCTTTGCAGAATTCCATGATGTTCACGCCCTGCTGGCCCAATGCGGGGCCCACGGGTGGTGAAGGGTTGGCTTGTCCAGCCGGGATTTGCAGACGGATGTACCCGCCGATCTTCTTTGCCATTGATCTGTCCTTCTATCTCTATTGATGCCGTCCGCATGAAAGAACGCGAGCCGGTCATCGAAGGGTGCGTGGTACGGCCATGGCGGGCCTCCCACACGGAAAAAATCTTCTAGAGGACATTTGAAGAAAATGCACTCAATTTCTTAAGGCGGTGCAATTGAACCAATTTACCGGTCGCACAAATGACCCATAAATTGAAAATTGCTCCAGGTCAGGTTTTTTCGACCTGGCCGTATTCCAATTCAACAGGCGTTGCCCGGCCAAAGATCGAAACCGAGACTTTCAGGCGCGCCCGTTCTTCATCAACTTCTTCCACCAATCCGTTGAAGGAAGCAAACGGTCCGTCGGAAACCCGGACCTGCTCGCCCACCTCGAAGGTGATGGATGGTTTTGGCCGTTCGATGCCTTCCTGAACCTGACGCATGACACGTTGCGCCTCCGAATCCCGGATCGGCGAAGGTTTGCCGCCCGTACCCAGAAAGCCGGTCACTTTCGGCGTGTCCTTGATCAGGTGATAGGCTTCATCGGACAGCTCCATCTGGACCAGCATATAGCCTGGGAAGAACTTCCGCTCGGCACTGACTTTCTGGCCGCGGCGCATTTGCACCACTTCCTCTGTCGGCACCATGATCTCCAGAATATCGTCGTCTAGGCCCTGCAATTCGGCCTGCTCACGCACCGAGGCCGCGACTTTGGCTTCAAAGCCGGAATAGACATGAACGATGTACCAACGCGCCGCCATTTATTCAGCCTCCCAGGCCGAGGAGCAATTCCACGCCAAAGGTTATTAGTTTATCGGCGAGGAGGAAGAAAATCGCAGCCAAGGCAGCCATGACAAAGACCATGGCTGTTGTCAGCCCTGTTTCCTTACGTGACGGCCAAGTGACCTTTGTGGTCTCCTGGCGTACCTGTCTGACAAATTCCGCTGGATTTGCCTTTGCCATTGTTTCTTCCGCCTAAATCTTTCGGCTCACTACGATTGCCAAATTCTATCTACTGATGACTGCTGCTCTATTTCGCTGGCAGGAGTGGAGGGACTCGAACCCACAACCCCCGGTTTTGGAGACCGGTGCTCTGCCAATTGAGCTACACTCCTAATTTTGTCCTATTCATCGATGGCGGCAACGACGCCGGCACCGACCGTACGGCCACCTTCGCGGATCGCGAAGCGCAGGCCTTCGTCCATGGCGATGGGCGCGATCAGCTCAACCGACATCTCGATAT
>JABJKS010000021.1 GCA_018660265.1 Rhodospirillaceae bacterium | reverse complement strand
TGCGGTTTGGGACACACTGCCTTCGTTGCCATCGACTACGTCATAGCTGTAAGTGATGATTTCGCTCTTACCCACCGCCAGAGCGTTATAGGCGTTGGGGTCGATCTGCAGACTGTTGCCGTTGATGGTGATGCCGGCATCATTGCCTTCGGTCAGCGTGAGATTGTCGATGTTGAGTTCATCGGAGGTATCGGGATCAGACGCACCATCCAGCAGATCAACCGTGAAGCCGTCATCGTCCTCGGTCCCGGAGGCTTCTATGGCGGCGGTAACTTCGGGACTGTCGTTGAGAGCCGTGACCGTAACCGTCACACTGGCTGTTGCCTCGCCGTCCCGGCCATCCGTTATGGTGTAATCAAAACCTGCCTCGCCGAAGAAATCTTCGTCAGGCGTGAAAATTACCTGCCGGGTCGTGGCATCGAAACTGACGGTGCCGTTTGTCCCATTGCCAACAGAGAGGAGTTGCAATGGATCTTCGTCGAAATCGGAGCCATTGGCGGTCAGTTGAGCCTCGCTCAGGATAAGGGCATTGTCTTCCGTTGTGGTCTGTTCGACATCAACTGTGGTGGGGGGATTGTTTCGCCCGCCCAGGAAAATATCGATATCTGAAAAACGCAAGATCTCGATGTTGCTGACCGTGTCCGTACCGTCATCGCCGCCCAATTCGGCGTCTTTGTCGCGAACCGTGGAGATCCCCGCAACAGTACTAATCTCGTAATTTGCGAATTCATCGCCGTAGAGAGCGATATCGCTGCCCCCGCCACCATCCAGATTGTCATTGCCCCCGCGACCTTGCAATGTGTCGTCACCCAGGCCACCGATCAGACGATTGCCGGCTGCATCCCCGGAAATGACATCCGCGCCATCGCCGCCTTCGATATTCTCGATGCCAACGAGTATATCGTTGTTGATCTCCGGTTCAGCCGGATTTGAATCGAAGCCGGTGCCCGCTTCCAGGTCAACGATGATACCGTTGGCGGTCGAGGAATAGATCACCAGATCACTGCCGTCGCCACCATCCAGAGTGTCATTGCCTGCGCCACTGCCGCCGACGATAATGTCGTTGCCCGCGCCACCCGAAACCACATCATCGCCGTCACCGCCATCCAGGACGTCGTCGCCTTCACCCCCGGATAGATCGTCATTGCCCATACCGCCTAGCAGGACATCATTCCCGACGCCACCAAGCAGGGTGTCGTTGCCGAAGCCACCATCAATGGTATCGTTGTCGTCATCCCCCCGCAGATCATCATTGCCGCCAAGGCCGATCAGAATATCATCACCCCCGCCACCAGAGAATTCATCGACGCCATCGGTACCGATAAGGACATCCGGGTTGGAGGTGCCATTGCTGACTTCTTCCTCGACAAAAACCACTTCATCAATACGGTCGGGAGCATCCGGTGTGATCGTTGGGGGAGGGGGTGTGTATATCGGCGTTACGACTTGAGGTATCGTCGCTGTGCCGGGATCCGTGATGATTTCACTTTCCACCAGGCTGGCGATTAGGGTTTCAACCAAAGGCGTTTCCGCCGTTTCCTCGGTTTCCGGGGTGTCCGTAGTCTCTTCAGTCTCCGTCGCTTCCGTTTCACCAGCCGCGGGTGCAATTTCTTGCAAGGCCTCCGCAATTTCGACGGCTTCTTCTTCGGTCAGGGTGTCGGCTTCCGCCTCCGGCTCAGCTTCGGGCTCCGCTTCAGGCTCTGGCTCTCCTTCGCCATCGCCGCTGCCTGTGTTTTCTGGCTCCGGCTCTTCCCCCGGCGTTTCGTCTCCCGGTGCCTCTTCTCCCGGTGCCTCTTCTGCGGCATCCTCGTTGTTTTCAGCTGGCTGATTGGCCGGCGAGCTCGATTGCATGACCCGAATAGCGCTGCCGAATATGTTCTGAATGCTTTCCTGGGACAGCACCGCAGATTCTGCCGGCTGGCTAAAAAAGCTCAACACTTCCGTTGCTTCAAAGGCGTTGGTCAGAATTTGCACACCACCGGAATTACTGATGATAACCCGACCGACATGGCCGTTGGCATCGGGCAACAGCGTGATCGTGCTTATTTCACCGTCAATACTGATTTGGCCGGTAACGGTGGTGCCGCGCACACCGATCATGGCGACCGGTGTCTGCACGCGCATGGCGTCGGGGCCGGTCTTAGCGATGGTCCCGGTCAAAAAGGCGAAGGTGCCCTGCAGCATGGATACCGCCATGGAACCGGTGCCATCGGGATTATAAACCAGTTCGTTGAGAACCATGCGGCCGCTATCGGTCAAAGAGAAGACGGTGCCGTCCACGAATTCAATGCCGACGCTACCGATTTTTCCGGTAATAACTTCATCGTGGAGGAATACCTGAGTGCCGACTTTCGCCACTTCGACACTGCCATCGGGGTGGCGGATTTGAACATCGCCTTCCAATTCGTTGACTTTACCGATTGTTTTCGCAGCCCCGGCGGTACTTGTGCCCGCGTTGTTTTGCGCAAACTGGCCAAGGCTAGGGTCTGCTACCAAGTGTTCGATAATATCGGGCGTCAGTTGCGCGCCAGCACTTGTGCGTAACGCGGGCAGTTCGTCGTTGGTGAAATAACCCTTGATCAGGATGCTGTCACCCAGTTCGCCCTGGAGAAACAGATCATCGCCGATCCGGCTGTAGTTCGCTGTCAGAAAGAAGGCACCGCCCGGAACTTCGATATATCCAGTCGCCGCCCCGGTCGCCCCAGACGTACTGCTACCATCCACGATGGTCGTGGACGTGCCGACGCCTTCATGCTGGAGACTGACGCTGTTTAATCCCTCGGACCGCACTGAAAACTCCCAAAACCCTAATTTTTTTGCCTAATTGTTCCTTAACCATAAAACCGATCAGGTAAGTTTACGCAAAATAGGCGGAGCGGCACACAGCGAAATGTGCCGCCTTCAAGTCATAAGTGCCCTCGGTAATGCCGTATGCCAAACAATGAATAAATTTACGAAAGAAGCTTCCGACCGTTCGCCAATTCATTATTTTTCAACGGCTTATATCCTATATCGCCGCGCCAACGGCAATTTACTATGCCTGATTTAGGAAAAGAACATTTCCATCAGCCAGTTGTCCATTGTTCACTACACTGTATGCGATAGTCAATGGCAAATAATTAGTTAGTCTTAATACAGGCGATATTTTATTTTTCGTAAACCAAACCTGTTAACCAATGAAATCACAAGATTATTCGCATAAACCACGGCAAACCATCAAGACTATCTGTAATTGTATTAGATATTCTGATAGAAGACGGAATTATTGCCCTGGAACGAGGTTCAATGTCTCACCGTTTAATCGGCCCATGGCCTGAAGCAAGGCATAGATTGCCAACCGGGCATCATAGCTGGCATTGGTGTAATTTATTTGTGCGCGATACATCTCCGTTTCCGCATCCAGAACATTGATGGCGGACTCTTTACCCGCCACACGCAACTGGCGACGGGCATCAAAAACCTCCGTCGCAATATTGACCGCGTTCTGCAATAGAGAGACGCGGGTTCTAGCTGTTTCCAGGCGATCCCAACTCAACATGACCGCCTGCATGGTTTCCCGCTTTGCCTGGTCGAAATTAGCCAGGCTTTCGCCATATCGCGCGCTTGCCTGGGCGACCTGAGCGCGCGTGGCAAAGCCCGAAAAAATTTCCCAGGTCAGACGCACTAACAATGCGGCATCGCGGCGAATACCCTTGGTACCATCCACGTCATCTTCCCAGTTGGCCTGGGCTACGAGATCCAGGCGCGGCATATAACCCGAGCGCGCCAGGGTTCTTTGCCGGGCGGCAATTTCCGTGGCCTGTTCGCTGCTTTTTATCTGCGGGCTGTCGTCCTGTGCGATCGCAAGTGCATCGTCCAAAGTTGTCGGCACCGCCGCCATGGGAGGTACGGGGTCTGTCATCGAGCCGACCTCCGATGCCTCACCATAGACCTGACGGTAGATCGCATGGGTCTCCCGCAAGGCTCCGGTGAATGCGACCCGCTGCTCCTTGGCAATTTGCAGGCGGGCTTTTGACAGCAGAACATCAACGGCAATGCCGCCGCCACGTTTGACCCGCTCGTCCTCCAATTCCAATTGAGTTGCGATTGTCATTTCGCTTGCACGGGCAAGACCGACCAGCCGTTTTTGCCGCAGGATATTGTGATACACGCTGATACCCTCGAACAGTACCTGCTGGGTTATGGCCTCCCGAGATTCCGAGGCAATATCTACGCTTAGTTTGGCAATGCCCAGGTTCTCTGATTTCAGTGAACCGTCATAAAGATTTTGCGTGACGATGACCCCGGCAGATTGTCGTCCCATACCCAAGGTATCAGCGCCCAGGGCGCGGCGGGCCTGATTGTCCGTAACTTCGTAACCGCCATCTAATGTCAGCCCGACGACAGGCAAATACGCGGCGAACGCTTGGTCAACAGCCTTGCCGCTGGCATCAAGATTGCCTTTCGCCGAAACTATTCTGGGGTTGTCGGTGATTAGGTTGGTAAGGGCCGCAGTTAGGGATTTAGCGCTTGCCCAGTCCGACATCACGCCGAAGCATGTGAGAATGGCTATAACAAAGAAGGCGGAGCGCGCAGTCACGCCAAAGTTCCGGTCCCCTTTGTTATTGCGCATCATTTTAAATATTTTCTCAAGCAAATTGGCTATCACGAATAGTTCTTTGCACAGGAAGCAATGTACAGAAATAATTGTTCGTGGAAATCAGCGCAAGGAATGTTTTATTTTGCAACACCTTGCCAAATCAAAAATTAACACTAGCGCCGGTCGACAATTAGGGAATTCTCTCGGTTCCAAAGGGTGCAATATGCGGCACCGTAGATTAGCGTTATAGGCGCGCCAATACCGCAGCGCCGAATTGCGTGATGAATTCGTGGGTGATGGAATGATCCGGCGAACCGATTTGCGGGCTTACGACCACACGGTCGATCCGGGGATCCGCGAGAAGTTCAGCGATCCGGTCGTGCACATCATCCGGCGTACCCGCGACCGCGTATCGGCTGATGAGATTGTCCGGCACAAGATGTGCGTGGGGCGGAATTGTATCCGCATGGGCAAACATATCGTATTCGCGGTGCAAACGCGCAACGGCCTCGCGATTTTGCCCCTCGAATAGAGACGGCTCCGTCATGCGCAGCACCGCTGCGACCCGCGCGCGCACTTGGTCGTGTGCCCGCTCTGTATCACGATCCAATCCAACATAGATCCAGGCGGTGATCTGGACGCTGCCCGCGGCGCGGCCGGCATCCACTAACCCTTGGTCGATCAGGTTAATACCGCTTTCGATGAGATCGGGTGCGGAACCGCGCAATAGGATCACGCCATCGGCCATGCCCGCAGCTGCCCGCGTCAATCGCGGGCCGGTCGCAGCGATGTGTAAGGGCACCCGGGCGGGCTGTCCAAGCCAACCCAGCGCCCCGTCGGTGCCGCTCTCAAAACGCGTGGTTTGTCCAGCAAGCAACCGGCGTACGGTCCCGACATAATCGGACAGTTCAGCAATGGGGGTCGGTAGCTGGCCGATATTTCGCAGCGCCGAATGTCCCACGGAAAGTCCCGCCATGGCCCGCCCATCGGATAATTCGTTAAGCGTGGCCAGCGCACTTGCCGTGACGCTGGCATGTCGCGTGCGCGGCATGGTAACCCCGGTTGCCAGCCGCAAACGCGTCGTCGCAGTCGCACAGGCCGCAAGGGTTACGTACAGCTCGCGGCAAATGAGCTGTGTATCCGTCAACCAAATGCTCTCGAACCCGGCCTGCTCGGCGGCGCGGGCGTGGCTGACAGTGGTTTGTACCGGTTCGGAGCCCCAAAGAGCCAGGCCGACCGGCTTTTTCCCTGACATACGTGGATCGGTCTCGCTCACACAGCATCCCCTTCAAGACAAGTTTGTCGTTTTCCAGCCGACGCGCATCGCCTTGCGACAGCGCAATAGAAATGTTCTCCGATGGTAATGTATCCGGGGCCCGCTTGCATGGAAAAGCGCCGGGCCGGGCAATGGAAAAGGTGGCGCGCGCGGGAGGAGAAACTACGAACGCCGGCTCTCGCAGTTTGCTATGCAAACAGCTGCTGCCGACTGCAAAGATCGTTGGTGTGTCGCGCTTTCCCCTCCAAAAAAGGCGAAAGCGCTTTGGTGCCCCCTCCCGGACTCGAACCGGGACGACTGTTAAGTCTCGGGATTTTAAGTCCCGTGCGTCTGCCAATTCCGCCAAGGGGGCCCAGTTTTGATCATCGCGATATGGATCAAATAGCAGCGTGGCGCAACATGCCGCGCGGATGGGTTTGGGGCAAGGGGGATTGTGGCCTAAAAACCAAAAATTCCGATAAATCCGACAATTCCAGTGAATTCAGATAATCACCATTCCCGCAGGGCGCGCCATTCGTCGTCGGTGCCGAGGGCGGCTTTTTCCGCGTCGTAGCTGAACAGCCAGACCTGTTGTGGGGTCAGGCCGGAGGCGCTGTTTTCCGCATGTTTGGACAACCGCGCGTTGCGGTGGGCGATTTCGTCCGGGTCGTCGAGGTGATACCAACGTTCGGCGTTGCGGGAATGCAGTTGCAGGCGCTGGGCCCGGTCTTTACGCAGGCCTTCATAACGCAGCAACGCCGACTTGGGGTCTTTCTGATCCATCTCCAAACAGCGGGCCAGCACCCAGGCGTCTTCGATGCTTTGTACCGCACCTTGGGCGTGATAGGGCAGCATGGCGTGGGCCGCATCCCCCATCAAGGCAATGCGCCCATCGATCCAGGTGGGCAGGGTTTCACGGTCATGCAGGGCGGTGACGAACAGCTCCTCCGTCAGGTCAACCATGCCTTTGGGGTGGTCGTACCAACCTTCGAAGCTTTTCGCCACATCCGCTTTGGAGGCGGTTTGCGACCAGCTTTCCTGCAGGTTGCTGTCTCCGGCACCAATGGCGACCCAGTTCAACTTGGCCCCGCCCGAAACATAATAGAACACGATGGACAGGCGCGGCCCCATAACGGCGGTGGATTGTTTTTCAATGTTCAAATGCGCGGCCTGTTCAGCCGGCACCATGCCGCGCCAGGCCACATAGCCGGATGGGCGGGGGGCTTCGGGATTAAAGATCTGATTGCGGATCACGGAATGGATGCCGTCGGCCGCGATTAAAACATCGCCGCTTTCCAATGTGCCGTCTTCCAGGGTGACGGAGACTTTGCCCGCTGTCTGGCTGGCGGATACGACTTTTGAATTCAGGCGCAAACGATCAGGGTTCAGGCGGGTGGACAGGGCATCGATCACATCGGCCCGATGGGCGTGATAATATCGCGCGCCAAAGGTATCGTTGACCAGCGCGCGCAAGGGCGTTTCCAGCACGGTTTCCCCGGTTTTCCAATCCTTTAGCTGATGGCCGCCAGGCTCCACCCCGAAACGGGCCAGATCATCAGCCAGGCCCAGCCATTCCAGAATGCGCACACCATTGGGGCTTAACTGTATACCGGCACCAACTTCCGTGAGGGCAGGGGCCTGCTCCAACACCAGGTAATCCAGGCCCATTTGTTCCAACGCCAGGGCCAGGACAGAGCCGCCAATGCCGGCCCCCGTTACAATGATGCGCACAGATCCACTCCTCTTCCTATTTCAGGGAACGCTACTTTAAGGATGCAGTATGGCTGATACCCAACTGCACATACTCTTCCACCTGTTCGGCATGGATGGCGCTTTCTTCCGGGCGAAGATCGCGCATATAGCGGGCCGGGCTGCCACCCCATAATTGGCCCGAGGGGATGCGTTTGCGTGGCGTCAGGACGGAGCCCGCCGCCAGCATGCCGCCCGCTTCCACCACGGACAGGTCCAGCACCACCGATCCCATGCCGATAAAG
Source organism: Rhodospirillaceae bacterium (assembly GCA_018660265.1). GTDB lineage: Bacteria > Pseudomonadota > Alphaproteobacteria. The sequence continues at coordinate 3,611 of JABJKS010000021.1, read as the reverse complement.
GCCCGGTCTTCCAGACGGCAGCCGTGAATGATGCAACCATGGCCGATCAGCACGTTTTCCCCGATCCAGGTATCGGCAATCCCTTTCGAGGTGTGGACAACGCTGCCGTCCTGCAGGTTTGTCCGGGCCCCTATATGGATCGGTTCCTGATCGCCGCGGACCACGCAGTTGTACCAGATCGTCGTAAGGCCGCCGAGGCTCACTTCGCCAATGACATGGGCACCGGGGGCGACAAAAGCCGTCGGATCAACGTCGGGCACTTTGCCCTGATAGGTCATAATATTGCCCAGAGGCATAGGCGCATTCTCCAAATTTAAATATTCGCGGGTAAGCTTAAGGGGAACCACCTATGGAACCACCTATGGAACCACCTACGGAAATAGCGCTTCCTGCTCCAGCCCCAGGGTTTCGTCCAGGCCATACATCACATTCATATTTTGGATCGCCTGGCCGGAGGAACCTTTGACCAGATTATCAATAACCGAGACGATAATCGCCCGTCCCGGCAACCGGTCCGGAAAGACGCCAATAAGGCAATGGTTGGCACCGCGCACATGTCGGGTGGCGGGTGCGATACCTTCACCGACAACGCGGACGAATGGTTCATCCGCATAACGTTCGGCCAGGCAATCCCGCAGGTCATCCGCCGTTGCCTCACCCGCCAGGCGCACATAGCTGGTTGCCAGAATGCCGCGGTTCATCGGTGCCAAATGCGGGGTGAAGTTAATTATTATATTATCGCCATAAGCCTTTGATAATTCTTGCTCAATCTCCGGTCCATGTCGATGGCTTCCGATGCCGTAGGCATGCATGCCCTCCGACACTTCCGAAAACAAATTGGCCTGTTTAGCCGACCGACCGGCCCCTGTAATCCCGGTTTTGGCGTCCACAATAATATCCTCAGGCGCGATCTTGCCGGCTGCCAAAAGGGGGGCGAGGGGTAGGATCGCGACCGTTGGATAACAGCCCGGACAGGCGACAAGCCGCGCGTCCGGCAATTTGGCACGGTTCATTTCAGTCAGGCCATAAACCGCCTCGGGCTGGAGGTCCGGGGCGTAATGTTCATGGCCGTACCATTCAGCATAGGTATCGGTGCTGTCGAGACGGAAATCAGCGGATAGATCGATGACCCGCGGCGTGCCTTTGATGGCGGCTGCGGCATCTCCCTCGTCTTCGCGCATGACTTCATCAAGCACACTGTGGTGGGTTTGATGCATCAGTCCGGCAATGATCTTTTGCGTCGTGCCATGGGGCAGGCCGCAGAACACGGTGTCAACTTCCACCCCGGCCCATTCCACTTCCTCAACCTTCACCAGGCCGGGCAGATCAAGGCCGCCCAGGTGGGGATAGACCTGCTCGTACGGCTCGCCCGCGTGGCTGTCGGCGGTCATGAAGACGATCTCGGCCTTGGGATGGCGGGCCAACAGACGCACCAGTTCCGCACCCGTATAGCCGGATGCGCCTAAAATGCCGATCCTGATCTTTTTACCCGCAAATGCCTTGCTTGTTGCCGTCATGGTTCGTCTCCGTCTTTGTCTGTCGTCGTTATATCAGATGTGCGCCCGGCCCACTGATATATCAATGATGTGCCCGTGATATATCCATAAAAAATGGCCTGCAGCGGAACACTGCAAGCCATCATCTGAAAGGTTGCGTATTCGCCCTAGCGCCTTGAAGTCTCAGGTCCACAAAACACGGCTGCATTCAATTCACTCCGGCCACCTTGGCCACCTTGTAGGGCGTCTTGATTGCTGCATGTTTTGGCGTCGGTTCGGAGGCGTTTCATCGTTCAGTAATCCAAAATTCCGTAGAGAGTAAATGTGCTTCTAACAGCGTATTCCGGCCAGCGCTATAGAAATTGCACGGTTCGATGTGAATGCATAGGGCGACAATCCATCTATAGTCCTCTCTTGACGGCAATTCGCCGGACAAGGTCTACTATGGAAACATCCCAAAAAATGGAACCTACGATAGATGCTGTTATTTTACTCTCCGTTTCATCGCTTCGTGCATAAGGTCCTGGTTGCCATTCATGAAACGGGCCTCGTTGATGCTGTGGAGTTGGTGCCGACGTTTCCGTTTCGCAATGTGGAGGGTGTTTGGGTTGAGGGGCAATATGATATCTTCGTGCTCAACCCCCTTGGCAAGGTGCCCACATTGGCGGCGGATGACGGTACATGTCTCATTCAAAGCCAGGTCATTGTCGAATATCTGGATAGCATCTCAAAGGCGAACAAGCTTTATCCCAGCAGCGGGCCGAAACGCTTCGATGCCCTCCGTCGTCTGGGATTAGGCGATAGTATTTTTGATTTCGCGGTGCAGATGAGTATGGAAGGCTGGCGCGAAGAAAGCGCGCGGCGGTTGGATTTATATACCTGGCTGTGGCCAAAAATTACCCGGTCTTTCGATCTTCTGGAACGCGAATGTGATAGTTGGTCGGGCTTCGATGTTGGTGATGTGAGCCTCTTGCAAGGGGTCAGCTATCTTGATGCCTGGGCGACCGGGAATGACATATTGCCGGAAAACCCCTGCTACGATTGGCGGGGTAAATGGCCCAAGATAGCCGGCTGGTTTCAAGGCTCACTGCAACGGCCATCGGTGCAATGGTATTATCAAAAACCATACGAAGGCGATGCCTCGCCGCAATTTCATAGAAGCAAAGTGGAACAGGCCCTTGCGTTGAATGCGGCCAAGTCGTGATTGATCTGTATTTTTGGCCAACGCCGAACGGCCAGAAAATCCCCATCATGTTGGAAGAGTGCGGACTGTCTTACAAACTCTTCCCGGTCAATATTCTAGTCGGCGAACAGTTCGATCCCGCGTTTCTCAAGATTAGTCCCAACAACCGCATTCCGGTGATCGTTGACCATGATGGTGACGCGGGAGCCGACCTAACACTGTTTGAATCCGGTGCCATCCTTGAATATCTCGCCGAAAAATCCCGCCTGTTCATGCCCCGGACTGTGGTGGGGAAATATGAGGTTCTGCAATGGCTTTATTTTCAAGTCGGCGGCATCGGTCCCATGTTTGGGCAATGCGGCCACTTCATGGGCTATGCGCCGGAAAAAATCCCCTACGCCATTGATCGCTATCAAAACGAAACCAAGCGTCTTTATGGCGTCCTCAACCGACGCCTGGCTGAGCATCCTTATTTGGCGGGCGATTATTCCATCGCGGATATGGCCGTCTATCCGTGGATCGATGTGCGCTGGTTGCATGAAATAGAGATCGACGAATTCGCCCATGTGAAACGATGGTACCAGGCGATCAAGGCGCGCCCGGCGGTGCAAAAAGCCATGGCATTGTTGAAAGACAAGGAAATCATCGGCAATCCCAGCGATGAAACCCGGGAAATTTTTTTCGGCAAAAGCCAGATGGAACAAAAAAAGTGAAGGGCCGCCCGAAGGCAGCCCTTTTCTGCTCGTATGTCCCGTAACGTTTACCGTTTCGCTAACTGGATACTTTATAAGTTATTGCTATCATTACGTAATTTTTACTCAATTTTTTTTGTATATTTTTTGTACACATCTTTTTAGTTCATGCTGAAAACCAAGGTTTTTGATGGTTTTAGAGGTTCCAGTTATCCTTTAGCCTTTTTTCTCCACTAAATC
>JABJKS010000036.1 GCA_018660265.1 Rhodospirillaceae bacterium | reverse complement strand
TCAGAGGCATCGAAAAGGTCAAAGCAGAATGGCTCCTCGTCACCCTGGCATACAATTGCAAGCGCCTCTGCAATCTCAAAGCCGCATAGGACAAAACAACAGGCTTACAATGAAACACCGAAACCTAAATCCGACAGACTGTTAGAGCAATTTTCAGTTAGCCAATTGGTTCAATTGCTCTGCCTTCAAGAGTCTGAGCGCATTTTCTTTAAATGCGCTCCGGGTCTTACATAGGTACGGAAGACACCGGTGGCTGTGAAGACCAGCTTGCCATCGGCATAGGCCTCGGCGGCGGTAAAGGCGATATCGTCATCCTGCCCCGTAATCCTTGCTGTACCTTCCAACCAGGCACCGGCGGCGACGGCACCGACCAGATCGCACACCATACGCACCGTAACCCCCCGCAGCTTGGCATGATGCCAAACCGCTGTGGCCAACAGGCCATCGGCGAAGGAGGTCATCATGCCGCCGTGCAGGCTGCCATGGGCATTGCAATGGCGATCCATGACGCGCAACCCATGCCAGAACTGATCGTCCACGATCTTATGAAAATAGGGGCCGTTATGGGTGGTGTAGGGTCCACGATGGCCCGAATGAATAAAACCGGTCGGTGGATTAGCTTCTAATGCAGCAGCAGTTTCGTTTTCCATGCCGCCATTATGATCGCTTTCCCCCCGCAGTTGCAAAATTTGCCGTTTAGGCTGGGCAGAGAAAACTTATCCCAGCCGCCAAAAATGGCAGGCACTAATTCTTTATTGCAAATGGCTTTTGCGTCATGATTTATAACATATGCGGCATTTGGCCACGGGGCGGCAAAGGCCCGTACAGCGATTAATCCTTGCACCGAATGGGCCGATGGTTAGATTAAAACTGAGCGAATTGTTGGTTTTCGTTGTTTAAATTAGTCGTGGAAAATTGTCTTGAGGTGGCTCAAATGGATTTCGAAACCCTGGTTCGTGAACGCCGTAGCATCCGTGGTTACAAGCCGGACCCGGTACCGAAAGAAGTCATCGAAGACATCATTGAAATTGCCAAAGGCGCACCGTCTTCAATGAATACCCAGCCGTGGTTTTTCCATGTGCTGACGGGCGAGCCCCTGGATCGTATCCGCGAGGGCAACACGGAACGCATGCTGGCAGGCGCCAAGGTCGACCGGGAAATTCCGGTGCATGAAGACGGCTATCAAGGGATCCATCGCCAACGTCAGGTAGAAATCGCGATCCAACTGTTCGAAGCCATGGGCATCGCCCGGGATGACAAGGAACGTCGCCAGGATTGGGTCATGCGCGGCTTTCGCCAGTTCGACGCGCCGGTCTCCATCGTTATGACCTATGATAACAGCCTGGAACCCGCGACGATCAGCCATTTTGATCTGGGTGCCGTGGTCTATGGCCTGGTGCTGGCGGCCTGGACCAAAGGCCTTGGCACGGTGATCAACGGCCAGGGCATCATGCAATCGTCCGTGGTGCGCGAACATGCGCAAATTCCCGAATGGCAGACAATTATGACCTGCATCGCCATGGGTTATCCGGATGAGGATTTTGTCGCCAACGATGTGAAGTCCGTGCGCACGCCAAACAGCGAAATCGTCACCTATCGGGGATTTTGACGCGCGCTGGTTACGAGCAGTCTGCGTTCGGGCCAATTCAAGCCTGGCTGGGGCCAATAAAATTCTATCGGTGAGATGGGAATTTATATAATCCGCTGTTCCATCCAGCGGCAGTGAGCCAACAGCGCCTCGTCCTGGCCCATGGCGCCAACCGCCTGGACGCCGACGGGCAGGCCGTTGCCCCCTATGTGGCCCGGCAGGTTGACACAGGGGTTCCCCAACAAAGTCCACAGGCGGTTAAAAATGGGATCGCCGGTGCCATCCAGGCCCTTTGGTGCTTCGCCCGGCGCGCTGGGGCAGAGCAGGACATCGACTTGATCAAAAATTGCATGTAGCGCCCCCCGCCCGGCCTCTGTCGCGGCCACATCCTGTTGATAGATAGCGAAATCCACGCTCTGTCCTTCTTCGATCAGGGCGATGATGTGCCGGCTCATACGGTCGCGGTGTTGATGATATTCAAAGGCCAGGTCCCGGGCGGCGTTTTGCGCCATGACCCGTTTCTGGCTTTCCACCAGGTCGGCGAAAGACGGCGGCAGGGTCACATCCACGACCTCAGCGCCGGCGGCTTCCAGGTTTTTGGCGGCGGCAAGGACCGCGGCCTGGCAATCCTCATCTGCCTGATCCCATTCGTATGTGCGGCAAAGGCCAATCTTTGGAGCCTGGGCGGAGTTCAATTCCGCATCCGGAACAATCGATGGCGCGCCAACCAAAGCGGCACGCATGAGGTGGATATCCGCCACTTCCCGGCAGAACCAGCCCAAAGTGTCCAGATCATGGGACAATGCCTTCACACCGTAAAGGGGCAAGGCCCCATAGCTGGCTTTATAACCAACGACACCGCAAAAGGCGGCAGGGCGGATGACAGAGCCACCGGTCTGTGTGCCAAAGGCAAAGGGCACCATGAAATCGGCCACGGCAGCCGCCGAGCCTGAGGAGGAACCACCAGGGGTATGGCCCGGATTATGAGGATTAGTGGTATAACCGGGCTGAAAGTAGGCAAATTCCGTGCTGACCGTCTTGCCCAGCGCTATGCCGCCCGCCGCGCGCACCAGGGCGACACAGGCCGCATCCATACTGGGCCGGTGATCAGGATAGACGGCACTGCCGTATGTGGTGGGCATGTCAACAGTATCAATAATATCCTTTACCCCGACGGGCAGGCCGGCCAAAGAACCCTTTTCACCAATCCGGCCGCCGCGATCCAGCTCTTTCGCCACGACAAGGGTCGTTTCGGCAGCCAAATGACACCAGGCCTTGACCACGTCATCCCTTGCCGAGATCCGGTCCAGGCAGGATTGCAACAAAGTCTCGGCGGTAAGATCGCCCCGAACCATCGCTTTGCGAGCTTGACTGGCGGTCAATTCATTTGCCGGTACCATCATTTTTCTCCTTCGCGTCATCCTTGCGGCAATTTAGTGATGCCAAGCTACAACATATTTACCTAAAACATCAAAAAAGCTGCATATTTGTCACAATTCGACTACCATCAACGCATTCAACATGGCAGGATAGCGCAAATTGGAAATCGTGTGGTAAAGTCGGTTTTGAATTGTTATAGAAGATGCAACCATGATCGTTTGTTCAATAATACAATTGGTTACGGTTGCAGCGTGAAGTAAAAATTTAGATATTTGGCACGCGGGTTTTGATCGGAAATGGGAACTGGCCTTTACATGCATGAATGACATTTATTGTGAATGACGTTCGATGTTGGGCTAAGCGGGAAGATGTAAGTGATGGGACGGATAACCATGACGCAGAAATTTAAGTGGCACGGCAATTTTTTTGGAACGGGCAACGCTGCCAAGGTTGCGGCGACGGCAGCTGGTGCTGTTCTGACCGGGCTTTTGCTGCTGCCTCTGGCGCCTAGCGCGTCCTTGGCGGCAAGTGCGCCAACCACAACGGATACATTGATAAAGCCGGCCCTAGTTTCGGCTAATCTTGTTTCGGCTGAAAGTGCCGTGCCGGTTAACGTCTTCCCCATCATAGAGGCGTCAGAGGCGCGGGCGATTGCAGGCTCACCCCTGCTGTTGGCCCAGGCCAAAAAGAAAGAAGACGACCTGCTTGACGACGATGACGATGATGAAGACGAGGATTTGCTGAAGGAAGAGGACGACGAAGACGATAAGAAGGCTGCTGACACCGCGGACGCCGGCGGCAAGCCCCGTAGCGAGGCCGGCAAAGAACATGCCGCGCTGTTTGCGGAAAGTCGTTATCCTTCGGCCACAACATGTGGCACCTGTCATCCCCGTCATTTTGAAGAATGGGCCGTCTCGCAGCATTCATATGCGCAATTGAGCCCGGCCTACATGGCGTTGCAGAATTTTATTAATCTGAATGTGAACGGCACCAACGGCGATTTCTGTATCCGCTGTCACAATCAGGTCGGCATGAACATGGAAGAGCGGGTTCAAATCTCCAACCTTGAACGCCATCCGACCTCCCGCGAAGGTATTACCTGCATTGTCTGTCACCGGGTAGCCAACATCTATAACAAGGCCTCCGGTCGTGTCGCCCTGGTAGAGGGCGATCTGTTACAGCCCGTCTATGGCCCCGCAGGTGATGCAGAATTGAAGCGGGTTCTGGATAACCGGGACAAATACCGCGTTGTCACGAAGGCTGATGAGCCTGGGCGGAAGATCCATAAGGAAGCTATTGAGTTCAAGGAAATCTCCACCTCCACTTTCTGTGGTACCTGCCATGATGTGACCCTATTGAACGGCTTTCGGCTTGAGGAAGCGTTTAGTGAATATCGGGCTTCACCGGCGGCAGCAGACGGCGTTTCGTGCCAGGACTGCCATATGGGCAAGATCCAGGGCAAGGTTTCCGGCTACCACGAAGGTCCTGCCGCAGTCGTTGGTGGTGTGCCGACTGTGTCGCGCAAGTTGACCAACCACATTATGGCCGGGCCTGATTATTCCTTGGTACACCCCGGTATCTTCCCCCACAACGCGGAAGCACAACAGCTTGCAACGTTGCCGGAATGGTTGACCTTTGATGTTGCAGCCGGTTGGGGCACCGATAAATTCGAAGATAATATCCCCAATGGCATGGCCTTTCCAAAGGCCTGGGCGTCGGTCGATGCCCGCTATGATGCGCGGGAGATCATCGACTATCAGCTCAAGCGTCTGGCCTATGTCCGCACTTTGCGCCTCGAAGTCCTGCGCAACGGTTATTTCTTGAGTGATTTGAAGGCGACCAAGGCGGATCGCAACGGTATCGATATCCAGGCCAAAGTTTCCAATATCACGACAGGGCACAACACACCGACCGGGTTTACCGGCGAACGTTTGGTCTGGGTCCGTATTACGGTAACGGATGCGGACGGCAAGGTGGTCTTCCAATCCGGAGACACGGATGC
>JABJKS010000040.1 GCA_018660265.1 Rhodospirillaceae bacterium | reverse complement strand
TTAGCAGATATAGCCTTTGGCTATGCATGCAACAGCCATGGACAAATGGCTTTTGCGCAGTCTGCACAGATCACCTACCTGTCGTTTGGTCGGCCTGGCGAAATCCTGACCGCTGTTGCTGAAGAAAGAAGTCAAACGAATCGCACGGGCATTTTTGACGCGACGGTATTTGGTGACGACGGTCGTGTCGTTGCAGAGTTCAGGGGAATGTCCCGAACAGTAAAGGGACAGGTCGCGGTATAAGCAATATAAGCCCGGATTACGCCTGTTTTTGCCATTTGCGCCGCAGTCATCTCAAAATTTTGTTTAATTCGTAGCATTTGATAACACTTGCATTGTTCCGACTTTTTGTGCAAAATGTATTATGTAAAATAATGAAGATCATAAGAAACTCTCGGGTAGGAGATTAGGTATGCATGTTGAACGGATACTTGCCGCAAAGGGCAGGAAGGTCTTCTCGGTCACCGCGAATGAAACAATTGGCCGGGCAGCTGAAATACTGAACCAGAACCGGATCGGCGCCATTTTGGTGTGCGATGCTGGTGGCCATGTGGAGGGGATCCTCTCAGAACGGGATATTGTCCGAGGCATGGCGCAAATGGGGCCGAAATGCCTATCGACCCTGGTGGCCGAATTAATGACCCGGGACGTGGTCTTTTGCCTTCCCGAAGATAATATTGATACCATCATGTCGGTCATGACCGAGCGTCGGACCCGCCATCTGCCGGTGATGCGGGATGGTCAATTGATGGGCATCATCTCCATCGGTGACGTGGTTAAATTCCGCATGGAGGAGATCGAAAACGAGGCCGATGCCATGCGGCAGTATATTGCGACAGGATAAATTTTAACCAGAGGTCTATTCAGCCGCCACGGCCTCTCCCGTCAGCAAACCTGCAGCGTCCAAGGCTTGGCGCAGACGCCTAATCTCGTCGTCGTGCAGCTTGATCAATGGCGGGCGCACAACCGCGCGTTCTTGCCGGCCCAGTAGGACCAGGCATTCCTTCATGCGGTTATGCATATCCAGGAAAGGCGGCGTATATAAGGCTTGGGCCAGGGGGTAGATGCGATCATTGATCGCTTGTGCGCCGGGTAGGTCGCCGTTCTTCACCGCATTGAACAAGGCCACCTGCAATTCCGGAATGACACTGCCCGCACCTGACAGCAGACCATTGGCACCCATGCTCAACGATGCCATCAGCCAGGATGAATGGGTCGTCAGAACCGTAATGGCCCGGCCGGCTTCACCGCCCTGCAGACTGCGGATATGTTTCTCATGCAACATGGCATCATTGGACCAGTCCTTGATCGCTTTAATAGACGGCACCGCCTCGATCAGCCGCAACAGGGTATCGTAGGGATAGCCCAGGCCGCTAACCTGTGGGTATTGAAAGGCGATCATGGGCAAATCCGTGGCGTCCGCGATGGTCTTGAAATGTGTCAGGGTCATTTCAGGGCGCAATTGCCCACCCATAATCATGCTGTTGGGGGGGAAGACCAGCAAGGCGGATGCTCCCGCCGCCTCAGCCATGCGGGCCAGACGGGCCGCTTCAAGGCTGCTGTCCGAATAGATGCCGTTGATCATGGGCAATTTATCGCCCGCCTCGTCCAACGACATCTCCAGGATGTGTTGTTGTTCATCAAAGGTACAGGCGTGAACTTCCGATGCATGGCCGTTGACGGTGACCGCGCTTAACCCAGGGGTAGCGGCAACGTGGGCCAGATGCCGGCGCGAAGCAGCTTCATCGATCATAAAGGCGTCGTCAAAAGCCAACAATGTGGCCGGAATTACGCCGTCTATGGGTCGGTTGTTGAAAACAGACATCTCGTGCCTCCTAACAATATCTAGAATGTGCCGTCTCGGGCCTCGTAATGGGTGGGCAGATTATAGTGCGGTTGGTCCCGTTCAATCCAGTCCACTGTCCAATCTATCATCCGGGCCAGTGGCACTTCCGGGTAGCCGAACAACTTTGCCGCCAACGAGGTATCGTTGTGCCAGCCCATGCCGCTTTCCGTATTCTTGAATTTCGCGGTCAGACCAAAGCGTTTGGCGAAAACTTCTGCCAAGACACGGACACTGGCCTGTTCCGGCCCGCCCATGTTCAGGGGCCGTGACGGCGTTTCGCAATGGCCCAAGGCACGCAATACTTGAGAATTAACATCGCCCTGCCAGATCACGTTGGCATGGCCCGCGCGCAAATCTATGGTTTGGCCCGTATAGACCCAATTGGCGATATCGTAGAGCACGCCGTAGCGCAAATCGATGGCATAGTTCAGACGGATCAGGCGGCCCGGCGTTCCGTGTTGATGGGAGAAATACTGAAATATCCGCTCTCTGCCGACACAGGAATTGGCGTATTCACCGACCGGCACCGGGGCGACATCTTCGTTGCATAAGGGGCCGGTAACATCGGTAAAGGGGTAAACGCACAGGGTGGAAAAGGCAACAATACGGGATTTGGAAAACGCTGCACCGACAAGGGCAGGCACGTGGGCATTCATCGCCCAGGTAAAGGGCTCACCCCCCGCGGTGCCGAATTTCTTGCCCGCCATATAGATTACGTTGGGCAACTTCGGCAGTGCCTCCACAGCCTCTCGGTCCAGCAGATCACAGGCAATGGTTTCGACGCCCCAGTCGTCCAGGCGCTGTTTCACCGATCTGTCCGAAAAACGCGCAACGCCGACAACACGTTTGTGGGGTGCGGCACGCTTGGCCATGCGGGCCAGACAGGGGCCAACCTTGCCAGCAACACCAAGGATGATGATATCACCTTCAAGGGCCGCCAGATCATCCACCAAGGCCTGGCTGGGCCTGGATAACAGCTCTTCCAAAGCCGCAACATCCGCTATGTGGTCTGGTAAATCGGTTGCCGTCAATAGCGTCATGGCGTTCAGTCCGAGACGATGCTGCCGCGTTCAATCACAAAGGTGCGATCCAGCAGGCCAGCCACATGCTTGTCATTGGATTCAGCCACCAGCACGCTTTCGCCCTCGTCCTTCAGGCTTTTCATGATCTCGCCCATTCGCTGGGCAAAGACCGGCGCGATGCCTTCGCTGGGTTCATCCAGCAACAGCAAATGCGTTCCCACCATCAGGGCCCGGGCGAAGGCGACGAATTTTTGCTGTCCGCCCGACAGCTCCAACGAGCCGCGATTGCGGAATTCGGCAACTTCAGGCATCAGACCATAGATCCAATCCAGGCGGTCCTGCCAGTCCTCCATCCCTGTGGCCCAGACCGGCACCAGGATATTTTCCTCCACCGTCAAAGCGGGGACCAGGCGACGGTCTTCGGGCATGAAGCCGATGCCCATATGGGCCCGCTTGTGGGGCTGGATCTTCAACAAATCCTGATGGCCGAACATAGCCTGCCCGGACTGCGCCGCCAGTGCGCCCATGATGGCGCGCAGGAACGTTGTCTTACCGGCACCGTTGCGCCCGATCAGGCCGCACATGGTACCGGCCGGTACTTCCAGGGTCAGATTGCGCAGAATAGGTGTTGGGCCGATATTGACATCAAGGCCGCTGACTTTAAGCATTGTCGGCTTCCCCTCCATTATTGGCCGCAATTTCGGTCCGTGTGCGGTGATATTCCTCTCCGATCACGAATTCCCGGACGCCGGGGTCTATCAAGGCCTCTGCCGTGGGCGCATCACAAATCACCTCACCCTGATAAAAGGCCAGGACCCTGGAGACATAGCGTTCGACGATTTCCATGTCGTGTTCAATAAACAGAACAGTCGTTTTGTCCTGATGCAAGGCCTCCATGATGATGTCCATAAGGCCGAATTTTTCCTCAACCGAGATGCCCGATGTCGGTTCGTCCAGCATCAAAATTGTTGGGTTGCTGACCGCCGCCATGGCGATGTCCAACAACTTGCGCACGCCCTGGGGCAGGGTGGAAGCGGTGGCGTTGCGGTATTCGGCAATCTGGTAACGACCCAGGTGGCCATCCACCCGCGCGGCACGTTCATCGTTGTACAGAGGCGACAACAGCCCCATGCCCGTTTCCTCCGATATGGCATAGGCCATCATCAGGTTGTCGAACACGCTTTCCGAAGCAAAAACCTGGGGCACCTGAAAGGATCGTGAAATGCCCAGTTTGGTAATGGTTCGGGGCGGCAGGCCCATAATGTTCCGGCCCGCGAATTCGATATGCCCCGAGGTCGGCTTCAAATAGCCGGTGACCATATTGACGAAAGTGGTTTTCCCCGCGCCATTGGCGCCGATAATACCGATGATTTCATGTTCATTGACCGTGACATTAATGTCCTTGGCGGCGACAACGGCACCAAAGGTTTTTTGCAGGTCACGGACTTCCAATACGACGGTCATGGCAGCCTACCCTTCCGACTTGCGAAAGCGTGAAAACAAGGACCAGATACCATCAGGCAGGAACATAATGATCGCCAGCAAGCTGCCGCCAAGGATGAACTGCCAGATTTGCGGGGCATATTCAAAGGCGTAGGTGCGGATCAACTCAAAGACAAAGGCACCGATAAAGGTCGCCCCCACATTGCCGATACCGCTGAGGATGGTGATGAAAACGAATTCGCCGGAAACATTCCAATTGGCCATGGAATCGGGATCAACCTGGCCCACTGCCAATGCCATGATCGCCCCGCCAAAACCTGCCACCAGGCCCGAAAAGACATATTTGACATGGATGACTTTTTCCGCCGAATAACCCAAATACTCCACCCGGATCTCGTTCTCCCGCACGGCCATGGACATGCTGCCAAGGGTCGTCTTCATGTACAGATGTACCCCGACGGTGATGATATATGTGAAGCACAGAGTGAACAGGAACAGGGTGGTTTGGACGGCCTCGCCTTCAGGGGCATAGCCCAGGAAGGTCGGTGTCAGAACCGAGAAGCCATCGGTGCTGCCTAGTTCCTCGGTCTTCACGATGACGCCGTACAGGATCATGGAGAACGCCATGTTTAAAAGGGCAAAAAAGATCGCCCGGTAACGGCGCAGCAAAAATCCCAGGAAAAATGCCAGGACACCGGCGCTCAAGGTGCCGGCAAAGACCAGCAAAAATGCGTCGTGATAGCCGATCAGCGTCAACATCGCGGCGGCATAGGCACCGAAACCGAAATAGAGCGCGTGTCCGAACGAGACCAGACCCGTGCGCCACAATACCAAAAGCCCAAGGGCAACAGCGCCGCGGGCCAGACTTTGCAGGCCGATGAAACGCATCCATTCCGCCATGAAAAAGTCAGCGAAGACCAGGGCGACAAAGACTATGGACAGACCGACGACGGTTTTATCTAAATACCGCATCAGATTTTCCTGGCCTGTGCCGGTGCGAACAGGCCTTCGGGGCGGATGGCCAGGACCAGGGCCATAATCGCGTAAATCACGAACAATTCGATCTCCGGGAATTTATGCACCGCTGCGGCCCGGCTGACGCCAACCAGGACCGCACCAATCATGGCACCGGGAATAGAGCCCATGCCCCCTATGACGACGACGGCGAAGGCCAACACGATCACCTCTACCCCAATGCCGGGGGAAACAGATATGGTCGGTGCTATATAGGCCCCACCCAAGGCGCCCATAATGGCACCAATGACAAAGGTCACCGTAAACACCACGGTCACGTTAATGCCCATGGCCTGGCTGATCTCCCGGTCAAAAATGACCGCCAGCAGCAATTTGCCCCATTTGGTTTTTGTCAGGCCCAGCCACAGGCCCAAACCGACGATCGCCGCAAGGCCGATCAGGGTCAGGCTGTAGACATCAAAGGTCAATTCCGCGATATCCACGATTCCCAACAACGCCATGGGCTCATAGGCGTAATAAGGGTCCGTGCCCCAGATCATCATCAGGACGTCTTCGAGGACCAGGAACATGGCGAACGTCGCCAACACTATAATATGTTCGTCCCGATGATAAAGAAACCGCAGCAATCCGCGTTCAAGGACGATGCCGAAGAACACGCCGATAATCAACGCGGCGGCAAAAATGGCCAGAAAACCGCCGAATTCCGGCCAATCGGTTTCGTAATAGGCCCCGATCAAGGTGGCCGACATATAGGCGCCAAAGGCGTAAAACGATCCGTGGGTCACGTTCAGGATCTTCATCACACCGAAGATCACGGTCAACCCGACGGCGACCATGAACAGGTAGGATGAAAATACCAAGCCGTCGACCAGGATGACGATCAACTCTTGCACTGTGGGCTCGCTATTTTGGAAAAATCAAAATCATAGAACAAAATAAGTTCCGGGGACGCCCGATTGAGCGTCCCCGGCAGTAACTTATCTAGCACTTGGCGCCCTTCATGCCGCCTTTCAGCCATTCTGTGCCGTTGACGCCCGGGGGCGGCATCACACAGTCGGCTGGGAAGGTGGTGACCTTTGTCATGATGGGTTCGCCCGCTTCCTTGTCCCATTCCAGGATACCGATCTGGTGGATGGTGGCGGCCTGATGACCGTTCGAGCGGTTCATATGGACCTTGGCGGCAAGACCCTGGTACGTCGCGCCTTCCAGGGCGGCGATGACCTGATCCTTGCTGGGGAATTTGCCACCGTTCATCCCGGCCGCCTTGTCATAGGCGTATTTCGCCGCCAGCACGCCCTGGGCCGCTTGATAAGAACCGCCGACGGGGGGCACCGAGTAGCGGTCGATATAGACCTTGCGGAACCAGTTGTTCAAAGGCGTGTCCACATTGGCGGCAAAGATGCCATAGGGGCCACGGGCGCCAAGAATGACGCCGGTCGGTACCTTCTTGCCAAGCCGGTAGACGGAGGTATCAGCAACCGAGAACAGCAGCTTTTTCTTCCGGAACAGGCCGCGTGCTGCGCCTTGGAAAATGAAAGCCTCCAGGTCGCCGCCCCACATGCTGTTATGCACCAATGGTTCTTTCGACAACATCAGAGCCGAAATTTCCGTGCCGTATTGGCCGGAGAAGATTTTCGGCCATTGCGCCTTGTCCGAAGCGGGAACGCCTGGCATCAACTGCTTCATGGCAAGATCGAAGTCGCGCCAGGAATCCTGACCCCAGGCATAGTTCTGGTTGATCCCGGTGTAACCCTTGACGCCGGGCATGTTCGCCTTGACGTAATGGGCCTCGGCCACGCCATCTGCCGTCGCATGGCCCATGGTGCGGAAGACGTATTTCGGGTTCTTGTTGATTTCTTCAAAGATCCGCGGCGTGCCGCAAATCGGGAAGATCGTCAGCATCTTCAATTCTTCGGCCACCGGTGTGATGGCGGCACAGGTGCCTGAAGAAATATAGCCAACGAACAGGTCAACGTTCTGCCGTTGAACTTTGTTGCGGAATTCGGTGACCTGCTTTGCCCCGCCCCCCGATTCATCATAAATCAACGCCTTGATCTGACGGCCCGCCAGACCCTTGCCGCTTTTATCGTAGGGCGCGGGCAGGGTACCCTTGTTGATCGCCTCGATAATAACTTCAGCACCGTTGCGTGCGGGTACGCCAAAGGCCGGTGCCCCAGCGCCGGTCAAAAACGTTGGTACCGCCATGATCACTTCATCAGCGGCATTGGCAATGCCGGCGGTTAAACTAACCGCGGCGGCCAATCCGGTCGCCAGCAGTGTCGCCCTGCCGGATCTTTTGTAGATATTCATCACATAAGTCTCCCTTGTTGTTCGTCGTATACCATCATTTTCCGTCGAAACATCATCCCAACGGCGTGATTGCACGCGAATTATTTTCCGGTACGGCGGATGAGACCGACCAGACGCCATATTTCACTAAAATGGTCGCCTTGCCAAGGCTATTCAGAGCTATTTGCGCTGCTGCGACAAGAAGTCCTGGAACGTCGTCGCCGTACCGCTCTCCACCGCTGCACCATAGGCTAGATTAAGACGGCGCTTATCCTTGAAAGCCGTCCAGATCGCAGCGTTTACCCCGGACGGTACCGCCAATTCCCCGGCTTCCAACATTGCCAGGATTTGTCCGTAGGCAGCTTCAGCTCGACGCCAGGCCGTAGCATTGTTGGTGGCGCTGTTGGGGCGCTGAATATAGTTGGTTAGGGGTCGGGGCAGCAACGTCATGGCACCGGCCCGACTGATAGCCTCCATATTGAAGACCACGTCTTCGGCAAAGCGCAGTTCCGCCTGAAAGCCATTGCCGGCTATCTCCCGGCGCAGCAACGGGAAATGGGGCACGCCGCTGTTGATCATGGCCAGGGCGTCGATGTCTCTCTGCGTGTTGTCTATCGGATAGGCTGTCGCAATAACACTGCCATCCGGATTGACGGCGCAGGTATTGTCACAGGCCAGGCCTGATTTCATGGCAAGCGGCAGCAGGGCCGATAGTTTGTCCGCCTTCCAGGTATCGTCACTATCCAGAATGGCCAGAAAATCACCCCGTGCCTGGTCAAAGGCGGCGTTGCGCGCCACAGAGGGGCCAGCCCCGATTGTGGGCGATTTGACCATACGAATGCGCTTATCTTGGATGCCACTGGCCCGGCATAAATCTATGTAATCCGCACCGCAATCGGACGCAATTATCAATTCCCAGTGTGGATGTTTTTGCCGCATGACGCTGTTGACTGCCGCCGTGATGGTCGCTTCCGCCTGAAAGGCCGCCATTAGAATGGAAACAAGAGGCATTGGGTTACCCGTTTCGAAACGTCTGGATTTAGGTTTATAGTGTGCCTATGGGAAACAGGATGACAAATATTGCGACCATCGGCGCGGGCGGTTTGTTCGGCCTGGTTTTGGTTGCCGGCTTCAAGGGGACGTTGTTGTCTGCCTGGTCTTTCTTCTTTGACGGTCTGATACAACATTATCTAACCCTGCAAACGGGCCTGTTCAACTGCTTCTAAAGCGCCAGCCATGCCATGCCAGGGCCAGCCAGCCCGCCATGAACGATAACCCGCCGATGGGCGTCAGCCAGCCAAAATAGACCAGGCCCGTAAACGACAGCAAATATAGCCCGCCGCAGAACAAGACACTGCCCAAGGCAAAGCTGTAGGCGGCGATACGCAGGGGCGTTGATGGTCCCCGCATGTTCAGGGCGGCCACGCCCAGCAAGGCCAGGGCATGCCAGATCTGATAGCGCACGGCGGTGTGGATACGTTCCAAATCAGGTGCGGCCATGGACTCCTTCAAATCATGCGCCGTGCCCGCCGCGATTAAAACCGCCAGGGCCCCGGACAGGCCGGCGAAAACCAAGGGCCAGCGTTGCTGCGCTGCGCTTGTCGTGGCTCCATTTGTGGCCCCAATCATGGCAGGGGCTCAAAAGCCGCATTGATGGGGACGGCGGCAGGATCGGCGTTGTTGACCAGACCGCCGATCCTGCCGAAATTGGCCATGGTGGCATCTGTCCAGCCTTGGGCCGATTCGGGATCCAGCGCATCAAATGCCTGGTGCATACAGTCATCGCCTGCACTTTGTTCAATAGCACCGGGCCAACGGGCCCCAAGGTTGAGGCGATAACCGGCTTCGTGCAGGTGGCGGGTAATGGCCGCCCCGATGCCACGATTTGCCCCGGAAAGCTTGATCACGCGACCGTTTGGGTCCAGACGTCCCGGGTTTGCTTCGTTCATTGTTTTTGGTCCTATCTGCTCAATTTATATTCTCAGTATTGCACCAAGTCCCGGACGCTCCTATAAGATCCCCTTTTGATGAGTGATATATCCGCCAACCAGCCTCCCTTCCGTCATCTCCTTGGTATCGAGGGGCTGTCAGCGCCCGATATCACAGAGATCCTTGATCTGTCCGACGAATACGTCGCGCAAAATCGTCAGGTCGATAAAAAGCGATCCATCCTGGGCGGTCGCACACAAATCAATCTGTTTTTCGAAACCTCCACCCGGACCCGCACTTCGTTCGAACTGGCAGGCAAGCGCCTGGGCGCGGACGTCATTAATATGACGGCGACCGCATCTGCGATCAAAAAGGGCGAGACCCTGATCGATACGGCGGCGACCTTGAATGCCATGCATCCAGACACCCTGGTGGTCCGCCATCCGCACTCTGGCGCCGTTGCGCTGTTAAGCCAGAAAATGGATTGCAGCGTTATCAATGCCGGTGACGGCTCTCACGAACATCCGACCCAGGCTTTGCTGGATGCCTTGACCATTCGCCGCCGACTGGGTCATCTGCATGGCCTGACCGTGGCCATTTGCGGCGATATTCTGCACAGCCGGGTGGCACGCTCCAACATCATGCTGCTGAATATCATGGGTGCACATGTCCGCGCCATCGCCCCGCCTACCCTGTTGCCGGGCCAGATGGACCGCATGGGTGTGGACGTCTACCATAATATGGAAAAAGGCCTCCGGGACGTTGATATCGTCATGATGCTGCGTTTACAAAACGAACGCATGAACGGTGCCTATGTGCCTTCTACCCGGGAATATTATCACTTCTTTGGCCTGGACCAGGCCAAGCTGTCAAAGGCAAAGCCAGAAGCCTTGATCATGCATCCGGGGCCGATGAACCGGGGCGTGGAAATTGATAGCGAGTTGGCGGACGACATCAATCGCAGTGTTATTCGCGAGCAGGTGGAGATGGGCGTGGCTGTGCGCATGGCCGTGTTGGATCTACTCTCCCGCCGTCCCTCGAACCTGCCGCCGATTGGTCCTAGTGGCGGGCCGGATGGGGGTGCGTCATGAGCGATATCGCCTATATCAATGCCCGGCTAATTGATCCGGCCAGCGGTTTGGACAGTCCCGGTGCGCTATTGACCAAGGATGGGCAGATCGCTGATCTGGGCCCGGATTTGTTTGCTAGCGGCACGCCGGAGGTTGCCGCTGTGGTGGATTGCGGCGGCCGGGTATTGTGTCCTGGACTGATCGATATGCGGGTTTTTGTCGGCGAACCGGGGGCCGAGCATAAGGAAACCCTTGCCTCTGCCTCGGACGCGGCGGCGGCGGGCGGTATCACCTGTATTATCGTGCAACCCAATACAGACCCGGTAATCGATGACGTTGCCCTGGTGGAATATATCAAGCGTCAGGCCCGGGATAAGGCTTCTGTACGGATCCATCCCATGGCCGCCATCACAAGGGGGCTGGAGGGCCAGCAGATGGCGGAGCTGGGTTTGATGGCCGAGGCCGACGCGGTCGCCTTCACCGATGCAGACCGGGCTGTCGCCGATGCCCAGGTCATGCGCCGGGTCCTCAGCTATGCCTCGGCCTTCAATCTGTTGATCTGTCATTACCCCGAAGAACCCGCCTTGGCCCGCAATGGCGTGATGAATTCAGGCGAAATTGCCATGCGTCTGGGTCTGCCGGGTATTCCGACCCAGGCGGAAACCATCATGGTGGAACGGGATCTACGCCTCGTCGAGATGACCGGCGGGCGTTATCACGCGGCCTGCCTGTCCACGGCACAGGCGATTGAGGCTATGGCCAGGGGCAAGGCACAGGGCTTGCCTGTGTCCGCTGCTGCAGCCGTGCATAATTTCGCCATGAACGAGGAAGCCGTGGGGCAATACCGCAGTTTCGCCAAAACCGCGCCCCCCTTGCGCTCAGAGGCGGATCGTCAGGCGGTCGTCGATGGCTTGGCGGATGGCACCATTGATGTGATTTGTTCCTGCCACGACCCGCAGGATGTGGAATCTAAACGCCTGCCCTTCGAATTGGCGGCGACGGGGATTATCGGCCTGGAAACAATGCTGCCCCTGGCCTTGCAGCTGTATCATAACGGTGCCCTTGGCCTGTCTGATCTGTTGGCGAAAATGACCTCCCGCCCGGCGGAACTGTTGGGCCTGCGCGGCGGTAAACTGGCACCAGGCGCACCGGCGGATCTGTTGATCTTCGATCCAAACATACCCTGGCGGATTGATGAAGACGGCTTCCACTCCAAGGCCAAGAACACGCCCTATCATGGCCGCCCTGTGCAGGGCCGGGCCTGGCGCACCATTGTTGATGGAAAAGTGGTATACTCCGACTCCGCAAAATAGGAATTAGGCAATGCCAAGTCCCATGGGTGATTTTACCTATATCTGGCCGTTTTGGGCCGCAGCAGCCTTTGGCTATTTGTTGGGGTCCATTCCCTTTGGCCTGATACTGACGCGCCTTGCGGGCCTGGGCGATGTACGTTCCATCGGCTCCGGCAATATTGGTGCCACCAATGTGCTGCGTACGGGCAACAAGGGCCTGGCCGCATTGACCTTGATTTTGGATGGCGGCAAGGGTGCAGCGGCGGTGTTGCTGGCCAATATGTATGGTCCCGATACAGCCGTGCTGGCGGGCGGCGGGGCCTTTATCGGGCATCTGTTCCCGGTCTGGCTGAAATTCAGGGGCGGCAAGGGGGTCGCCACGTATCTGGGCGTGATCCTGGCCATAAACTGGCCGTCCGGTTTGCTTTGTTGTTTGACTTGGTTGGTGGTCGCAGGTGTCCTGCGTTATTCCTCATTAGCAGCATTAATTGCGGCCCTGGCGGGTCCGGGCTTTGTCTTTTGGCTGGGCAATTGGCAAATGATGGAACTGGCCGCATTCATGGCAGTGTTGGTGTTTATTCGCCATCATCAAAACATCCGCCGTCTGTTCACCGGTGCCGAGCCCAGGATAGGCGCAAAAAAAACAACGTAGAGCGATTGCTTTTCGCTACACTTCTCCCCTGTGAAGAATTCTTCTGCGGGGATGGGAATGGTTGATATTCAGGCGGGGCGGTTAAGTGCGGCGGAGCTGGCGGAAAACTTCGCCGACGTGCATCGACCCTTTGACCATGGCGGTGCAGTGGTTGAGGCGAACCGTTGCTATTTTTGTTATGACGCGCCCTGTATTAACGCCTGTCCCACCGGCATCGATGTCCCCGGTTTCATTCGTGCCATCGCAACCGGCAATGTCAGTGGCGCGGCCATGACCATCCTGAAAGAGAATATTTTTGGCGGCTCCTGTGCCCGGGTCTGCCCGACGGAAATTCTTTGCCAGGGAGATTGTGTCCGCAACGGCCCCGGCGACCGCGCGGTAGAGATTGGCTTGCTGCAACGTCATGCAACGGATCATTTGGACGCAGACGGCCCGCACCCCTTTGACCGCGTGCCCGATAGTGGCAAATCCGTTGCTGTTGTGGGCGCGGGCCCGGCAGGTCTGACCTGCGCCCATGCCCTGGCCCGTAATGGCCATAAAGTGACGATATTCGAAGGACGGCCCAAACCTGGCGGCCTGAATGAATACGGCATTGCGGCCTATAAGCTGCCTGATGACTTTGCCCAACGGGAGGTCGCCTTTATCACCGCCATCGGCGGCATTGATATCCAAAACAGCAAGGCGCTGGGCCGGGATATAACACTGGATCAGCTGCGTTTGGACTATGACGCGGTGTTTCTGGGTCTGGGCCAGGCTGGGGTGCGAGATTTGGGCGTGCCGGGGTCGGACCTGGAAGGGGTGGATAGCGCCGTCGATTATATTGCCGAACTGCGCCAGGCGGATGACCTTGGTGCCTTGGCGGTGGGGGCGAATATCGTGGTGATCGGCGGTGGCAATACGGCCGTTGATATTGCCGTGCAGAGCAAGCGCCTGGGCGCCAATGATGTCACGCTGGTCTATCGACGGGGCCCGGAACAAATGGGCGCGACCCAGCACGAACAGGATTTCGCCCAAACCAACGGCGTGCGGATCAAGCATTGGCTGCGCCCCTTACAGTTGGAGGGGGACGGTAATGTCAAGGCGGCTGTATTTGCCGGTGTTCACCTGGAAGGTGGCGCGTTGGTGGATACGGGTGAGGAACAAAGCATTCCCTGTGACATGGTTTTCAAGGCGGTGGGGCAGGCCTTTGTCCCGTTGGCCGGGGAGGGCCCGGCGGTCAGCGGGGGCCGCATCACCGTCGACGATGTTGGCCAGACATCTCTACCTGATGTTTGGGCCGGGGGTGACTGTGTCGCGGGTGAAGATCTGACCGTGCAGGC
Organism: Rhodospirillaceae bacterium; assembly: GCA_018660265.1. GTDB lineage: Bacteria > Pseudomonadota > Alphaproteobacteria. Next base: position 85,396 of record JABJKS010000040.1, on the reverse strand, counting down.
CGTGCAGGACGGCAAACTGGCAGCGGGCGCAATTCATAGATGTCTGGTGGGGAGTTAGAACAATGGCTGATCTGCGAAGCGACATCGCCGGTATCAAATCACCGAACCCGTTCTGGCTGGCCTCCGCCCCGCCCACGGATAAAGCCTACAACGTGGAACGCGCCTTCAAGGCCGGCTGGGGCGGTGTGGTCTGGAAAACCCTTGGCGAAGACCCGCCCATTGTTAACACGACCTCCCGCTATGGCGCGGTCAGCCTGAACGGGCAGCGTATCGCCGGTTTTAACAATATTGAATTGATCACGGATCGCCCCTTGGATGTGAATTTACGGGAGATCAAACAGATCAAACGGGACTGGCCTGATCGCGCGGTTTTAGTCTCTCTCATGGTGCCGTGCGAAGAAGCGCCGTGGCGGAAAATTCTGGCGGCGGTGGAAGACACCGGTGCCGATGGGGTGGAGCTGAATTTCGGCTGTCCCCACGGCATGTCGGAACGGGGCATGGGATCGGCAGTGGGCCAGGTACCCGAATATGTCGAAATGGTCACCCGCTGGTGCAAAGCCATGACGCGGATGCCTGTGTTCGTAAAATTGACCCCGAACGTGACCAATATTCTGGCCCCGGCGCGGGCGGCCAAGCTAGGCGGTGCCGATGCGGTATCCCTGATCAATACCATCAACTCCATCGTCGCGGTGGATCTGGATAATATGGCGCCCATGCCCACCGTGGATGGCAAGGGCAGCCACGGCGGCTATTGCGGTCCGGCGGTAAAGCCCATCGCCCTGCATCTGGTCGCCGAAATTGCCAAGGACCCGGAATGCGCCGGCATGGCGATCTCGGGCATCGGCGGGATTGAGACCTGGCGCGATGCGGCGGAGTTTATCTCGCTTGGTGCAGACAACGTTCAGGTCTGTACCGGGGCCATGCATTACGGCTTTAAGATCGTTGATGACATGATCGATGGTCTGAATAATTGGATGGATGGTAAGGGCCACAATAATGCGGCTGATTTCCATCGCGCCGCCGTCCCCAATCTGGTTGCCTGGCAGGACCTGAACATCAATCATGAACTGGTCGCCCGCATTGATCAGGACAAGTGCATCAAATGCGGCCTCTGCCATATCGCCTGCGAGGACACGGCCCATCAGGCGATATCCGTAAGTGGAAACGGTAGCAATCGGCGGTTCGAAACCATTGATGCGGAATGCGTTGGGTGCAATCTATGCGCCCATGTTTGCCCGGTAGAGGACTGCATCACAATGGAAGCGGTGGACAACGGCAAGCCTTATTTGAACTGGGCCCAGGACCCGCGCAATCCGAACGCTGCGGCCGCTGAATAGGCCCGCTTCTTTGATTGCGCCTGGGCGGCCCGTTGGTTATGGTCCGGCCTCCCGTTAGGCAAAGGCAGCGTGACGGCATATAGATTTTTTGTATTGGGAGCAGTTTTGAATGGTCGAAGTAGGCGGTATCGCGGCGGATCGGTTGCGGCAATTTATTGAGCGGGTGGAGCGTCTGGAAGAAGAAAAGGCAGCCCTGTCAGCAGATGTGCGTGAAGTCTATTCAGAGGCGAAATCGGTCGGCTTCGACCCCAAGATCATGCGCGCCATCGTCAAACTGCGCAAAATGAACGACGCCGATCAACAAGAAATGGAAGCCCTGATCGATACATACAAGCACGCCTTGGGCATGGAATAGCTTCATTGTCCCCCTAATGGTTACAGCCCTATTTGTTCAGAAAATGCAACGGCAGGCCGGGGCGGGGCCAGTCCATGGCGATCAGACGGCCGGCACCCGAAAGCGTGATATAGGCTGTCTTGAGGTCCGGGCCGCCAAAGCAGATATTCGTGGTCATGATATCGGGCAGGGGGATGAACTCCACCACGCCGCCCTCGGGCGCGGCAACCGTGATGCCCCCCGTCAACAAGGTGGCGACACAGATGTTGCCGTTCGCCTCCAGTGCCAGGCTGTCAAAGCGCTTTTCCCCTTCGGGGGCCATGACCAGCTCACCCCAACTTATCGCCGGCCAGGGCTTGGTAGCCAATTTCCCCTCGCCGATGATATCCCAGGCGATCAGGCGGCGGGGGTCGGTCTCTGCCGCATAGACCCGGCTGTCGTCGGGTGACAGGCCAATGCCATTGGGCGTCATCAGGGGGTGGGCCGCGCGGACGATCATGGAGCCGTCGGACCGGGCGTAATAGACGCTGCCCCGGTCCATATCAAATTCCCGGGATTTGCCCAGATCCGTGAACCAGAAATTGCCCTTGGCATCGAAGACAATGTCGTTCGGGCCACACAGGGCATGGCCATCACATTCCGTATACAGGGTTTCGATTTCGCCGGTTTCAATGTCCACCCGCTCTATCCGCCCGGTGACATAGTTGGCGGCCTGGGCCGTGGGGTGGTTCACGCCATCGTCCTTGGTCCAGTCGAACCCGCCGTTGTTGCAAACATAGACTTTGCCGTCCGGACCCAGGGCGGCACCATTGGGGCCACCTGCCATTTGCGTGATGATCTCCTGCCGGCCATCCGCGTGCACGCGTGTCAGGGTCTGGCGTTCAATCTCCACCAAAATGACAGTGCCGTCGGGCATGGCGATGGGGCCTTCGGGAAACATCAGGCCGTTGGTGATCTCTCTAAATTCAGTCATTTTTTGTACTCAGCCTTATTTTAGGGGTGAGAAGGGCGCGGGGATTAGCAGCATATTCTGCATTTCCTCCAACTTGCCGCCCGCTGATTTCAGGAATGCCTGCCAATCCGGATCGGCGGCGGTTTTGGCCCGCGCCGCAGTCCGTTCGTTCAGATCCTTATAGGCCCACATGTGGGAGACCTCATTCGGGTTCTCCGCCTCCGTGTGCCACAGGCAGACGTTTTTTGAATAACGTTCCCGTGCGGGCATGACGTCCATGATCGCCTTGGTCCAACTTGGTGCCTCGCCCATGTGGGTCTTGTAATAGCGGTATTCATAGACGTTGCCTTCGTTTTCCGGTGCCGTAAGCGGTAGGCGCGGATGCATTAGGCGGATTTCCTGGCGGCGGATTAAGGGGCGAACATGGGCCACGTAATCATTGGCCCAATCAGCGTTTTGCCCTAACCGGGCGCGGGCATCGGCCCGGTCGTTCAGATCATCGTAAGACCACAGATGGACGACTTGGTTTAGGGTTCCGAATTCCGTGAACCAATAGCCCTCGCATTTGCCGTAGTCGTCGCCGCGAATAACACGGGCGCGCTCCTCAGCCAATTTCAGGAATGCGGGCACCTTGCCCGGATGCAAAGTATAGATGCGTAACTCATGTATCATGATGGTTTCCCTCCCATTTGATCCCGATAGTGCCAATAGAGCGCGGGAAAGACAACCACCCCGAAGTGTGCGGGATATGTTAGACAGAGGCAAATCGATCCAACTCCAATCCAAACCGCAATATGAAACAAGCCATGATACAGGTAACAAACAACATCACCCTGTCCGAGGACGAGTTGGAGGAGCGCTTTATCCGCGCGCCCGGACCCGGCGGGCAGAATGTGAACAAGGTGGCGACGGCGGTGCAATTGCGCTTTGATGCCGCTAACAGCCCGGGTTTATCAGCGGGCGTGTTGCAGCGCCTGCGCCTGCTGGCAGGCAGCCGTATGACCCGGGCCGGGATTATTGTTCTAAACGCCAGCCGCTTTCGCAGCCAGGAACGTAATCGGGCTGACGCTCAGGCCCGCCTGGTGGAAATGATCCGGGAGGCTGCAACACCGCCAAAGCGCCGCCGCGCGACAAAGCCAAGTCTGGGGGCAAAGCGGCGGCGTATGGACAGCAAGACAAAACGCGGAAATTTGAAAAAGATGCGTGGTTCTGTTGGCTCGCACGATTGAGAGGGAGGCGCTTATGCGTTTTAAAAACAAGGCAGTCATCGTCACGGGCGGGTCTTCCGGCATTGGCCGGGCGATATGCAAATTACTGGCATCCGAAGGTGCGGCAGTCACGGTTTTTGACCGCACGGAAGAGGCGCGTGAGGGTGGCCGCCCGACGGTGGCGGAGATTATGGAGGCCGGCGGCAGCGCCGAATTTGTGCAAGGCGACGTGGCATCGGAAGATGATCTGGACCGGGTCGTCAGCGCCGTCGTCGCCCGCCATGGCCGCCTGGACGTGATGATCAACAATGCCGCGACATCTGTTAGTAAGCCATTGCTGGAAACCACGGCAGCGGAATGGGATCATGTCATGGCGGTCAATGCCAAGGGTGTCTTTCTGGGCTGTAAGCGGGCGGTGCGGCAAATGCTGGGGCAGGATGTGGTGGCGGAGGCGCGGGGGCGTATCGTCAATATTTCCTCGCAACATGGGATGATATCCTCCCCCTCCGATATCGCCTATGGCACGGGCAAGGCGGCGGTGGTCTACATGACCCGGCAAATCGCCGCCGACTATGGCCCGCAACAGATCATCTGCAATGCCGTCGCACCAGGTAAGATCATGACCGGCAAGCCGCCCCGGGCCAATGAAGCTGAATTGATCGCCTATTCAGAGCGGCGTACGCCTTTACCCCGTTTGGGGCGACCCGACGATGTCGCCTCGGCCGTGGCTTTTCTGGCCAGTGATGAGGCGCGCTATATTACCGGAGAGAATTTGATGGTGGACGGCGGGTGGATGGCAGCATGAGTGCGAATATGGCTGATGATTTGATTTATCATTGTTGCCCTGCAGATGCATGGGCCGAGGCGCAGGTATTGGGCGCATACACGGGCTCTGCCGATGATGCCCGGGACGGTTTCATCCATTTTTCCACTTTTGCCCAGGTTCGCACCTCCACCGCCAAACACCGATCCGGGCAGGCGGGCCTGGTTCTGCTGGTGGTTAACGCGGAAAAACTGGGCGACACCCTGAAGTGGGAGCCTTCAAGGGGCGATATGCTGTTCCCCCACCTCTATGGCGCACTCCCCATAGACGCCGTCACACAGGCTATAGACCTGCCCTTGGACCCAGACGGCATGCATGTTTTTCCAGACGGCTATCCCGCCCTGGAAGAAGGCTAGAAAACCCTGCCTAGTCCTTATAGTCGGGCTGTTCCCGATCCAGCATGCGCTTCAGGGCATCGAAATGATGCTCTGAATTCGACTTGCCATAGTATTTCGGCGAATTCTTGAACTGGGCGATGGTTTTGTCGATGATCTCTTGCGAGAGAACATGCAAAGGCCGCCCCGTCCACATGGCGTGTAGCTGTACCTGGGCCACACGTTCCAGATAATACATGCGGTCATAGGCGGCAGCGACCGTCTCGCCGATTGTCACGGCACCATGGTTGGCCATCATCAGGATGGATTTATCACCAATGGCACCCAGTAGACGTTCACCCTCTGCCGGGTCAAAGGCCGGGCCGGTATATTCATCGTCATAGGCGGTCTGCATGGAGACGCCCAATTCCGTCTGCCCGATCGGCAGGATGCGTTGGTCTTCCAGGCGGGTCAGGGCAGAGGCGTAGGGCATGTGCGTGTGCATGACACAGGCGGCAGCCTTCGACAGACGATGCATGGGTGCGTGGATGCAATAGCCGGAGCGTTCAACCTCGCCCTCGCCTTGCAGGACATCGCCGTCATAGCTGACTTCCATGATTGAGGATGCTGTCACTTCCGACCAGTGCAAACCGAACGGGATCTGATAATAGCGGTCATCCGTGTTGGGTACTGCCAGGGTAAAGTGATTGAAGATACCTTCATGCAGGCCATGAAATACGGCCAAACGATGGGAGGCGGCCAAATCGACACGGGCCTGCCATTGCACGGCATCCCCCCGGATATCGCCAGAGGTATCCTTCGACTTCAGAGTTGATACGTTCATGTCTGTTTTCCTTTCAGATCACCCCTCAGGCATCAGTTGTGCCTGGCACGTGAATTAGACGGTGACAAATTCTCTATGAATATTCCCTGGCGCGATTATGGCACCTGAAAAGAGGCCCCGTCTAGTGCCTCCAACTGTTGTGACAGTAGATTCAGACGAACTGTAATTCCATAATAAAGAAACCTCTAATTTTCACCGACAGGTGATGCCCATGTTACCGGTGCTTAACTTCAACTTAACCTCATTTCACCATTATTGCAGGGTCTTCGGGGGAGGTCGTGCGCGTGGTGCCGGTTTTACGTCTTCGGGACTGTAAAAATGGGGATAATTATGAAGAATAAGAAAGCAGGTCTTTTAGGCTCTGTGATGCTGCCATTGGCCATTGCATTGACACCATTTACGTTAGAGAGCTCTACTGCGGCGGCAATATCGGGAAAATCGGGCAAACATGAAACGGCCAATCGAACCGCTTTGCCGAAAGCGGTGATGCGGGTCGCGGCCAAATGCGGTGCCTGCAAACCATGTAATCCGTGCAATCCATGTCGGGCAAAATCATGTGGCGCATGCAATCCCTGTAATCCCTGTGCCGGCGGCAGCGCCTCGGATAAATGCGTCGTGCCGCGTCTGCAACAGGCTGCTGTGAACCCCTGCGCGGTGAAAAAAAGCTGCAATCCATGCGCGCCGAAAAATGCCTGCGGCGGCTGTAATCCATGTGCGGCCAAGAAAGCCTGCAATCCTTGTGCCGCCAAAAAGGGTTGTGGTGCTTGTAACCCGTGCGCGGCCAAGAAAATGGTCTGTGGCGCGTGTAATCCCTGTGCCGCGAAATGCGCGGCTAAAAAGGCTTGCAACCCCTGCGCGGCGAAGAAGAGTTGCGCCGCGGCTAATCCCTGCAACCCCTGCGCTGCGGCCAATCCTTGCAATCCATGTGGCGGCGGCAATCCCTGCGCAGTGGAACCGCCAATTCTAACGAACGCGGAATCTGCTGCCGTTTACGATTGTCTGAAAGATGACATCCATCAGGCTTATTCGAAATCCTGCCATCCCGTGGCCCAGGCATTTCGCAGCTGGACGCGGTTTTCCATCAGTCCCTACCCCGCCGAGGCCCATGGCCCGCGATATCTGTTGAACTATGCCAACGGCATCGCCGCGCCACATTATAAAAACTATGAAGATATGGAGAAAATGCCCGTTGGCTCCATCGTGGCCAAAGAAGGCTTTCTGCAAAAACATGATGGCAGCAATGGCGTCGGTCCTCTGTTCATCATGGAAAAGAAACAACAGGGCGGCCTGCCCAATGCGGGCGGGTGGATTTACACCATGATCATGCCGAACGGCCTGGTCCGCGCGGATAAGGCGCTGCAGACATTCTGCAACGATTGTCACATACACGCCGGCGATGATGACGATTTCATGATGTTCATGCCGGACGAATTTAGAGTGGGTGCAAAATGAAAAATATTGTCACACCAATCGCCGCCGGTCTGCTAACCGGCTTTTGCCTTGCCGCAACCATCGTTGCCGCGCAGGCGAAAGCTACGGATATTGTCATTTCGCAAAAGGGCAAGAAATTCGTTCCGGGCACAGTTCAGGCCAAGGTGGGCGATACCTTGACCTTTGTGAACGAGGAAAAGCGCAAACGCCATAACGTCTATACGCGATCCGCTGACTTCGAATACTTGAAGATCAAGAAACAAAAGCCCGGGGATCGGGATTCCGTGACCCTTAAGAATGCGGGCACGGCAATCATCAAATGCGCCCTTCATCCGAAGATGAAGTTAACCGTGGTCGTTACGGAGTAATTTAGTCTCTCACAAGTCTTTCACTAGGACCGAATAGTACATGCGTATTGGAAGCAAATTGGTTATCGGCGTTGCCAGCGTCGTTGTCTTATCCGCCCTGGCCAGCGGCTTTGCCATGGATGGCTTGATGCGGGTCAGCGCATTGACTGCGGAGATGTATGACAAACCGCTGTTGTCCATCAGCTTTGCCCGAAATGCCCTAACGAACTTCATTCGTGCGGATCGAGAGGTCAGCCAGATCCTTGTCACAACCGACGCCGCTACGCGCGAAGAACGCCAAGCCTTGGCATTGGAGTTGGAAGGGGAAACCCGCGAAGATCTGTCCGTTGTCCGTGAGCGGGTGACGGATAGCGAAACCAGGGAAGTTGTCGATGAGACCCTTGCACTTCTGGATCAATGGCACGCATTGACGGAACGCCTATTTTCTTCCGAATTAGACAATGCCCCAATACGGGAGGCTTTGGCCGCTGATAAGCAGGCTCTGTTGGCGGAGGTGGAGGAAAGCCTGTCCCTGTTGGTCGAATTCACCACGGAACAGGGCTTTAACTTCCGTGAAAGCGCAGATGCGGCGGCCAATCGAACATTTACAATTCAAATCGGTGGTGCGGCGCTGGTCTTCACCCTTGGGGTATTCATCGCCGTGATGATCGGCCGTTATCTTGGCCGGCCGTTGAACGTTATCTCGTCCCGTATGACGTCCCTGTCCAATGGCAATTATGATGAAGCTATTCCCTATCAGGATAACACCGACGAAATCGGCCATATGGCCCGCGCAATCGATGTGTTTCGGGAAAATGCCCTGGAAATCAAACGCCTGGAAGACGAACAGACAAGCGCCCAGGCGCTGGCCCGGGAACAAAAGCGTGAGGCGCGGGAGCGTATTGCAACAGAGTTTGAGGCAACCATTCGTCAGGTGGCATCCGCCATTTCAAACGCGGCGACGCAAATGCGGAATACAGCCGGTGATCTGAACGAGACTGCAAAGAAGACCTCGCAACAATCTATCTCGGTTGCATCCGCAGCAGAGCAGGCCACAACAAACGCCCAATCCGCCGCATCCGAGGCCGAAGGACTGACCACGTCTATCCGCGAAGTTGGTGATCGTGCCTCTGCCTCTGTCCACGAAACGGGTGGTGCCGTGACGGCGGCGCGGGATATCAGTGAGAAGGTTGCAGGCCTTGATGCGGCGGTGGGAAAAATCGGCGATGTGGTCGCATTGATTGACGAAATTGCCAGCCAAACAAATTTGCTGGCCCTGAATGCAACCATCGAAGCTGCCCGGGCCGGTGAGGCGGGCAAAGGCTTTGCCGTGGTGGCGGGTGAGGTCAAGAACCTGGCCAATCAGACGGCGTCTTCAACAGGCGAAATTGGCAGCCTGATCGCCGTCATCCAAAAGCAGACCGAAGATACGGTCGCGGCAATTCACGGTATCAACACCACAATCGAAAGCGTGGATGAGAATGCCTCTGCCATTGCCCTGTCGGGCGAACGCCAGGCTGAGGCGACGGGAGAGATCAGCCGCCATGTCCGTCACGCAGCAGATAGTACCCGGGAAGTTGGTGACGGCATGAACGAAGTTGCCCAGGCTGTTGGACGTACGGACGAAATGACCACGGACGTGTTGACCGCCGCCGATGGCCTGGTGCGTCATTCCGCCGATCTTGATAGTGAGATCGTGCAGTTTCTACAAAAAATACGCGCCGTGTAGTGCAGCCTATGGCGGTCTATTTGATCGCGAAGACGACGGATACCGAAACGCGAATTTCGTTTTCCCCCGGTGCAACCGGGGCTGCGGCGGCCATGGACATGGTCCGCATTTCACGCACCGGTGCTGCATGGGCACCACCTTCCCGAATGCGCATGACAGGTCCCAATTCCACGCCAGCTTCAGTCGCGTAAAGCTGGGCCCGGCGACGGGCGTCCTTGATCGCCAGTTTGCGGGCCTGGTCCCTAAGGGGATCCGGTTTGGCAATGGTAAATTGCAGGCCTGATAAATTGGTGATCCCGGCTGCGGTCATCCGATCCAACAGATCGCCGACCCGATCCAGGTCACCAAGGCGGATGCGTACATTGCCGCTGGCCCGAAAAGCGACAGGGATTGGCAGCGCGGGATTTTCATTTCGCTGGTTGCGGTTGGGATAGACCGGGTGCAGATTGATCTGACGGGTTTGTATATCCCGTTCGGCCAGGCCAAAGTTTTCCAACGCGGACAGCAAACCGGCCATGACCTTGTTATGTTCCGTCAGGGCAGCTTTTGCAGATTTCGCCTGAGCGGTGATGCCAGCCCGAATAATCGCCGTGTCAGGCCGCGCCTTGATCAAACCAAGGCCCTGCACAGCGATGGACCGCCACATACCATGTCCCGGGCGCTCCGCTGCCGAAATCGCAGATACCGATGCGGGTAAGATCAATGCCGAGAGAACAAGCCCGGCAAATAACTGACGTGGGCGCATACTCAGATGTCCCTGACGGGCGACATACGATGGTCTATGGTGCAGCGCAGCAATCGCCCCGGCTCCGATTTCACGGTATTTGCCGGCTCGCAGGAAACGTAAGCCGCATTCGGTTTTTCAAGAATATTATCAAGGGCATCGTTTGCGGCCAATTTCGGACCGCAGGCAATAGCCATGGCGATCAGGGCCCATAGTCCCAAAAGACCGACCATAACAACCGGGAACATAGCCCCTCGGTCATCAAATGCAGCTGTTCGTGCATTGCTGGTAAATACAGTCACTTTCGTACCCTCCCGATACCGTCGGCATGCTATTTTTATGAGCTATCTAAAGATGGCCCTATTTATCATATTGTTCGGCAAATATGGCAGCACAAGGGCTCAATTGTGGCTCAATTATGACGTTTTCGTGTCCGGATGGGCGCATGGGGGAGTGTTTTAATACTCCACAAAATCACTGATCATACCGTTCGTGGCCCTTTCCCAGGCGAAGGTGGACATATCACCATGGCCGGAGATGAATTCGGTATCGTCGCCCAGCGGCCACAACTTTCCGCGAATGGCGTTGACCAGGGCCATGTGATCCCCCTTGGGCCCGTCGCAACGACCCATGGAGCCCCGAAACAGCACATCACCCACCACCGCCAATTTGCTCGGCTTATGATAAAACACCACATGCCCCGGCGTGTGGCCGGGACAATGGATGACCGATAAACTGACATTGCCGAACGTCACTGTCTCTCCATCCGCCAACCAACGGTTGGGGGAAAAACTGCGGGCGGTAACCAGGCCTGTGCGTTGGGCCTGTTTGGCCATGGCATCGATCAAAAAGCCGTCATCCTTATGCGGCCCCTCGATCGGCACGCCCAAATGCTCCGCCAAATCTGCTGCGCCGCCTGAATGATCCGCATGGCCATGGGTGACCAGGATTTTTTCGACCCCGATGCCTTCTTCCACAATGGCAGCCTCTATTTTATCGAGTTCGGGACCGGGATCGACGACGGCCCCTATCATGGTCTCGGGGCACCACAATAAGCTACAATTTTGTCGAAAGCGTGTGACCGGTACGATACGATAACGCATGGAAGATCCTGTGTTTTGAGTTGCGCAATTGTAGCCGAGACGGACCGACAACGATATGACTGATGCTCGGGCCGGGGGGAGGGGTCACAAGCCCGGCCAGACCCGGCACTCTCGTTTGCCTGGCTCATTCACCTGGCTACGACCTCAAAGCATCTCTGGGGATCGTTAAGCGGCTTTGCGATAGACTATCAGGCCCTGGCCTGTTGGCAGTTCCAGTATGGTTTGGCCCCGTTGGCCCCACCATTCCAGGTGTGCCTGGCATAACTCGGCTTGTTCCTGACGGCCAAAATCATCCAGGACAACCATGGCACCATCACATAATTGCGGCAGCAGTCTTTCCGCCGCCGCTGTTTCCGCCGCTGCGGCGTTTAAATCGATATGTAGAAAGGCGATATTTTCGGGCAGTATATCATCAAACACTTCCGGCACGACGCCTTTGACCACCTGGATATTGGGGTAAATCTCGAAGCGATTTAGAACTTCGTCATATGTCCCATCCCATTGATAGACCGGGTCGACGCGCGCGCGCTCTGCCTCGGAGGACCATTGTGGTGACAGGCCTTCAAAAGTATCGAAGAGATAGAAATTCCTCGTTAAGGTCTCAAACTGCAAGTATTGCGCGATGACAGCCGCGTAAAAGCCTTTGTAGGTACCGCATTCGACAAAGTTGCCGTCCAATGATAGGGCGGTCCGCGCTGCCCAGCAGCAGGTGTGCAAACGCCACATCTTCGCGGTGTCGCGACCATCTTCCGCATTACCGAGAACGGCGCTTGTGAATGCGGTGTCCTGGACAAAATGCATATTGCGCATCAATGCAACCATGTTGTCCTGCATGAATGCGCTTAGGCTCTTTTGCGTGTAGATATCTTCGACCCTCTGAAGGCCGGATACTACGCCTGACAATTCTTCTTTGGGCGGTCCGTAGAAGCTCATGCTTGGTTCAGCCCTCGGTGGCTATATGGACGGTTACAGGAATATTCTATAAATATTAACTGTAAAAAAAGCCTAAACAATTGATGGGCTGCCGTTCAGGCTAGTCGCCGAGTGCCGTGGCACGGGCCGTCAACAGGGTGCCCCGCTCAACCTTTCCCAGGTTCTTTGCGCCGGGCGCGCGCCGGCAAAAGGCTTCAGGCATAATACCACCTTGCAATGATAGGAACCCATCACCGTTGAACTTGCCGGCCCCAACAAAAGCTACATTTTAGGCCCCGGCAAAATCAACGAGGACGAGGATCACATAAAAGGCACCGGTCAGTGCCATTGCCAGCTTGTGTACGATCATGCTGTATTATGGCAAAAATCCCATGCGGGAGGAATTAAATTAAGCCTCGTCGCGCTCAAACGATCAATCGCGAAATGACGGGTCCTTTTGGTCCATCAGGCGCATAAAGGCGGCGAAATCTTCACCGCCCGGCCCCTTGGTGCCATAGGTGGTAATATAATCGACCGTTGCCTTGGCGGTATATTCCGCTGCCTGTTGCGAGGCCTGGACGTAGGCACCAGCGGCACCATTGGTCATGACCTGGACTTCGCAGGCCTTGTTCAGGCGATACATCCACACGAACGCCTCCGCCACGGTTTGCCCGACCGTTAACAGGCCATGGGCCCGCATGATCATGGCCTTGTTGGCGGGGCCAAGGCTTTTGGCCAGACGGTCCTGTTCCGCCATATTGTGCTTGCCGCTGCCGCCTTCAAATTCGTGATAGGACAGGCTGTCATGAAAGCCCAAGGCAAACAGGCTGATGGGCAACAGGCCGTCCTGCATGGCGGCGACCGCCATACCGGGCAGGGTATGAGTATGCAGGACACAGTGGGCATCTTCCCGGCGCATGTGAATGGCGCTGTGAATGACAAAGCCTGCCTCGTTCAGGGGATTGTCCGTCTGTCCGCCGATGACATCGCCGTCCTGGTTGACTTTGACCAGGTCCGAAGCGCGGATTTCGTCGAACCGCAAGCCAAAGGGGTTCAGTAAAAAATGATGTTCCGGTCCCGGCAGCCGCATTGAGGTATGGGTGTTGATGGCATCTTCCCAGCCAAGATGGGCGTTGATGCGAAAGGCACAGGCAAGCTGTACCCGTTGCTCCCACTCGGATGGATCCATCCCCGCATCGATAGCGCGTTTACCGTTTTCACTGATCTCCATAAATTTAACCCTTCCAGACTAATATGGGCGTCTTAGTATGACCGGGGCATGCCCAAAACTTTTTCGCCGATGTAGTTCAGAATCAACTCCCGATTAATGGGTGCCGTGCGTAACAGACGAACCATGGAATAATAATCATACATACCGTATTCGTGGGTGAAGCCGTTGCCGCCGTGGGCTTGCAGGGCCGCATCCACGGCCATTATACCTGCCTCGGCGGCAGCATATTTCGCCATGTTCGAGGCGGGACCCGCTTCCTCCCCCAAATCAAACTGCGCGGCCGCTTTGCGCATCATCAGGGATGACAGCTCGATCTGAGTTTTTGCCGCGGCCAGGGGGTGCTGGACACCCTGATAGGCACCGATGGGGCCGTTAAAGACGGATCGTTCGGAAGTATAGGCGACGGCCTTTTCGATGGCGAAGCGGCCAACGCCGCAGGCCATGGCAGCGATTGTCACCCGTTCCGGGTTTAGCAGATCAAAAAGAATTTTGAAGCCTTCACCAACCTCTCCCAAAACATCTTCGGGGCCTAGGTCCACCTCATCGAAAAACAGGGTGAATTGTTCCTCCGGGTTCACCACGCTCATGGACAAGGCATGCATGTCGACGCCCTTGGCCTTCAAATCCACGATGAAGACCGTGAAGCCGTCGGTCTTGCGCTTAACCTGATCGTGCGGCGTGGTGCGCGCCACCACGACGGCATAGTCGGAGACATCAGCCCCGGTGATGAAGGTTTTCGAACCGCTTAATTTAAAGCGGTTGCCATCTGGTTTGGCGAGGCTTTGCATACGCATGGAATTGCTGCCGGCATTGGATTCCGTAATGGCAAAGCAGAAGATGGATTTACCCGTGGCCGCATCGGGTAGGTAACGGGATTTCTGCGCCTCCGTGCCGTGCATGTTGATATGGCCCAGGGCCATGGTGGGGCCGACCACATACATCAACAAGGGCAGGCCGTTGTTGCTCATCCCCTCGACCAGCAAGCCCATTTCCAACAGGCCCAAGCCACCGCCGCCATAAGCTTCATCGATCATCAGGCCGACAAAGCCGTCCTCGGCTGTTTGGTGCCACAATTCCTCGGGGAATTTGTTTTTGCGGGCATTCTCCAGCCAATAGCGATAGTCATACTTTTGCGCCACATTTGCGCCGTACTCGTAAATCATCTGTTGTTCGGGGCTGAGCGTGAAATCCATTTTGGTATGCCTCACTACGTGACTGTATAGGTAGCCATCATAGCGCAAATGGGCGCAATAATTCCATCGAACGTTTGTTAGATTAATCTCGCGCCATGGGGTAGGCTTCCCCGTACTGATTAGAATAGGAATAGCCTGCATGACCGAGACAGCCGCGCCATTGAATGCACCGCTGAATGCACCGCGACGGGGCCGCAAGTCGGCGTTGTCCCGGGGGCAGATATTGGATGCTGCCGCGCGCATGTTGCGCCGCCAGGGCTATGGCAACACCACCCTGCGCAAAATAGCCGAGGTGGCGGGCATTCAGGCCGGCAGCATCTATTATCACTTCGCCTCGAAAGACGAGATCCTGGATGCCGTCCTCGAACGCGGTGTCCGTGCGGTGTATGAAGGGGTGCGCGACGCCCTGGCTGCCTTGCCCGATAACGTGGGGCATCTGCAACGCATCGAAACCGCTGTTGCCGCGCACCTGCAGGCATTGTTGAGCCATGGGGATTACACCTCCGCCTCCATCCGCACCTATGGTGAAGTGCCGGAGGCCTTCCAGCAGAAAAGTCAGCCTTTGCGGGAGGCTTATGTGGTGTTGTGGCAGGATCTGTTGGCCGCGGCGCAGGCGGACGGTGCCATCCGCTCTGACCTGGACCCCCATATATTGCGGCCGCTATTATTGGGTTCGTTGAATTGGACCGTGGAATGGTACGACCCCGCCCAGCGCCCGGTGGCGGATATCGCCGCCCAGGCCGTGGATATGCTGTTTCACGGCGTCCTGCCGAAAGATTGAATAAGAGGGGAATTTACATGACGGAAACTGTTTCAGAAAGCCCCGTAACCCTGGCTGAATACGGTGCCATGGATATGGCTGGGAAGCGCCGGGTCTGGCTCGATATTTCCGATATTTCGGAAGCGGAGTTTGAGGCGACATTGCAGGAAGTGATTGCTTGATGGCGGAGGATGTGAGCGCGTTTCTGGAACCCGGGCCCATGGTCGAGAGCACGCACCCGGACGTGGTCGCCTTCGCCGCCGCTGCGGTAGGGGATGCAGTGGGCGATGTGTTGGACGATAGGGAAAAGGCCCTGCGTCTTTATTTCAAAGTCCGTGATGGCGTCCGCTATGACCCTTACGCCTCTTCCATGGAAGTGGACGGCATGAAGGCGTCGCAAACTCTCAACGCCATGAAGGGCTATTGTGTGCAAAAGGCGGTGCTGCTGGCCGCGGCCTGCCGGGCCCAAGGCATCCCCGCCCGCCTTGGCTTTGCCGATGTGCAAAATCATTTATCGACGGAAAAGATGCGCCGCAATATGGGTACGGACAAATTCTATTGGCACGGCTACACGTCCATCTATCTGAACGGCCAATGGCTGAAATCAACCCCCGCCTTCAACATCGAACTGTGTGAAAAATTCGGCCTGAAGCCCCTGGATTTCAACGGCGAGGAGGATTCCATCTATCACGAATTCGACAACGCCGGTAACCGCCACATGCAATACCTCAACTTCCGCGGCGAATTCGCCGAACCACCCCTGGCCGACATGCTGGAAACCTACATGGCCCACTACGCCCACTGGAAAACCGGCAAACGCACCGCCATCGGAGATTTCGATGCGGAGGTGGCTGAGGAGATGGGCGGGGCTTGATATGGGACCTGAGTTGCAGGTCGGGTCCGGAGTTAATTAAACCGTCACCGTAATTCACCGTAATTTCCGTCACCGTAATTTCACCGTAATTGTGACCTCGAACTCGCGCGAAATTGTTCAGACCGCGTTGATTCTCAGCCTTGCCAATGATCTTCAAGTACGTCAAGGTCGACGCAAATATATTTACGGGCCAGGGTCCGAAGAACTTGAGTAGAGGCAGATAGATCACGAACACTCTGAGCGTCGTCGGGATCAACTACTGGAGCCTTTGCGGCATGAGCGACGGCTAGTCTACAATTTTCGTATAGATATCTAGCCGGAGACAATCCATTTTCTCCTGCCGCACTTACGAATTTCTCCAAATAAAAGTCGTCAATTTCGCCTAGTTCCATGGCCTGTTGTAAGTGATGATCTAACCAAGTTTTGCGACCAGCGCCGCCTTGTCGGATTTCAAGTATCTTGAAATAACCGAGGGCCGCATAGGGAATAGACGAGATGTACTCTAACCAGACCGCTTCGCGGTATAGCGCTACGGCAAGTCTTTGGTCCGGATGAGCGAGTGGCGCACGATGATATGGCCAAGCATCGATAATACTTGTGAGATGCCCGCTTCTTCGCGTTCTTGCAAGAGGGTAAGCATCAGGCCCACCACAATCGCCATCTAATAGCGCTGCAGGAGCATCATCGCACCATGAACAGATGCTGAGTAGCCGGTTGAATATGGTCCGTGCGCCCACTGCACTGACCTTGTTGCGCGTGAGCTCAATATGAAGCGATGGTTCGTGGTCTCTCGTAGACGGAAACGCCAAAAGTTCCCAATTGCCAAATTCAACGATGGCTTGCTTTCGTGGCCAAGCGATCTCACCTGCTACGCCGCATCGACACCATTCAGCCATTTATCCCCCAGTGACCGAGTTCAACATAAAGGTGTGGCAAGTCTGGCTGAGGGTATCGCAATTGAACTACTCATGGTTCCTCTCTCGACAAAGGGGACGCTACCCTTTTTGACCTTGATCATCTGACCGTTCCCACTCCTAAGTCGCACTCTCCAATACCATGGCCGCTGCTTTTTCCCCGATCATGATGGATGGCGCGTTGGTGTTGCCGCTGGTCAGGGTTGGCATTATGGAGGCGTCTGCTACGCGGAGGCCCTGGATGCCGTGGACGCGGAGTTGGTCGTCGACCACGGCTTGTGGATCGGCACCCATCTTGCAGGTGCCGATGGGATGATAAGCTGTCTCGGCTGTTGCCTTGACCCAATCCAGCAACGCCTTTTCGTCCTGCATATCCAGGCCCGGGGCCATTTCCGTGGCGTTCAGGGCGGCCATGGCGGGGGAGGCCATGACTTCGCGCACGATGCGCATGGCGGCCAGGGTCAGCTCCCGATCATATTCGGCGGAGAGGAAGTTGAAGCGGATGATCGGGGCGGACGTCGCCTGGCCCGAGCCGATATGGATGGAGCCGGTGGATTCCGAACGCAACGGATGGGTAATCACGGTCATGCCCGATTGCTTATCCAGCTTGAAGCCTTCGGCCACCAAAAACGGTATCCACGATATGCCGATGTCCGGTGAGCTTAAACCGTCTCGGCTGCGGACATAGGCCCGGATGGGGGATGCGGGCAGGCCCAGCAAACCGGTGCCTGTCGTGGCGTACTTCAAGGCCTGCCAAACCAGGCCAAGTCCTTTTGCTTTGTCGTTATAGGTCAGGCCGGCGGTTTTCACGTCCCACTTCATGCGCGGGGCATAATGGTCGCGCAGGTTCTCACCCACGCCGGGCAGGGCCTGCACCACCTCGATACCATTTTTGGCCAAAAGATCAGGCTGGCCGATGCCGGACAATTCCAATAACTGCGGCGAATTAATCGCGCCGGCGCTGACGATTACTTCGCGCCCGGCCTTTGCCTCCCGCGCCATGCCGCCAATGGTGTAACGCACGCCGGTGCAACGGGTGCCGTCAAACAACAGGCGTTCGGTCAGGGCCCCTGTTTCAATACGCAGATTGGAGCGGCTACGGGCGGGATCCAGATAGCAATAGGCCGTGCTCATCCGCCGGCCTTTGTTAATGGTCACCTGGGTCATGCCGATGCCGTCCTGGGTGGGGCCGTTGTAGTCGACGCTTTCTTCGATGCCCGCATCACCAGCAGCGGCAATCAGGGCGTCATAGATGGGGCCTCTTTCCTTCAGATCGGTGACCCGCAAGGGGCCGTCGCGGCCGCGAAATTCATCATCGCCGCCGTCATACTTTTCCATGGCGCGAAAATGCGGCAGCACATCCCGATAGCCCCAACCCTTGTTGCCCAACTGCGCCCAGGTATCAAAATCCTGGGCCTGGCCGCGAACAAAGACCATGCCGTTGATGGACGATGATCCACCCAACAACTTACCCCGGGGTACGGGAATGGGCCGCCCGCCCGTGGCTTCCTCAGGTTCGGATTCATACAGCCAATTGGCCTTGGGGTTATCGATCAACTTGGCAAAGCCGACGGGCACCCGGGACCAGGGATGGCTGGGGCGTCCGGCCTCCAACAACAACACGGAATAATCACCCGATGCGCTCAACCTGTTGGCCAGTACGGAACCGGCGGAACCGGCCCCGACTATGACAAAATCGTACGTCTGGCTTTCTGCCATTTTTTACTTCCTCGCTATATCGATTGGCCCTGGCGCAGAACCTGGCCGGGACGTGTGTTGGTGTTTTCCCCATGGTCCAGCACTAAAGCGCCGTTGACCAGCACGAATTTCATCCCCGATGCAATTTGGTTCGGTTGCCACAGGGCCGCGGTTTCGCCGAACGCGTCAGGATCAAAGATGGCGATGTCGGCCCAGGCACCGGGTGCAAGGACACCACGGTTAGTCAGGTTCAGGACGTCTGCGGGCTGTCCGGTCAGTTTGTGGACGGCGGCTTCCGGGCTTAGGAAACCCCGTTCCAGCACCGTGAAACGATAGAACCAGGCAGCCCAGCTATAGGCACCATGAAAGGCGGAGCCCTCCAATGGCCCGTCCGGGCAAAGTGCGGTGGCATCCGATCCCGGCATGCAAAGATCGTGGGCAAAGGCCAGATCCTGATCCGCCGCCGCATAGACCGGGCGGATGATCATCAACGGCTGGGCCGCGTTGGCGGATCGGCACAGCAATGCCAAGGCCGCATCGCCGGGGGGCAGATCCATGCGCTGGCCAATGCTGGAAAAATTCTGGCGGGCATATTCGGGTGCCACATCGTTATCCAGCAGGGTCACACGTTCCCAACCACCCGCCGTCACAATAGAGGGGTGTTTGTGAATACGGTCACGATTGCCCGCAGCCTCCAACAACGCCGCTAATCCGGACAGCCCGCCCTGTAAGGCCCAGGGGGGCAGCATGGCATGAAGAAAGGTGAGGGAGAAATCACGGGTATGCATATCGAAGGCGACATCCTGCCCGCCATGCCCCCTGTGTCTAGCATCATTGACCATCTCAATTGAGGCCTCACAATCGACCCGGCCGCCGCGCGGCAACAGATGCGAGATTTGCAGCCGAACGCCTGCCTCTCTTGACGTGGCCAATGCTTCCTCAATCGCCGCCAACGCGCCGACATCACGTTTGCGGGTGTGGCTGGCGTACAGCAGGCCCTGGCGCGCTACGGGCTGCAACAACGCGGCGATCTCCGCTTGGTCCGCGCCCATCTCAATCGGATATTCAAGGCCCGTGGACAGACCGTAGGCGCCTGCCTCCAACGCCTCTTCCAGGTGATACAGCATCTGCCGCTGTTCCTCTGGGTCGGCGGGGCGTTCGGAAAGGCCGACAGTGGCCTGGCGCAGTTGCCCATTGGGCACCAGGGTCAAGACATTGATCGCCGGTTTGGCTGCTTCCAGGCGGTCCAGATAGGCGCTGGGCGTCGACCAATCCAGCTCAATCGCGTCCGATATGCCATAGATCGTGTTCCGGGCCAGGGTCTTGTCCACCAGGGGGAAACAGCCATGGCCGCAATTGCCGATCACTTCCAAGGTAACGCCCTGATGCACGGCGGATTGCGCGCGGGGGTCGACCAGCAGGGTGAAGTCGGAATGGCTGTGAATATCGATGAAGCCGGGCGTGACGTATAGCCCGGTCGCATCGATCTCCCGCGCACCCGTTACCTCCGCCGGTCCGAGCGACGCCCCGAGAGAGACAATGCGACCCTCACGCACCACCACATCGCCGCCCGCGCCGGGCTTGCCCAGGCCGTCGAATATTGTGCCGTTGCGGATTACGAAATCGGGTGTCATCGGCCCCTCCACGCCTTCATTTGTGATCATAGCGCGATGGGTTGGTTTCCTGCTAGACTTTGCTCATTGTTATTCATCCGGGAAGGGAGAGCAGACATGTTTGATCTCATCATAAGGGGCGACCAGGTTGTCACGCCACAGGGTACGGGGGCATGGGATGTCTGTATCCAAGGCGATACCATCGCGGCTATTGCAGCACCCGGCACCTTTGATGACAGCCAGGCCGGCCAAGTGATTGATGCCCGGGGTAAGATTGTCATTCCGGGCGGCATTGACCCCCACATCCATTCCCTCTGGCATATCCCTCCGTTGGAGGAAGGGGGGGAGGTTACCTGGACCGACGGCCCCGACGTTGTCAGCCGCGCCGCCATTCACGGCGGTACCACGACGTTGCTGGATTTCGCCAGCTGGCAGCAAAAGGGCACGTTGGAGGAAGTGATCAATGTCCGCAAACAGGATTGGACCGGCAATTGCTATACCGACTATGGCTACCACGTCCTGTTGCAAGGGGCTATTCCGCCTGAACTGATGCCGCAAATTGCCGAGGTGATACAGGAGGGCTACCCCTCCATCAAAATTTTCACCACGGACATCACGCCGTCCAGACGCGGGCGCAAAATGAACCATGGCCATATTTGGGAGGTTTTCAAGGTCCTCAAGAAGGAGGGCGGCATTGCTGCCATTCATGCCGAAGATGACGAGATCGTCATGCATATGTACGACGTGTTGCAGCGTGAGGGCCGCATGGGGTTTGAGAACCTGGCGGAGGTGCATAACACCATGTCCGAGGATCTGTCGTTCCGGCGCATTATCCGCCTGGCCGAACATGTGGACGGCACGCCGCTTTATATGATGCATGTGAGTGCGGCCACGGGCGTTGCCGCCATTGAAGCGGCCCGCGCCAAGGGCTTCCCCATCTATGGCGAGACACTGCACCAATATCTGATGTTCACGCACGAACACTACAAACGCCCGAATGGGCAGATCTATCACACTTATCCGTCGTTAAAGGAAACCTCGGACCAGGATGCTTTGTGGGAAGGGCAGCTGCGCGGTTCCATCTCGTCCATCGCGACGGACGAAATTTGCTGCAACCTGTCGACCAAAACCCAGGGCTGCCGCATCGATGACACCACGGGCGGCAACGCGGGGTGTGAGCCGCGGGTCTCGGTGATGTACACCGAAATGGTCAAAAAGCGCGGCTATACGCTGGAGAAATTTACTGATCTGGTCTCCACCAACGCTGCCAAGATCATGGGCATGTATCCGCAAAAAGGTGCCCTGGCAGCGGGCAGCGATGCCGATATTGTTGTCCTCGATCCAGGGCAAAGCCGCACGATTACCGCCGCCCGTCTGCACGAAAGCGACTACACCCCATGGGAAGGCTATGAATCGGAGGTCTGGCCGTCCCTAACAGTACTACGCGGCAAAGTGATGATGCAGGACGGTGAATTCTTCGGTGACCGCACGGACGGCAAATTCCTGAAACGCAAAGTGGCTGAAGCTATCCGTAACCGCCCCGCCATCTGATGCCGAATTAAGGGGTGTTATTCGGCGGCGTGGATACGCTCGCCAATCAGGTGTTTGTAGGCCTGCAAGGTTTCCGGCGTGGGTTGCAGACCGTATTCCCGGTCCAGGCTGTGTTTCCAGCTGTTGAAATAGGCCACGGCCCAATCCGGGCGGCCCATTTTGACCAGGCATTCCAGCAGGGCACGCAGGAAGCTTTCCCGGCAGGGGTCGCTCTGTAGGGCGGCGCGGCAGACCCGGGATGCCTCCATGAACAAGCCGCCATCACTGTAGCATTTGACCATGCCCGATAACAGCTCCAGATACATCTCCCGCAAACGTTCCCGTTCTTCCGCGCACCATTCCGCATAGGGTTCGGCTTCCAGATAGTCACCACGATAGAGGCTCTCCGCCTCCTCAAACTGGGTGCGGGCTTCGCTCAGGTTGCCTGATTTCAGGAAATCCCAGCCGGATTGCACCAGACTGCAAAATGCGTCGCTGTCGATCCAGACCGCGTCCCGGCGCAACAGATAGGATTGGCCGACGGTTTCGATGGTTTCCGCAGATGCGCCACCCGCCTTCAATTTACTGCGTAAAAAGGAAATGGTGACTTTCAATCGTTCCCAGCCCCGGTCCACATCCGCCTCGGGCCACAGCCATTCGATCAGGCGCTCGCGATGCACAGGCCGGCCTAAATGGCTCACCAGAATTTTCAGTACGACGGCGGCCTGTTTCCGTTTCCAGCTTTCAACTTGCAATCCTTCACCGGCAATGGCCAGGCTGAACTGTCCCATGGTAAAAATGCGCAGTGGCATCAGGGGGGGAATATCGTTGCTGCTGCTTTTGGCTTCACGAAGGAAAACGATCGCAATGGCGTCGTCATGCGGATTATTCCGGGCTTCCGGTGGCAGCACCATGGTGGAGATCCCGGCATTAACCATCTCACCATCTTTTCTGCGAATCCGGCAGGCGGCCAAGGCCCATTTTTTACCCACCGCAATACATGAACGTCCTTCGCACAGGACGGAGCACAATGGCTCTCCGGTAGGATAGAAGGCTTGCAGGATCTGGCCGCATTTCAGGGCCATGGCCTCGGCCATGGTGTATCCCAGCAAAGCCTCGGCGCCCGCATTCCAGCTGATCACGCGCATGTCTCCGTTGACCGCGAATGCCGGATCGGAGGCAAATTGTACCAAGTCGGTGGTTTTGATGGCAGGTCCCCCTTCCGCGCACAGCGCGCTCGCGCTGTTCTGTAGAATATTAGAGAGATGATGCCGGGAAATGCCATCGCGGTTCTTGATCTAAATCAAGTGCGCCCTATTCGGGCGTAAGGCCTTCATTTGCAGCTAAATGGGCACTTGAATATCCAGCCAGCCAAGCGGGGTCGTGGTTGCCACATCACCCTGGCGTAGCAGAACATTGGTGGTTTCCGATACGATCAAGGCTGGGCCGGTAACGCTTTGTCCCGCTGCCAGGCGATCAAAATCAAAGATCGGGGCATCAAGCCAGC
Organism: Rhodospirillaceae bacterium; assembly: GCA_018660265.1. Classification (GTDB taxonomy): domain Bacteria; phylum Pseudomonadota; class Alphaproteobacteria. The sequence goes on along the minus strand of JABJKS010000040.1, from coordinate 62,018 downwards.
CATCAAGATAGATCCGCCGTTGGCCGCTGGGCGCAATCGGTGCGCTGGCCTCTACCAATGGTTCCTCGGGAAGTGCCGGCAGGGCACCGATTGTGGCAACGCGGGCGTTGACCAGAACCGGATCCTGATCCTCCAGGCTATAGGTATACAATGCCTCGTGGCGGCGTTCGAAGGCACCCTTGATCTGGGCCAGTAAATCAGGCGCGGCGAAATCCACTTGATCCAGTGGGACATCGATTTCAAAAATCTGCTCGCCATAGCGCATATCGGCGGAGCGTAGGCTGTGGATGGCACCATCGAACCAGCCGCGCAGGCGGCTTTCCCCCTCCGCTTCCATCTCCGCATAGAGCTTGTTGATCGCGGCAATATCAAGGTTCGCCGTGTCCCCGATATGGGTGCGGGTAATCTCCAACCGCAACTCCGTCGCCAACATGCCCCAGGCAGACAGCACGGAAGCGATTCGCGGCACGACGACCCGGCCCAGGTTCAATTGCCGGGCCAGTTCAGTGCCGTGCAAACCGGCGGCACCGCCAAATGCCAACAGGGCAAAGCGGCGGGGATCGACGCCCCGGCGCACTGTCGCCAGGCGCACACCTTCCGCCATTTGTGTGTTGACCACACGATGCACGCCCTCTGCCGCGCGCACGCCATCAATGCCCAGTTCCCGGCCGAGGCGATCCAACGCGGCATCTGCCGCCGCCTTATCCAATTTTGCCCGGCCGCCCAAAAAATTATCCGGGTCGAGATATCCCAGCACCATGGAGGCATCGGTGACCGTGGCCTCCGCGCCACCATTGCCATAACAGGCCGGGCCCGGCATGGCACCGGCACTTTGCGGCCCGACCTCCAACAACCCGCCCGCACGGACACGCGCGATAGAGCCGCCGCCCGCGCCCAGGGTCACGATATCCAAACTGGGCAGCGCGATACGTTCGTTGGCAATTCGCCGGTCATTGGCCAGGGTCGCCTGGCCATCGACGATCAGGGAAATATCGGTCGATGTGCCCCCCATGTCGAAGGGAATAAGATCCCCCATGCCGATTAACCCGGCGGCATGGCGGGCACCGGAAACGCCCCCCGCAGGCCCCGACAGAACGGTGGCCGCGGCCATGCGAATGGCCTCGGCGATGGGCGCGATACCGCCGTGGGAGAGGATGATCAAAACTGGTCCGCCATAACCGGCGGTCTTCAATGCATCTTCCAGGCGGGAGAGATAGCGGGCCAATATAGGGGCCACGTAGGCATTGACCACGGTGGTCGATACCCGCTCATACTCCTTGATCTGGGGCAGCACTTCCGATGATATACAGACATGTAGATCCGGCAGTGCTTTTGCCAGGGCCTCGCGGGTCGCCTGTTCGTGGCGGCCATCGCGATAGGCGTGCAGGTAACAGACCGCGACAGATACAATCTTTTCCCGCTTCAATACGCGGATGGCTTTGTCCAGCGACGCCTGGTCCAGGGGAATATCGATCTTGCCATCGGCCTTGATCCGTTCCCGCACCCCAAGGCAGAGGTGGCGGGGGATCAATGCTTCCGGCCGGGCCAGGCGCAGATTATATCGCTCCGGCTTTAAGCCTTCGCGCATTTCCAGGACGTCGCGATGGCCTTCCGTGGTCAGCAGGGCAATTTTGGGGCCGTTGCGTTCCAGCAGGGTATTGGTCGCGACCGTGGTGCCGTGCACAATCCGGTCCGTGGTGGCCAGCAGATCGGCCAGACTAAGCCCTAGGGTTTCCGCCACCTGGACCAGCCCGTTCATAACACCAATGGACTGATCAACAGGCGTCGAGGGGGTTTTGCCCAGTGTGACCTTGCCGAAATCGTCGATGGCAACCAGGTCCGTGAATGTGCCGCCAACATCAATACCAATACGATACATCTTATTCTCGCCGTCTATGCTTTTGCTTTTGAGGATTTGCCGCCAGATTTTGTCGTATAGCCATTGCGGCGGTCATAATCTTTCGCCGCCTGCTCACGTTCTCCTGGCGGGCCCCAGCCGCCGCCGCCTGCCGAGTGTATCTCGAAGACGGCACCGACGGGTACTTCTATGCCTTCTTCTTTGGTGCGCAACACTCTTGGCCGCTTGCCGGGCGCGCGTAACAGATAGCGATGGGGGGCACCGTCCTCGCCTCCCAGCATGCCGGCGGCACCGTGGCGGGCTCCATCGCCCGCTGCGTTGACCTTGCAGGGGGTCGCTGTCTCTACTTCCAGATCCAGATCAACCCCCGCACCGCCCGTGTAGCGACCACTGCCGCCAGAGTTGGCGCGATATTCATGACGGCGAAAATACAGGGGAAAACGTGTTTCCACGATCTCGATAGAGCCAAATTTGAGGCCGCCCGTGGAATGCCATTCCCCCGATCCATGCCAGCCGTCGCCCCCCGACGACGCGCCGGCACCAGGACGGGCATGAAACATATGCCAGATGAACGGTTGGCCATTGCGGGGGTCGTCACCCTTGATGGCAATGCGAAAACGTCGCCCCCAACCCGCCATGGCCCGGTCCGGACAGGCGGGTGCTAGGGCGCGGACGATTGCCTCGATTATTTCCTGGGCGCAGTGAGAGGTCGACAAGGTCACCGGTGCGCCGGGTTTGGCCCAGACAATACTGCCCTCCCGCGCGACGACTTTGACGGGGCGGAAAGAGCCGTCGTTTTTTGGTGTTTCAGGGTCCAGCAAAAACGCCAGCGCCATGGCCACGCCCGATTGCATGTTGGCGTGGGAGGAGTTAACGAACGAGGTCACTTCATAGTCTGACTCGCTCAAATCGATCTCCAGGTCGCTGCCTTCTATGGTGACTTTGGCGCGGATTGCGATATCGTCATTCCCCCGCCCATCGTCGTCCAATACGGCGACACCGTGATAAACGCCGTCCTGCCAACTGGAAATGACCCCTCGGGCCTGTTGCTCGGCCGAATTCAGGATGACCTCCACCGCATCAACAACAACGTCCGGGGTGAACTCCTCCATCAAGGCCTCCAGACGCCGTTCGCCCAAACGGACCGAGCCGATTTGGGCTGCCAGATCGCCCTGAAAGTCTTTCGCCAATCGGACATTGATGGTCAACAGCTGCATCAGGTCGGCACGGATTTCGCCCTTTTCGTAGAGGCGTATTGGCGGGACACGCAGCCCTTCCTGCCAGATTTCCGTAGCCGTGGCATTGTAGGCACCATGGGTGGCACCGCCAATATCGGAATGATGCGCCCGGTTGACGGTCCAGAAGATCAGGCGATCACCGGCAAACACCGGTACAAAGGCCGTCAGATCAGGCAGATGGCTGCCCCCATGATAGGGATCATTCAGCAGGAAGACGTCGCCTTGGTGGACATCGTCGCCAAAAAATTCGACCACGGCCTTCACGGCCCAGGGCAATGCGCCCACATGGACGGGAATATGCTCGGCCTGGGAGACCAGTCTGCCTTCGGGACCGCAAATGGCGGTGGAAAAATCCCGGCTGGAATTCATGATCTGGGAATAGGACGTTCGCAGCATGGCCTCGCCCATTTCTTCGGCGACGGCAACCAGGCGGTGTTGAATGACGGAAGCGGTAATAGGATCTACATCAGACACGGAATTGGGCACTCCACAAATTGACGAGCCGTAGCGGCGGCATGGTTAGTCTAGATCGTACTTTCTTAATGGACAATGCGCATCTGTCGGGGCCGCTGGCACCAGTGGGCAAGTAAGGTTATAGTCGGTCTAGGAATTTCAAAATCTGTAAAACGAGGAGCAACTATCATGCGTGACGCTGTCATTGTTTCAACCGCCCGCACACCGATCGGCAAGGCCTATCGCGGCGCGTTCAATAATACTCATGCCGTCGATATGGGCGGCCATGTCATTAAGCATGCGGTTGAGCGCGCAGGCGTTGACCCAGGCGAAGTTGAGGATGTGATCATCGGCGCTGGCCGGACCGAAGGCAGCACCGGGGGCAACGTGGCCCGTGGTTCCGCCATGCGGGCGGGGATGCCGGTCAATGTTTCCGGCCTGACCGTCAGCCGGGCCTGTTCCTCGGGCCTGAATGCTATTTCCGTTGCCGCACAACGGATCATCACAGACGGCGTGCCAATTGCTGTGGGTGGTGGTTTGGAAAGTATTTCCTTGGTGCAGAACGATCACGCCAATACCTTCCGTCGGACCAACGATTGGTTGGTGGAAAATCTGCCGTCGATCTACGATCCTATGTTGGATACCGCCCAGACGGTTGCCGACCGCTATGGTGTTTCCCGTGAAGCCCAGGACGAATACGGCTTCCAAAGCCAGATGCGCACGGCTGCGGCGCAACAGGCCGGTCGCTTCGATGATGAAATTGTTCCCATGCCGACGATCAAGGCGGTGACGGACAAGGAAACGGGCGAAGTAACCTATGTGGATACCCTGTTGGAAAAAGACGAAGGCAACCGCGCCAATACCACCTTGGAAGGTCTGCAGAGCCTGAAGCCGGTAACCCGCGAAGACGGCCATATTACCGCCGGTAATGCATCCCAGCTATCAGACGGCGCATCCGCCTGTGTATTGATGAGCGATGCAGAAGCTGCCAAGCGGAACCTGGATGTGATGGGTATCTATCGCGGCCTGGTGGTGCATGGTTGTGAGCCTGATGAAATGGGTATTGGGCCTGTTTTCGCTATTCCAAAATTGCTGGAGCGCAACGGCCTGAACGTGGACGACATCGGTTTGTGGGAACTGAATGAAGCTTTCGCCGTGCAGGTGTTGTATTGCCGGGACAAGCTGGGCATCGACAACGATTTGTTGAATGTTGACGGCGGTTCCATCTCCGTCGGCCATCCCTATGGCATGACGGGTGCGCGCCTGACCGGGCATGCATTGATTGAAGGCAAACGCCGTGGCGCGAAATATGTCGTCGTCACCATGTGCGTCGGCACCGGCATGGGTGCCGCCGGCCTGTTCGAAATTCCGCAATAGATCGCGGATCAGTAAAAAGACGGGCCCTTTGCCGCCGCTTAGACTGTTGGCGAAGGGCCCATTTTTTTGTCCTGGTGCCGCGGCCCTATTTGGGTCCGGCGTAGACATCTGTTGAATGACAAATGCATTCCACTATTGCAAGACCGCGTCCGACTTTATCCCGCAGTTGAGAACGCAAAGCCATCATAGCCATTGGCCGCAACGTCTGTGCAAATCTGCCGGTATTTGTCCATCCCACCAGCATATGGCAGGAACACGCGCGGCTTGCCCGGCACGTTTGCGCCCAGATACCAGGACGATTTGGCGGTGTACAGCAAAGTGGCTTCCGCCGCTTCCTGGACCTTCTCACCCCAGGTGTTCATGGCGGTGGAGCTGGTCTCGACCCGATCGGTACCTTGTTCGCGCATGTGGCCGATGCACGCGGTGATCCACTCAGCATGTTGCTCGCAGGCAACCGGCATGTTGGTTAAGACCGATGGACTGCCAGGGCCCGTGATTGTGAACATGTTCGGAAAGCCAGCCACTTGCAGGCCCAAGAAGGTCTTCGGCCCATCTTTCCAGAAGTCGCTCAACGCCAGGCCATCCTGCCCCGTCACGTTCAGGCGCATTAACGGCCCGGTGACGCCGTCATAACCGGTTGCAAAGATGATGATATCGAGGGGGTATTCGACGCCATCCGTCGTCACGATACCATCTGCCGTAATCGCCTCTATCGGCGTGGCTTTCACGTCCACAAGCTCGACATTGTCTCTGTTAAATGCCTCAAAATAGTGACTGTCGATAATTGGGCGCTTGGTGGAGTAGCCGTGATCAAAAGCGGTGAGCTTGCCTGCGGTTTCCGGGTCCTTTACCACTTCGCGGATTTTTCGAGTGACAAATTCGGCGGCGGTCTCATTCGCGGCCACGTCGACCATGATGTCTTGGAAGGCCGCCCGGAATTGCAGGCCGCCGCGGTCCCAAGCATCTTGATAGATACGTTCGCGTTCTTCCGGCGCGGTCTCCACGGCTAGACGAGGTTCCGGGCCCCAGGGGTGACCGGAGGTGGTCTGGCGCATGTTGAAGCGAATCTCGTCCGCGGTTTCTTTGACCTCTTGCTTGAATTCCTCCGTTAGGGCTTTGTTGCGCGCTGGCACAGAATAGTTCGGGGTGCGCTGGAATACGGTCAGATGCCCGGCCTGTTCTGCAATCACTGGTGTCGCTTGCACGCCGGTTGAACCTGTGCCGATCAGGCCAACCCGCTTGCCGGTGAAGTCCACGCCTGCATGCGGCCACAAGCCGGTGTGGTACCAATCGCCCTTGAAATCGTCGCGGCCCGGCACGTCCGGCACATTGGCGGCGGAAAGACAGCCGATGGCCGTAATAAGGTAGGTAGCGGAGTATTGCGCGCCCTGCTCGGTTCGCAGCAGCCAGCGGTTAGTAGTCTCGTCCCAATCCGCGCTGGTGACTTTGGTGTTGAACTGAATGTCCTTTTTCAGATCCAACGTGTCGGCCGCGTAATTCATGTAGCGCATAATTTCCGGTTGCTCTGGATAGCGCTCGCTCCATTCCCATCCAAGGTACAGATCCTTGTCGAAGGTGAAACAATAGGCATGGCTTTCCGTGTCGCAGCGCGCACCCGGATAGCGGTTCCAATACCATGTGCCGCCAACACCGTCGCCGGTTTCCAGCACCTTAACGTTAAGGCCCAATTTCTCGCGCAGGCAATAGAGTTGGTACATGCCGGCAAATCCGGCACCGATGACAAGGGCGTCGAAGTGATTGGGTTCAATCTTTTGGTTCATTTGCTTCCGCGATCTTGTTAATGGCAATTGCCGGCACGACTATTGTCTGTTTTCCGCTCAGTCAATTATTGTCCGGCTCAACTTGATTTAGATATTAAGTCGCTTGTTCTTGATAGTTCAAGCGGTAGTTCCGGCGCTGTCAGTGTAAAACAACTCAATCAGAAACGCATCCGTATGCGTCGCCTCCGTGATCGCCGGTGTAACGGCTGGACAATACGGCTGAAAAAAGGGGTGTCGGTGTCGAGGTAGGTGCCACGGGGCGGCATATGATCAACTAAAGCCGCCGCATCGAGATTTCGCATCGAGATTTCACTGTCAGGGTATCGCGGGGCACAAATCGATATCTTTGCCGGGAAAAACTTCCAGGCCAGCCGTCAACCACGGTTTCTCTGACGTAGTGTGGGATCGATCATAAATATCAATAGGTTAATAAAGAAAATTGGCGGAAAGGAGTGGGAGTCGAACCCACCAGGCACGTCTAACGCCCCTCAACGGGTTTGAAGCCCGCGCGCAACACCGGAATACGTTCCCCTTCCACCTCCCAATCTATGACGTGTCGTAGGCTTTTGCAAATGTGCTATGAGGGGTAGGCAAAGTGTAATCGTAAAGAGTGGTGCGGATGACGGAAGACGAGCAGAATTTAGAGGTTCAGGCCCCGGCACCTGATTGGTTTCATTGGGCCATCGGGCAACCGGGCCAATCGAAACGGGTCGAGGTAGAGGGCTGTTCCATCCACTATCTACTCTGGGAACCCGAAGAAGAAAGTGACCATAGGGGCGGCATTCTGTTTGTTCATGGCGGCGGTGCGCACGCCCATTGGTGGAGCCATATTGCGCCTTTTTTTCGCGCCGGTTACCGGGTCGCCTCCATCGATCTATCCGGCATGGGGGACAGCGCCAACCGGGATGAATACAACGCCACCCTGCGGGCTGAGGAAATTCGGGCTGTGATCAAGGAGGCGGAGCTGGGGCCGAAAACCTACCTTGTGGGCCACAGTTTTGGCGGTTTCATGTCCATGCGTTATGCCGCACTTTATGGGGAAAGCCTGGCGGGTTTGGTCGTCGCTGATTCGCCCCTTTACCCCCCCGGCAATGATGAAAGCCAGCGCGCCCGTGCCAATCCCATGGGTGCGATCAGGGTTTATCCAACTTTTGAAGAAGCCGTATCGCGCTTTCGCCTGCGCCCCCGCCAGCCCTGCGATAATGATTACATTGTTGAATATATCGCCCGCCATTCCATCAAGTCCGGTGAGGGTGGCTGGATCTGGAAGTTTGATACCCACGCAATGGCAGGACGGCGCTTTGCAGAGCCGTTTCATGAGCATTTAGCCGCGGCAAACTGCCCATCAGCCTTGTTCGTTGCGGCAGAGAGCGCCTTGGTCACGGATGAGATGGCCAGCTATACCCATAGCCTGATGGGGCCGGGCGCGCCTTTGGTGGTTATTCCCGCAGCCCATCATCATCTTATTCTGGATCAACCCTTAGCTTTTGTCGCCGCCTTGCGTACTCAATTGGAATCTTGGGAGCGGCGGGAAGAACGCTAGATATTGTGGTTATGCGTGTTGTGCCCACAAAATAGCATTGACAGTCCAAGGTGCCTCCCGTAAGAAATTGTCCGTCAGTGCATGGACGCGGGAAACTAGCATAGACGTTACCGAGGGCCCGAAGTGTTGGAAACATCGCTTCGGGCCTTCTCTTTTGGGCCTGCATGTGGCGTACTGGGCGAAGCATGAGAATAGGTTTCCCAGCGTGAACAACAGCACAGAAATATCCCAAAATGGCAAATGGGTCGGCCAGTCCATGCCACGGGTGGAAGATCCCACCTTGTTGCGGGGTCTGGGGCGGTTTGCCGATGATTTGCCGACGCCTGCAAACGCCTGTCATGCGGCCTTTTTACGTTCACCCATCGCCCATGGTGAAATCAGCACCATAGATACAGCGGCTGCTGCTGCCATGCCCGGTGTTGTGGCAGTGATTACGGGTGCGGATTTGTTGCAATATTCCGCACCGTTTATCACCGGCGTCAAGGTAGACGCCCCGCAATATGCCCTGGCCATCGACCGGGTCCGTTATGTGGGGGAGCCCGTGGCCATGGTCCTGGCCCGGGATCGCTATCTGGCGGAAGATGCCCTTGATGCCATTGTGGTGGATTATCAGGCATTGCCCCCCGTGGTTGACCCGGTGGCAGCCGTGGACGCCCCCGCCCTGCATCCCGGTACGGATGGCAACGTCCTCCACGACCGCTACTTCCGCTATGGCGACCCAGAGGACGCCTTCGCCACGGCGGCCCATGTGGTCGAGGGGACCTATAGCTACCCGCGTAATTCCTGCACGCCGATGGAATGCTTCTGCGTCATCGCGGATTATGATCCTGGCGCGGATGCGTTCGAGGTCATGGCGAATTTTCAGGGCCCTTACACTCTGCACACCATAATGGCCCGGTCATTGAAGGTGCCTGGCAATCGTATGCGCCTGAAGACGCCGCCCTTTTCGGGCGGCAGCTATGGCGTGAAGCAGGCGGTTTTTCCTTATGTCGTGGCGCTCGGTGTGGCCGCGCGGATCGCCGGCCGGCCCGTGAAGTGGCTGGAGGATCGGTTGGAGCATCTGGCCGCTGCGACCTCCGCCACCAATCGGGTGACGACTTTGCGAGCCGCTTTAGATGTCGATGGCCGGGTTCTGGCCCTGGATTATGATCAGCTGGAAGATTGCGGCGCGTTTCTGCGGGCACCGGAACCGGCAACCATCTATCGCATGCACGGCAATATGACCGGAGCCTACGCCATTGAAAACCTCGCCATACATAACCGTGTTGTGGTGACCAACAAAACGCCGACAGGATTGATGCGCGGGTTCGGCGGGCCGCAGATCTATTTCCCGCTGGAACGTCTGATGGACAAGGCCGCAGCCAGGCTTGGCCTGGACCCTTTGGAATTGCGACGACGGAATTTGGTCCCGACGGCGGCGATGCCCTATCGTACCGCGCCGGGTGCGTTGTTGGATTCTGGCGACTACGCGGGAAGTATTGATCGCGCCGTCCGGGACGGCGGCTTGGCTGAACTGATCGCCCGCCGGGATAGCGCGCGCGCGGCAGGTCGGATGTACGGGATCGGCATGGCGGTGGTGGTGGAGCCTTCGATCTCCAACATGGGCTATATCACAACTTTGTTGAGCCCGGAGCAGCGGGAGCGTTCCGGCCCCAAAAATGGCGCGCTGGCGACCGCGACCGTCGCCTTTGATCCATCCGGCGCGATCTCTGTCGCGGTGTCGTCTGTCCCCCAGGGGCAGGGACATCGCACTGTGCTGGCCCAGGTGGTGGCAGACGTCTTTGCCTGTGATCCGGGCGAAGTTGCGGTTGCTACGGAACATGATACCGCCAAGGACCCCTGGACCATCGCGTCCGGCAACTATGCCTCCCGCTTTGCAGGTGCCGTGGCAGGCGCCACGCATACGGCTGCCTTACAGTTGCGGGACCGATTAAGCCTGATCGCTGCCGCCGATCTGAATATACCGCCCGAAGATGTGGCATACGGTAATGGCCGCATATTCGCCCGCGGCAATCCCGATAACTCCCTGCCCCTCGGCCGATCCGCTGCCAAAGCCCATTGGTCGCCCCTGTCCATTCCCGATGCCGCCGGTGCGGGACTACGCGAAACCGCATTCTGGAATATGCCGGAGTTGGCGGAGCCTGACGAGGGCGACCGGATCAATTCATCCGGCGCCTATGGTTTCATCTTTGATTATTGCGGGGTTGAGGTTGACCCTGAAACCTACGCCGTGCGGATTGATCGATACGTCACCATGCATGATGCGGGCCGTTTGCTGAACCCTATGTTGGCCGATGGTCAAATCAGGGGCGGCTTTGCACAAGGTATGGGCGCGGCGTTGTTGGAAGAATTATGCTACGCCCCGGACGGCAGTTTTCAGGCCGGGACACTGGCGGATTATCTTGCCCCCACGGCCATGGAAATACCGGAGTTGACGATCCTGCATGACCAGTCCCCATCACCCTTTACGCCGCTGGGCGCCAAGGGCCTAGGCGAGGGCAATTGCATGTCGACGCCGGTCTGTATCGCCAATGCGGTCGCCGATGCGGTGGGGGAGGATCTAACAACCCTGCCTTTGACCCGATCTAACCTGGCGGAGATATTGTTGGGGGAGGAGGCGCCTGAATCTGCTTCAGCATCCCCTTCAACTCCCGCGCCCACTCCTACTCTTGTGGACGGCCATGCCTTGCATGGTAGCGGCGGTACGCTTGTTCCCGCAGCACCGGTGGAGGTGTGGGAGCTGTTGCTGGACGACACCAAACTAGCCGCTGTGATCCCCGGTTGCCATGCTTTGACCATGACGGGGGAGAACGCTTATCGTGCCGATGTGACTTTGGGCGTGGGGCCTGTGAAGGGGCGGTTCGTAGCCACGGTTGCTTTGCAGGATCTGGATGCCCCGCGTTCGCTACGTCTGGTTGGTGGTGCGGCGGGACCGCTGGGAACCTCCCGGGGGGAAGGCTGGCTGACCTTGACGGAGACTGAAGGTGGTACCCAGATCGATTATACCTATACGGTTCAGATTTCCGGCAAGGTGGCGGCGGTGGGCGGGCGCATGATGGATGGTGCTGCCCGGGCCCTGATCAATCAGTTCTTCAAGCGCTTGGTGAGCCAGGTTGACGGCCGTGAAGTTGAACCGGCGCAAGGCTTGCTGGCGCGTTTGTTGTCATGGTTGGGGATCGGCCCATGAAGCCCGCCGCCTTCGATTATGCCCAGCCCGACACTCTGGGTGAAGCCTTGGCCCTGATGGCGAAAAAGGGCGAGGCCGCGCGAATTTGTGCCGGCGGACAGTCGTTGGCGGCCATGATGAATATGCGTTTGGCCACGCCGGAGGTTTTAATCGATATTGCCGGCCTGGCCGAATTGCAGACCATAGACATTGCAAACGGTGCCATTGAAGTAGGTGCCGGTGTTACCCAGGCTGAATTGCTGGCCTGGCCAAAACTGGCTGAATTCCAGCCTTTATTGGCGCAACTTCTGCCCTGGGTGGGACACTATCAGACCAGGGCGCGGGGCACGGTATGTGGATCACTGGCCCATTCTGATCCAAGTTCCGAATTGCCCCTGGCCCTGGCATTGTTGGGGGGCGATGTTTTTGTCCGCAGCCAGCGGGGCCATCGGATCATCAATGCCGAAGATTTTCAGGTTGGTATGATGGCGACGGCCCTGGAAGCAGACGAAATGATCGTCGCGGCACGCTTCCCCCTGGCCCGGCCCGCCACCGCATCGGCGTTTGAGGAAGTGGCCCAGCGCCACGGCGACTTTGCCATCGTTGCCGTCGGTGCGGTGGGGAATAAGGACGGTGTTCGCCTCGGCGTAGGCGGTGTGGCGGATACGCCTGGCGTCGTGGATCTAACCTGGCCGGTTGCTGATGCGGCCCTGAATGATTTCGCCTGGTCCCTGGGTGGCGCAGATGATCAACATGCGACCGCCCGCTATCGCCGCGAACTGGTGCGGCGGATCGGGCGGCGCGTCATAGACGAGGTGCACAATGCGTTACCTTGAGGCAGGCAAACGACATACCGTGCGTTTTACCCTGAATGGCCGCGCGGTAGAGGGCGACGCGGAACCGCGGTTGCTGTTGAGTGATTTTCTGCGCCAGACCTTGGGCGCGTTCGGTACACATGTTGGCTGCGAGCATGGCTCCTGCGGGGCCTGCACGATCCAGATGGACGGCAAGGCGGTGCGATCATGCCTGTTGTATGCGGTCCAGGTGGAGGGTAAGGCCCTGACTACGGTGGAGAACCTGGCAACACCGGACGGCCTTAATGAATTGCAGGCTGCCATGCAAAAGCACCATGGCCTGCAATGCGGGTTCTGTACGCCGGGCATATTGATGTCGTTGACGCAGCTGCGGGAGGAGGAACCGAATGCGGACGAGGCCCGTATCCGCGACGTCTTGTCCGGTCATATTTGCCGCTGCACGGGTTATGATGGCATCGTCAAAGCGGCGCTAGATGTATTCGGTGACGTATTCGGGAAGAATTGAGCATGTTTGATTTGGGACGAACATTATTGGCAAGTGTCATGCGGATGCCGGACGCCGTGGCGATCTCGGATGGCGACAAGATTTTGACCTACGCTGCCTGGCAGGACGATATCCTGCGCCTTGTCGCGGGCCTGGATGATCTTGGGCTAAGCCAGGGCGATCATTTCGTTACCGTACTGCAAAACCGATACGAGGCGGCGACCCTGCATATGGCGGCCCAGATCGCGGGTCTGGCCATCACGCCCCTGAATTGGCGCGCCAGCAAAGAGGAACTCGACTACGTCCTCAACGATGCGGACGCCAAGGCGGTAGTGTTTGAGGCGGCGACGGCGGAAATCGTCGATACGGATATTCAAGGTATCAACGTAGACCAGGATTGGGACGATCTGTTGTCGCATCCGGCGGTCGATGCCGCGACCCAGGCGAATGTTCAGGATATCTCCGTCATGCTCTATACCTCCGGCACGACGGGCCGCGGTAAAGGCGTGCCCCGGCGGCAGGGGGCGGAGCGGGCGGCGGCCCTGGCCCATGTGGCGCAAAACCAATATGCCCGCGGTGAGGTGACGTTGGGGGTGATGCCCCTGTATCACACCATGGGGGTGCGTTCATTATTGGCCTCGGTCCTGATCAATGGCCATTTTGTCTGTCAGCGCCGTTATGATCCAGCTGAGGCCTTAGCCCTGATCGCCCGCCATGGCATCACCAATCTGTATCTGGTGCCGACCCTGTATCATGATCTGTTACACTGCCCGACGTTTGGGGATGCGGATGTATCTTCCGTGCGCAAGCTGGGCTTTGCCGGGCAGGCCATGACCGACGGCCTGTTACAGGATTTGGACAAGGCGTTTCAGCCGGAATTGTTCGTCAACCATTATGGCTCGTCCGAGATTTATACTTTTACCATAGAGCCGAAGGCGGCGGCCAAACCGGGTTCGGCGGGCAAGGCGGGCCTGAACCAGGAGATCCGCATTATCACTCTCGATGCCAGCGGCCCCGATGATCTGGTAACAGGGTCGGAAGAGGGCCAGATTATTGCCGCCCTGGATGGGGATGAAAGTTTCGAAGGTTACTGGAAACGCCCGGATGCAGACGAAAAATCCCTCCACGATGGTTGGTACTACACCGGCGATATTGGCTACCGGGACGGGGACGGCGATATATTCGTCACCGGACGGACCGATGACATGATTATCTCGGGCGGCGAAAATATCCTGCCGGTTGAGATCGAAAGCGTGTTGTCCCTGCACCAAAGCGTCAGCGAAGTCGCCGTCGTCGGCCTGTCGGACCCGCGTTGGGGCCAGGTGGTGACTGCCTTCATCGTTCGCCATGACGGGGTGGAAGGCGTGAATGGCGCGGCGTTGGATGAATGGTGTCTAAAATCCGATCTGCCCCCCTTCAAACGGCCGCGCTCTTATGTCTTTATCAGGGAGGTGCCGAAATCACCGGTCGGAAAAATTCTTCGCCGTATGTTGGTGGACGGCGATTACACAACAGATGCGTAATTCAGGAGTAAACGAGAGATGAGCAATTCTTTTGCGGGCCAGCGGGCCAAGATTTTGGAAGACCTTGACGGCTTCCGGGTGGAAATCGATGCGGAAAAGCAACGCGCCGATATCATTCTGGACCGCCCACCCCTGAATGTGATCGAGATTGCCCAGCGTGACCAGTTGCGTCTGGTCTTTGAGGAACTGGATGTTGATGATCGCGTCCGCGTCATTGTTCTGCGGGCGGAGGGTAAGCATTTCTCCTCCGGCGGCAATATTGCAGGTTTCCTTGAAGCCTCGCCGGAGCATGTCTCCCGTCTGGCCGATAATATTGCCGCGCCATCCCGCTGTCATAAGCCCGTGGTGGCGCAGATCCGTGGTTATAGCTTCGGCGTCGGTTTCGAATTACCCCTCGCCTGTGACTTCCGCATCTGTTCGGAAACGGCGCAATTTGCCTTGCCGGAACAGCGTATCGGGCAGATCCCCGGTTCGGGCGGCTCTATCCGCCTACTCCACATGATCGGTATTCAACGGACCAAGGACATGACCTTCCGCTCACGCCGGGTATCGGGTGCGGAGGCTAAGGATTGGGGTTTTGTTCTGGACTGTGTGCCCGATGATAAGCTGGAAGAAACCGTCGATGCATTTGTCGATGAATTGCGCGAGTTTTCGCCTCTGGCCCAGCGCACCATCAAGGGCGTCTTGAACGCGGCGCAAAATACCACCGTCGAAGCGGGTATCGAAATTGAAGGTAACGCCTATGGCCGTCTGCGTATGTCAGAGGATTTCAAGGAAGGCGTAGAAGCCTTCCACGGCAAACGTAAGGCTAATTTCCGGGGCGTCTAGAGCATGTTTATTCAAAACATGCTCAAACTCTTAAGAAAAGAGCAATTGAACCAATCACTTGGGTCGCGAGAGCGACTCCAATTAATTCAAAATTGCTCTGTAAGGTGAAACCTCCGGCTTTTGAATATCTTGCGCCGGTCTCATTGGAGGCAGCGGTTGCTGCTTTGAGTAATGAAGACGCCAAGGTTCTGGCCGGCGGGCAAAGCCTGGTGCCAATGATGAATTTTCGCCTGCTGGCACCCAGCCTGTTGGTGGATATCTCTCGCATCCCCGATCTGGCCTATATCACCGAAGACGGCGACGGACTGCGTATTGGTGCCATGACCCGCCATCATGCGGTGGAGATGTCTGATGTGGTGCGGCAACGCTTTCCCGTCTTGCATGCCGCCATGGCCCATGTGGCCCATCTGGCGATCCGTAATCGAGGCACGATTGGCGGCAGTTTATGCCATGGAGATCCGGCGGCGGAATGGCCGGGCCTGGTGTTATTATTGAACGCTCAATTAAAGACCACCAAACGTACGATCCCGGCGGGCGATTTCTATCACGGGGCCTTGGCCACGGATCTGGCGGATGATGAAATCTTGATCGAGATACAATTTCCCGGCCTCGCCCCCGGCACCGGTTGGGGGTTTGAGGAAATGGCCCGGCGGTCAGGTGATTTCGCCTTAGCTGCGGTCGCTGCAACCATTTGCCTTTCTGACGATAGAGCCACCGAAGTGCGCATCGTCGTCATTGGAGCCCATGCAACGCCATTGCGTCTGACCGCTGCCGAAGGATTGCTGACAGACCATGTCAGCATCGGGGCGGCAGCGGATGCGGCAATGCAAGAAATCTCCCCTGATAGCGATCTGCATGCATCAGCCGATTATCGGCGGCATCTTGTTGGCGTGTTGACGAAACGTGCGTTGGCGGCCGCATGGAAGCGGGCGGCATGATAAAGCTCACGGTCAATGGCACCATGTATGAGCGGGCGGTGGAGCCACGCATGTTGTTGGCGGATTTCCTGCGCCATGAATTGGGCCTGACCGGAACGCATGTCGGCTGCGAACAGGGTGTATGCGGAGCCTGTACGGTTATCCTGAATGGCGACAGCGTGCGGTCCTGTCTGTGCTTTGCGGTGCAGGTGGATGGTGGCCGGATAGAGACTGTTGAAAGCCTGGGCACGGTCGATAATCTTGATCCGCTGCAGGCTGCATTTCAGGAACACCATGCCTTGCAATGTGGTTTCTGTACGCCGGGCATGTTGATGACCGGGGTTGATTTGCTGCGCAAGTATCCTTTGGCAACGGATCAGGAAATTCGCGAGGGGCTATCGGGCAACCTTTGTCGTTGCACCGGTTATGAAAACGTGGTCAAGGCGATCCGCTCGGCAGTTGAGGCGGGCTATGGAGATTGACGCCAGACCGAAAATGATCGGCGCCCGTGTCCAGCGGCTGGAAGATCCGCGCCTGTTGGCCGGGCAGGGCCGGTTTATCGATGATCTGAACCTGCCTCGTATGTTGCACATTGCCTTTGTCCGCTCCGACCATGCCCATGCCCGTATTCTGGAGATTGATAGTGCCGATGCCGCTGCTAAGCCCGGTGTGGCGGCGATCTTTACTGCCCCCGATATCGCAGGCCTGTGGAACCCCATTCGGGCCACCTCGCGCATGGCGGACTATCATGCGACGGAGCTGCCTGTGCTGGCCCATGACAAGGTGCGCTATGTGGGCGAAGCGGTCGTCGCCGTGGTGGCGGAAAATCGATATCTGGCGGAAGATGCCGCTGAACAGATCATGGTCAGTTATGAACCTTTGGGCGATGCCATTGATGCCATCGCCAATGCAAAGGCGGATGCGCCGTTGTTGCACGATGATGCGGGCACCAATGTCCTGGCTGCCCGCACATTTCATCGCGGTGATGTGGACGCGGCCCTGGCAGAAGCATCCGTGCGGGTTAGCGGTAATTTCCGCATGCATCGCAAGACCCCGACGGCCATGGAAAATCGCGGCTATGTCGCCGACTATGACCCGGGCCGCCGCGCCCTGACCCTGCATTCCACCACACAAATTCCCGGCATCGTCCGCGATGCATTGGTTGAGATGCTGGATATACCGGGCAACCGTCTGCGCGTGGTCGCCCCCGATGTGGGTGGTGGTTTCGGCGGCAAGGGCGCGTTGTACCCCGAGGAAGTACTGGTCTGCATCATCGCCCGACAATTGGGCCGGCCCGTAAAATGGCTGTCCGACCGCCTGGAAGATCTGATGACCACCAACCAGGCATTTGACGAACATGTGGCGGCGGAACTGGCCTGTGACGGGGAGGGCCACATACTTGGCTTGCGGGCCGAAGTTATTGGCGATGTGGGGGCTTATTCCGTCTATCCCTGGACGGCGGCAATTGAACCGGTGCAGGTGGTATCTTTCCTGCCGGGGCCCTATCGGGTGCCCAACTATCTGGGCCGGGTCCGGGCGGTGGCGACTTCGAAGACGCCAACCGGTGCTTATCGCGGCGTGGGCCGGCCCATTTCGACGTTTGTTATGGAACGCCTCATGGATATGGCGGCGGCAAAACTGTCCTTGGATCCGCTGGAGATGCGCCGGCGCAATATGGTGCAGGCCGACGAATTTCCCTACAAAACAGCCTCCGGCATCGTATGGGATCGGGCCGGGTTCATGGAATGCCTGGACAAGGTGGCTTCGAGTTACGAAAGCCTGCGCCGGGATCAGACAGCGGCGCGGGCCCAGGGCCGATGGGTTGGTATAGGCTTGGCATCTTATGCTGAGTTAACGGGCCTCGGCTCCCGCATCGCGGTGGCACCGGGGATGCCGGTCAATACGGGGACGGAGACGGCGACGGTACGCATCGATTCCACCGGTGCGGTGAGCGCCTATTTCGGCATTGCCTCCCAGGGGCAGGGTTTGGAGACCACATTGGCCCAGGTGGTGGCCGAGGAACTGGGCGTACGGGTCGAGGATGTGGATGTGATCCAGGGCGATAGTGCCGCCGTTGCCCATGGCACCGGCACCTATGCCTCCCGCTCCACAGTGCTGGCGGGTGGGGCAGCGATCAACGCGGCCCGCGCCGTGCGGGAACATGTTATCAAAGCTGCGGCCCATATATTTGAGGCCGATGAGGGCGATGTAGATGCAGCAGACGGTCAGGTCTTTGTCAAAGGCACGGACCGGGGTATGAGCTTTCGCGAGTTGGCCCGCGCGGTATATTCCGAGATGGGGCGTCTGCCCAAAGATATCCGGGAAAATATCGAGCTGGAGGCTACGCGGATGTACGACCCTTATTTTGGTACCACGACCCCGGCCAGCCATCTCGCAGTGGTGGAGGTTGACCCGGAAACCTATCAAGTCACGGTACAAAATTATGTGGTGGCGGAAGATTGCGGCCGGGTCATTAATCCACTGATCGTCGATGGTCAGGTCCATGGTGGCGTGGCCCAGGGTATCGGTGCGGCCCTGATGGAGGAGGTGGTCCACGACGGCGCAGGACAAATCCAGACCGCCAGCCTGATGGATTATGTGGTACCTACCGCAGCAGAAATTCCAGCCATGCAGGTGCATCACCTGGAAACCGTGTTGCCTGACAATCCGGGCGGATTTCGCGGCATGGGGGAGGGGGGCACCATTGGTGCGCCCGCCGCTATTGCCAACGCTATTACAGACGCGCTTGCCCCCATGGGCATTGATATCAACGAATTGCCGATCACGCCGGAACGTTTGTTTCGGCTGATCGATGGGAAATAGGAGTAGGATAGATCATGGATTTAGGATTGAAGGGTAAAGTCGCCCTGGTAACCGGCGGTGCCCGGGATGTGGGCCGGGAGATCGTTCTGGCCCTGGCCGATGAAGGCGTGTCCGTCGCCATCAATTATCGCGGCTCGGAAGCGGCGGCAAAAGAGCTTGTGGCAGAGATCGAAGTCGACGGTGGCACGGCGCGCGCCTATGGCGGGGACGTGACAGATTATGATGCCACCAAGGCCATGATCGATCAGGTCGCCAGCGATTTTGGCGGCCTGGATATCCTGGTCAATAACGCGGGCTATGTGACGCCGCAAAAATTTGTCGAGACGACGCCCGCTGATTGGCATGCCCAGATCGATGTCGGCCTATACGGTGTCATTCATTGCTGTCACGCGGCGGCGGGATATTTGGCGGCGTCGGGCGATGGACGGATTATTTCCCTGGCCGGCGACAGCGCCCGGGTGGGAGAGAAAAATCTGGCCATCACAGCCGCCTCCCGCGGCGGGGTGATGGCGCTGACGAAATCACTGGCCAAGGAGTTGGGCCGCGACGGCATCACCGCGAATTTGGTCGCGTTGGGCCTGGTGGAAACCGGTCACAGCGACAAGGCCTGGTTGGACGCGAATATGTCCAAGATCGTGCGCAATTATCCATCGGGCCGTATTGGCCAGCCGGAGGATATCGCGCCGACAATTGCCTTTCTTGCCTCGTCCGGGGCCAGTTGGATTACCGGCCAGATAATTTCTGTCAGTGGTGGTTACAGCACAGTCGGTTAAGATGGTTTTGCGATCAAATGAAACCGTGAGGGAGATTATTGCTATGAATGAATTCGTGAACCCCAAGGCCAATGCCAAACCCGCAGGGGCCTATTCCCACAGCGTCAAGGTGCCCGCCAATGCGGAATGGCTGGTCATGGCCGGGCAGGTTGGCATTGACGGCAAGGGTAAGCTGCAGGCAGGCGGGCGCAAACAGGCCGAACAATGCTTTCGCAATATTCTCAATTGCCTGAAAGAAAACGGCATGGCGAAAAAGCACCTGGTGAAGTTCACGATATTCCTGACCGATCCGCGCAGTATTGACGATTATCGCGCAGCCCGAAAAAAGATTATCGGTGATGCGACCCTGCCGGCTTCAACCCTTGTGATTGTCGATGGCCTGGCTTCGCCGGATATGTTGATCGAGATAGAAGCGACGGCGGCCAAGGCATAGGCCGAAAGGCAACTTAACTTCCGATGATCGAACTCATCGGGGCAGCGGCATAGGCGGCTGCGGCTGCGGCGGGTGAGACGGAGGCAGCGGCATCAGAGGCTGTTGGCTTCCGTGCTGCATCGCCAGCTTCCCTGTCAAGGCCGGGGGTTTCCCCGAAAACGAAACCTGGGACGAAGCCATTACCTGGTCCGGCACCGGAAGTCTCACCACGTGCGTTTGCGGTCGCATCAGCCGCTGTGTTTGTCGTGCCATTTGCCGTATCGTCTTCTGCGGCTTCCGCTTTTTCAGCGGCTTTCTGCTGGCTTAATTCTATTTGGGCCGCTTGTTTCGTAGATGCTGCCTGGGCTGAAACGGAACGATCCGCGCTTGACGGTTCAGCCGGTGCGTTGGCAGCCCGTTGCACCACGTCCATTTTTGCGATTGTTGCCTTTGGATCACCGGCTACGGCGGATACATCAATGGAGACGTGACCGGACGTGGCATAGCGCCCGCCGTCGGGGCCATTGGTATAACTATATTGCGGTGAACCGGCATATTGCCCGCCGGCGGCGGCATGGGCCTGTTCGTGGCGGTGGATTTCAGCGTCCGCTTTCTGCAGCTGAGAAACCTGTTTTTGCTGCTCCTCGCTCAATGATGCGGGCTGGCTGTTGGATTGTTCCGGTGCATTACCGTGTTCTTGGGCTGACAAAAGACTGTTCAAATCGACGGGCGATTGCGGTCGGGCGGCAGAGGAGCTCTTTGTTTCGCCACCATGATTGCGACCATCGTCCGTGCCATGGCTGTCTTTAGGTGCAACGAAATTTTGCTCGCTGCTCGTCGATTGGCTGGATTTCGACGCTTGCACAGCGGTATCGGCAGCAGGGCGCACAGGCAACTGCGGGCCATATCCAACACCGGGTAATTGAATAACGTTTGATGTCATTTTAACTCAACGTTTATTCGCCACCGCCCCCAAAAACCATTACCAGGGACGGCCTGCGCTTTTCTAGCAACCTGCATTATCGGCCATCAATGCCTAACAGCAGGTGAATAAACGAGGTTAACAAAGCCGTTATATTTCGCCCCGTACCAGGCGTGCACCAGCTACCATGGCCTGGGTTTTGCTGCGTGCCAACCAGCGGGGAATGGCGGAAAACCCACAATCCGCAGTGACGGTCAACCGCTCAGCAGGAACATAGCGCAGGACGTCACGAATACGCGTTGCCACATCCTCGGCACTTTCTTCGTGAAAGGACTTCACATCGATGACGCCCGCTGCAATGTCGTAGCGTTCCGATAATGGCCCCAGCATGTCCAGTTCCGCCATCTCCCGATTGGCAAATTCCAGCACCAACATACGGGTCTCCAACTTCTCCATGGCCCCCAGCAAGCGCTTCATGCCGCGCGGGGAGGATGGGCGGGAGGCGTTGTTGCCAAAGCAGACATGGACGGCGGTGCTGTCGTTATGGCCTGCGATCACCTGGTTGATACAATCGGCGGATTGCGCCTGGCTGCGCCGTTCCGGATAAAAGGTCAGGCCCGGTTCATCGATTTGAATAAATTCCGCCCCCGCCGCACGCAGGGCCGCAACCTCTCGTTTCAGCATTGTGATGACATCATCCATCAACGCCCCTACAGCACCGGGCCCGTCGCCATAATGGGGGCTGGGCAGGATACTATCGGCAAATGTCAGGGGCCCTGGAAAAGCAATTTTCAGGCGCTGTCCAGGTGCCAGGCGGGCCAGATCTTCATACTCCCGCACCAAGCCGAGGCCATTTGGGGCATCAACCTTTTCGGTGGCATAAAACTTCGGCGCCATGTCATAGCCGGGCACCCCAAGTTTGCGTGGCCGCTCCTGCCGGGCGATGCCGCTGATACGGTCATACATCTCGTAGACAAAGCGCTGGCGGTGTAATTCACCATCGGAAACAATATCGATCCCCGCCTCAACCTGATCCGCAATGGCCAGGCGCGTCGCATCGTCAAACGCCTCCGCCACATCCATGGGTGCGGCAGCCTGCCCCATATGCTTGCGAAACAAATGCATCCAGCCCGGAATAGCGTAGCTTCCAACACCCATGGTCGGCAATATTGGCAAATTTGTCATACGCGATACTCCTGTGCTCTTTGCTAGATAGTATGCCTGAGCGATTGCACGGGTCAAATCCGGGAAGTTCAGATATATTGCCGATCTTGGGGATTGTCTTTTGTGAGGGTGATATGGCGGACGTAATGGCGGATTGGGGATCGGAGATTGCTGTGGGGACATTGCAGCAGGCACGTTTAGACGGCGTGCTGCATACGTTGCTGGATGTGCGGGAGCCGAACGAGGTAGCGGTCTGCGCCATCTCCGACAGTTTGTGTATTCCCATGCAGCAGGTCCCCCAGCATTTGGGTGAGCTGCCGCGGGAGCATCCCCTGGTGATCATGTGCCATCACGGCGCGCGCAGCGACCAGGTCGCGCAGTTCCTGCGCGCCAATGGCTTCACCAATGCCCATAATCTGGCCGGCGGCATTGACGCCTGGGCCATGGTCGTGGACCCGGAGATGGCCCGCTACTGAGTGGTGAGGGCGGGCTACTTTTCGTGTGACAGCACGATCGTACCGGCTGCCGACAGCATGCCGCCCATGCCGTTGACCAGGGACAGTTTGACGCCCGGCACCTGACGGTCACCGCATTCGCCGCGCTGTTGGCGCACGGCTTCGATGATGGGAAAGATGCCGTACATGCCGGAATGGGTATAAGACAGCCCGCCGCCGTTGGTGTTGATGGGCAGGCTGCCGCCCGGCGTTGATTTGCCATCCTCGAAGAATGTCACGCCTTCGCCGGGTTTGCAGAAGCCCAAAGACTCCAACATCATCGGCGGGCCGGAGGTGAAGGCATCGTAGAGCATGATGTGATCAAAATCGCTGTGCGTCACGCCCGCCATCTCGAACGCCTTGCTGCCTGATAGGGCGGTGGCTTTGGAGTGGGGTATATCCGTCATGTTGGTGACCAGGGTATGTTCCGTACCTTCGCCCGCACCGCGCACATAGATCGGTTTCTTGGCGCAGTCCTTGGCCCGGTCGGCGCGGGTAAGGACGACAGCACCGCCGGCGTCAGTGACCACACAGATATTCAACAGATTGAAAGGATAGAACATCGGGCGGGAATCCAACACATCCTGCACGGTGATCGGGTCGCGAAATCGTGCTTTCGGGTTCAGGCCGGCCCAGGCGCGAGTGGAGACGGCGACATCGGCCCAGTTTTCCAATGTCGTGCCGTATTCGTACATATGCCGGTTGGTGATCATGCCAAAGTAGGTTGGTGCACCGCCAAAGCCATAGGGCATTTCGAACTGTCCCGATAGCGAGGTGTCTCGGTTCCGGGTCACGCCGGTGCCCGAACGCCCGCTTTCCCCATGCGAGATGACGGCCACGTCGCATAGCCCGTGATGCAGGGCGGCAACCGCATGGCCCACCATCATGATGAACGAACAGCCCCCCACCGTGGTGCCATCCACATAGCGCGGCGTAACGCCCAGGGCCTCTCCCAACAGGACGGGGGAATGCTGGCCGGCGGTAAAGATGCCGTCGATGTCCGAGATTTTCAGCCCCGCATCGTCAATCGCGTTATGGATCGCCTGGAGGTGCAGGCTTAATTGGCTGACTTGGGGCAGGGTGCCGATTTCATCGGACTCATCGACGCCGACAATGGCCACCGAATTTGATAATTCTTTCATTTCACGCTTCCATAAATAATCTGTTGCAGGGTCGCAGTCGCTGTTGCTGTCGCTATTTTCTTGGCTTTAGGTTGCCGGTTGAAACAGCGGGATTGTGACCTCGTCGTTCTGTTTTTCGTAGACCACTTCCACGGCCATGCCTATTTTTACGATGGCGGGATCGGCCTCAATATTGATCAGGTTGGACATCAGGCGTGGGCCTTCTTCCAGTTCAACCATCGCCAGGATGTACGGCGGTGGGATCTTGAAATTCGGGTTCAGGGCGCGATGGGCGATCTGAAAGGAATATAGCGTGCCTTTGCCGCTGGCCTGCATCCAACCGACGTTCCGGGAATGGCAATGGGGACAGGAAATGCGCGGGAAAAAGAATGTCTTTGCGCAGTCGTCGCATTTCGGCAGCATCAATTTACCTTCGCGCAGGCCCTCCCAATAGGGCATGGCCTCTGGTGTCATGGGCGTTGGCAGTGGTCGCAACAATTCCGTTTCCAAGGGATTTCCTCTCAATTCATGCAATAGATTATTTTGATGTTGTCTTGCGCAGGGGTCAAATGGGTCGAGATACCCCGATCCTGCAAATTACAATCCTTCATGTCCGCCTTTGCGGCACCGTAATCTGCGTCCGTTTCCTCCCACCCCAATGACGATGTCCAATATGTTATTTTCCAGTATAGTCTTCCCCACCTAGCGAGCGCAAATTTCGAGAAGACGACCCCGTGGAGGAGATGTCATGGCTGCCAGTTTTAAGTTCGATACCGCCAAACTGAATTGGGTTCATTTTGAGGGCAGTCCCAGGTTCGACTACCCCATCAACTATGATCTTGCGATCCTGGGGTCTCAGGTAGAAATCGGCGCCCTTGATTTTATTATGCGCTGGCCGCCAAATTCGTTCTGTCATTTTCACCGCCACCTCGCAGCCACGACGACACTGGTGCTGGAAGGGGAACAGAATCTCTTCGAAACCAACGACGATGGTGCAACAACCCATACGATCCGTAAAGCCGGCGATTATGCCCGCAGTTCCGGGGGGGATGTGCATATGGAACGGGCTGGAAAAAATGGTGCGCTTGTTTTCTTCGGGATGCAGTCCAGGGATGGGCGGTTGTTTGAAACCCTGGACGAGACGCACAATGTCCTTGCCACGGTGACGGTGGAAGACTGGGCGGCGGGCCGGATGGCGGGGGCAAGATAAGGCCTCCAGTGCGCTGAGCCTCGTTCAACACAAGTTCACGCACCTCGTTGCGAAAGGGCGGCAACTAGCCGCCGGAATTTACAGATGGGACTGCGAACCATGAAACAGGATTTACGTATTGGCGTGGTTTATGATTTTCGCAATCCAGCCAGCACCGGTATCGACAATCAAACTTTTTACGGCGAGATACTGGATCAGGCTGCCTGGCTCGATGGACTTGGCGTCGACCTTATTTGGTTCACGGAACATCATTTCGTCGATGACGGATACCTGCCGTCCTGGATCCCCGTCGCTGCTGCCATGGCGGCGCGCACAAAAAACGCCCGTTTTTCCTCCGACATATCGATCCTGCCGCTTTATCAGCCCATCCGTCTGGCGGAGGACTTGGCTGTACTGGATAATATTAGCGGCGGGCGGGTCGACCTTGGTGTTGGTCTTGGTTATGTGCCGCGTGATTTCGCGGGCTATGGGCTGTCCGTCAAGCAGCGGGTATCGCGTACTGATGAAAGCCTGGAAATATTGACGCGTTGTTTCAGCGGCGCGCGCTTCAGCTATACGGGCAAGCGCTATCAGGCGGACGATGTGGTCATCAAACCGGACTATGTTCTGCCGGGCGGCCCGCCGCTGTGGGTGGCGGCATCATCGGCCAACGGTGCCTTGCGGGCGGCCCGCTTCAATGCCCATCTATTGCCCCAGGGGCCTTATGAAACAACCATCCAGGTCTGGCGCGATGCGCTGAAGGCTGATGGTCGTGATCCAGACGACTATCGCGTCGGCATCATCAAGCCGTGCTTTGTCACGGACGATAAAGAGAGGGATTGGCCCGATATTCTGGCTGCTGAACGCGTCCGCATGGAATATTACGCCCAGGCCTTCAAGGATGCCGGTCGTGGTGCCCCGCCCGATCAGGATAAGGAACGGATCTCGCAGAACTGGGTCGTTGGCGATGTGGAGCATTGTGTGGCCGAATTAAGCGCGTTCATCAAACAAAACGGCATCACTGATCTGGTCACGTGGGCCGTGCCGCCAGGTTTGCGCCCAAATGCGGTCAACGCCTCGTTGGAACGATTTGTAAAAGAAGTGGCACCGCGTCTAAAGGCTCTCTAATCGCTCGGTGCCCGCCCCCGTACCTGGCCCCGCACCTGGCCTTGTACCAGACGGACCTTACGCGGCGCGGCGATCCACATGGTCGCGATGGCGAGCAGACACAAAACCATGGCAAGCGTAAAGGCCAAGTCGTAGTCGCCCCAAATGTCAAAGAAGATGCCGGTTGTCCACGGCCCCAGCGCCGCGCCTGCACTGGCAGCCGTTGCCAGGACGCCGAATATGGCACCGTAATGCTTGCCTGCAAACAGGTCTGCAGGGGTTGCGGCAAAGACGGTGGAAACACCGTAGCCGAGGAAGCCCTGTAGTCCGATCATCAGGTACATTAACCAGACTTCCGGCCATTGGCGCAGGAGGTAAAGACAGCCATAGGTGCTCAGAAAACCCAACAGCGCCAGGGTATAGGCCCATTCCCGCCCCATGCGATCAGAAAGGTGACCAACCACGATCTGTCCCATGACGCCGGCCAAGCCCACCAGCCCCAGGGCCAATGCGGCCGTCTCGGCTGTGATGCCAACATCGATCAGATAGCGGGTTTGGTGCACTTGCACCGCATACCAGGCATAGAGCGTGCAGATAAAGGATAACATCAGCCACCAAAACCGGCGGGTCCGCATCGCCTTGGCCAATGTCCAATCGGTCGCGACCCAGTCCTTATCAACTATGGTTCGGTCCACGACCTCGCCGTTGTCCCTCTCCGATGTCGCATCGGGCACCTTGTCGCCATCCGGCAAAAGGCCCATGTCTTCCGGCCTGCGACGCTGGAAGGTGATATTCAGCGGCACCAGGACGAGCAATATTATGAAGGCCAAAACCCAGCAGCTTTCCCGCCACCCCACGGTGTCGATGGAGTGCTGCATCCAAGGAAATATGGTCACTGAACCGATGCCAACACCGGCGAAGGCAAGACCAAGCGCCAGGCCCCGGCGTCGAATGAACCAGTTTGGCAGGAACAATGTGTGGCCGATGTAGCTGATGAATATGGACCCACCCACGACCATGACCCCAAGGGTCAAATAGAAATGCCAGGGCAGGACGGCAAATGTGGTCAACATCAGGCCCGTACCGACCAGCGCCGCGCCTATGGGCAGGACCAGACGCGGTCCGTGCTTATCCATCATGATGCCGATCAGGGGCGTAATCAGGGCGGATACCATAAAGCCGATGGAGAAAGTCGCAGCCAAACTGCCACGGCTCCACCCGAATTCATCCAGTATTGGTGGGAACAGCAGGGAAAACGCCGTGCGCGCATTGACCCCAACGCCCATGGTGATAAATGCGACGGCGACAACGACCCAGCCATAATAAAACGGCAGTCGCCGCTTTTGGGAACTATTCATCAAGCCAACGGTCACGGCCGGGCCAGGCATCAACAAGGCCCTGTAAGACAGGCCAGACCTTCACGCCATCTGCAATGTCCTGGGCTAAATGTCCCGGTTCGGCATTGAATTCCAACTTGGACATATCGGTCATGCGCATGGGGTACAGCACACCATCCAGATGATCGCATTCATGCTGTAACAGGGTGGCCAGGGCACCTGTGGTATCCAGGGTGATCTCGTCACCATTCAGGTTCTGATAGGTCATGGTCAACGAACTGGGGCGAGACACTTTTCCATGCAAGCCGGGAATAGACAGGCAGCGTTCCCAACCGGTCAGAGTTTCCGCATCATTAAGCTTGAGTACGGGATTGACCAGTACGACCCAAGGGTCGGCGTCTTCCGCCGCGTTGTTGATGAGGCGGGCACTGACCCGATAGACCACCAGACGTAGGCTTTCATATACCTGCGGGGCGGCGATGCCGGAGCCGCCCACATGCACCAAGGTGTCTTTCATATCTTCTGCCAGGCGCGCGATCTCTCGATCGGTCGGATCGGCGACTGTTTCGGCCATGCGATACAGAATGGGGTTGCCCATCTGGGCGATTTCCCGAATAGCCATTTCGTTATCCTTTATCTCTCGTTTAACCAGATATCCTAGCGTTGCCAACCCGATAGAATAGCCCGTAAAGCGACCACAAAGGCGATGGGTTGATCGAGGAAGAGGTGATGGTGGGCTTGGGGGAGGCAGATGAACGGCTCTCCCGGTGCGAACAATTTCGACATGTATTCTGCAACTTGCGTTGTTACCATAGTGCTTTCCGCGCCATAAACCAGGGCCTTGGGGCAGGACAGATTGGCCAGATAATTCGCCAGGGGCTCATCATGGTGGGCGGCACCACGGGCGGCGACATCAAACTTCCAGGTCCAGCCGCCGTCGCACCGGGTAATGGATGTTTGGGCGATGTGTTCGAGGATGAAGTCATTTTCGCAAGGTTGTGCGGGGCCAAGGCGAAAGCGTTTAAGGATGCTTTCCCGATCCGGATGAACCGGTTTCGGCTTGGTATAAGCTTCCGTCGGGTTGGCTTTGGCTGCGGCCCCAGCCTCAGTCTCTGGCTGTAAGGGCGTATCGACAAAAATCATGCCGGTTAGATCCCGGCCATGCTGGTTGCCGTAGCACATGGCAATGAAGCCGCCAAAACTATGGCCGATGATGATCGGGCGTTTGCCTAAATCCGCATCGCCCAGAACTGCGGCGATTTCCGCCATATGGCAGGCACTGCCGTAACTGTCCCGGCGGCCGCTGTCCCCCATGCCGGAAAAATCCAAGGCCACAACCACTCTGTCCTCGGCAAAGAATGGCGCGATGAACGACCACCATTGGGCATGCGCCCCACCTGCATGCAGGAACAGCAGGCCAGGTAGATCGGATGTATCGGGGCCCCAGCGCAAATAATGGATATCGCATCCCAGGGCACTTACGTGATGCGAGGTTGGCGTGTGGGCCAGGGCGTCGTGGAACCAGGCAGGGGCCTGTGCAATAGCTGCCGACGCGCTAGTCATTGTTGGCGATCAGGCCGCTTGGCGGCAGCGCCTTTTGCATGCGGGCCATGCCCTCTTCAATCAGCTCCGTCGAGGTCGCAAAGGACAGGCGTAAATGATGCCGGCTGGCTGGTCCGTAAGAGGCACCGGGCGTCAACAAGACACCGGCTTCCTGCAGCAAATAGCCTGCAACATCCTTGCTGTCGCCCCAGGCTTCGGGAATTTGCGGAAAGGCATAGAAGGTACCTTCGGGCAGGGGGCATTCGACGCCGGGGATCGTATTCAGGCCGGCAGCAATGGCATCCCTGCGTTTAGAATACTGCGCATGCATATCCGCTACATATGATGCACTTTCGCGAAATGCGGCGATGGCGGCATGTTGCACGATCGATGTGGCACAGCGCGAGGTATATTGGTTGATCTTAGCCAGCAAAACCGACAATTCCGCCGGTGCTATGCAATAACCCAGACGCCAACCGGTCATGGCAAATGATTTAGACAGGGAAGTCGCGATGACCGTGCGGGCCCGCACATCTTCCCCCAGGGTCGCGATGGAAACGTGAGAGGCGTTGGCGTAAACCAATTCGCTGTAGACTTCGTCAGCGACGATCCATAGGTCATGCCGTTCCGCCACCTTTGCCACTGCCGCCAGTTCCTCCGGCAATAGCACCCGGCCCGTAGGGTTCCAGGGCGTGTTGACGATGATGGCCCTGGTTTTCGCGGTGACCGCCGCTTCCAGCTTGTCGCCGTCGATGACAAAACGTCCCTGCTTCGTGCCCATGGGGACGCCCACGGCCTGGGCCCCGGTCAGCTTCACCATGGCCTTGTACGGCCCCCAACCCGGTTCGATCACCAATACTTCGTCATCAGGATCCAACAGAGCACGGGTGATCAGCGACAACCCGCCGTAAGAACCCGGCGTGACGACGATTTGATCCGGGTCAACGTCCAGGCCATGCTGCGCTCCTTCGAATGCCGCGATGGCTTCGCGAAGTTCCAACAACCCGCGCGGATCGATATAATTGCCGTGGCCATCCTGAATGGCCTTGATCGCCGCCTCCCGCACCGGGGGTGGGGCCTCAAAATCCGGTTCCCCAATGCCGAAATCTATAATCGTCATGCCTTGGGCTTCCAGGGCATCCGCTTGGCGGCGCATGCCGACGACTGTGGAGCCGCCAACCGATTGGGCGAATTTTGATAAAGGCGGAGACATCTAATCTAACCTAGCCAACTTGAAAAAATACGCTCGACGCGCCAAAAATCTTGTATGAACCAAGGTACCTTTTTCAATGCCGGAATACCAGTAAGGGTCTATGTAAATGCCTCAACCATCCTGCCGCCTTGCCATTGATGTGGGGGGCACTTTCACGGATGTGGTGCTCGTCGATGATAACAGCGCCAGGGTCTGGTTTGCGAAGGTGTTGAGTACGCCCGATGACCCCTCGAAAGGCTCTCTCACGGGTGCTGGCGAAATCCTTCAGTATTCGGATATTCCATCATCTCTGGTGCACGATGTGGTGCATGCGACCACGGTGGCAACCAATGCGGTGCTGGAAGGCAAAGGCGCGCGCACAGGTATGATCACCACGGCTGGTTTTCGCGATGCCTTGGAGATGGGTCGCGAAGCGCGTTATGACATCTATGACCTTGGCATTCGTATGCCAAGCCCCCTGGTGCCCCGCCAACGCCGGTTGGAGGTTGCAGAACGCATCGATTTTAGTGGCGCGGTTCGCACACCCCTGGATGAAGCCCAGGTCGAGGATGTTCTTGAACGCCTGGTCAGGGACGCTGGCATCCAATCCCTTGCCATCTGTCTGCTGCATGGCTATGCCCACCCCGATCACGAAATACGGGTGGCGGAAATTGCGGCCCGGCTGTTCCCTGATCTAACAGTCAGTGTCTCCCACCAGGTCTCGGCTGAGGTGCGGGAGTTTGAGCGGACTTCAACGACAGTTGTCGATGCCTATGTAAAACCTTTGGTGCAGACGTATGTGGGACGATTGAACCAAGGTCTGTCCGATCTGGGCATGGTCCGGGAAGCCTCTATGATGCTGTCCCATGGCGGCATTGGACCTGCCGGGGATGTGGCGGATACCTATCCGGTGCGAATGATCGAATCTGGGCCCGCTGCCGGTGCCATTGCCGCATCCCACTTCGCACGGGAAGCCTTGGCACAGCCCGATGCCATTGCCTTTGACATGGGTGGTACGACGGCCAAGATATCCGTCATCCGGGATGGCGAACCCGCCATCACCCATGAATTTGAGGTCGGCCATGTGCATCGCTTTAAGCGGGGCAGCGGCTATCCCTTGCAAATCTCGGCCATTGAGTTGTTGGAGATCGGGGCAGGCGGTGGCTCCATCGCCCATGTCAACGCTCTGGGACTATTGAACGTGGGGCCGAAATCCGCCGGGGCCGTTCCAGGGCCGGTCTGTTATGGCCAGGGGGGTGAACAGCCCACCGTCACGGATGCGGATCTATTGCTTGGTTATCTTGATCCGGAACATTTCCTGGGCGGTGATATGCAGCTTGACCTGGACGCGGTCAGCCTGGCCATCGAAAGCGGCATTGCCAGCGGTTTGGGGATGTCCGTGGAACAGGTCGCCTGGGGTATTCATGATGTCGTCAACGAAAGTATGGCGGCGGCAATCCGCGCCCATGCAGCCGAAAAAGGCATCGATTTGCGCAACTTCGCCATGATTGCCTTTGGCGGTGCGGGCCCTGTTCATGCCTATGCCTTGGCGCGGAAGCTGGGTCTGGGGCGATTGCTCTGTCCGTTTGGGGCAGGCGTGGCATCGGCCATTGGTTGTCTGGCCGCCTTGCCGGCGGTGGAGTTGGTGAACGCCTATTTTGCCAGGTTGGATGCCGTGGATTGGACCTTGGTTGCGGCGCATTTCGCGTCCATGCGGCAATCCGGTGAGGCCTCCCTGGCAAAGCTAATCGGTGCCGATAGCCGGCTGGTCATGCAGCGATCTATCGATATGCGTTGCCAGGGCCAGGGCTATTCGGTGTCGGTGCCGGTTACTGACGATGACGCGGAGATATCAATCCCGGCCCTGGAGGCGGGCTTTGCTGAGATCTATCAAGGCGTTTATGGCCACCGCCCACCGGATGTACCGTTGGAAGTGGTGGGACTGCGGGCCCGGGTCCTGAACCCGCGTCCGAAGCTGGAGATTAAGCCGGCGCTGGATGCTGCCACCCAAGGGGACGGTCCGGCCTTGAAAGGCAAGCGTTCGGTGTATTTCGAGGCGGCGGGCGGATATGTGGAAACCGCTATCTATGATCGTTACCGGCTGCCAATGGGTGAAACCATTCAGGGCCCGGCCATTATTGAAGAGCGGGAAACCTCCATCGTGACCGGGCCGGATACAAAATTTCATGTTGATGCCGCTGCAAATATCGTCATCGACTTCGACACGGGCGTTTAGGAGAACAATCATGGATACGCTTGATCCCATTACTGTTGAAGTCCTGTGGACCCGTCTGATTTCGGTCATTGATGAGGCCGCTTTGGCGCTGCACCGAACATCGTTTTCGACTGTGGTAAGGGAATCCCATGACTATACGTGTATGGTCCTGGCCCCTGACGGCCAGTCTGTGGCCCAGGCCACCCGCTCCATCCCCTCGTTCATTGGGACGTTGCCTATGTCCGTGCGGGCGTTCTTAGTAAAATATCCAGCCGAGACTCTGCGTCCGGGTGATGTGATCATATCCAACGATCCCTGGATCGGGACCGGGCATTTGCCGGATTTGACCATCGCGGCACCAATATTCCATGGCGCTACCCTGGTCGGGTTCGCCGGTGCCATCGCCCATATGGCGGATATCGGCGGGCGGCGTCGGGCCCCTGACAACAAGGATATCTATGAAGAAGGTCTACAGATCCCGATCCTGAAATTGTATGAGGCCGGACAGCGGAATGAGACCTTGAACGATATTATCCGCCAGAACGTCCGGGTGCCCGATGAAGTCAGTGGCGATATCCATGCCATGGTCGGGGCCTGTCAGCGCATGGGCACAGGGATTACCGATCTGTTGGCGGAATATCATATGGCGGATATGTGGGGCCTGGCCAACCGGATCACGGATCTGACGGAACAGGCCATGCGACGGGCAATTGAGCAGATCCCCGATGGCACCTATGACAGCATCACAAAAATAGATTCCTTCGACAGCAGTCTGCCATTGGAGATGCATTGCAGAATGGATGTACGGGGCGATGAATTGTTGGTGGATTTCGCCGGTACCTCACCGCAGAATCCATCGCCCCTGAATTCGGTCCTTGGCTATACCCAGGCTTATTCGACCTATGCCCTGAAATGCGTTCTGTTGCCCGATGTGCCGAATAACGAGGGAAATTTTCGGCCTATCTCCATCACCGCGCCGGAAGGTTGTTTCCTCAACCCAGCCTATCCGGCGGCGGTGGAGGCCCGCGCCACGGTGGGGCATTATTGCACCTCAGCCGTATTCAATACTCTGGCCAAGGCCCTGCCTGAAAAGGTGCCGGCGGAAAGTGGCATACCGTTGCATGGCTTCGCCATGTCCGGCTGGAATGAGGAACGGCCGTTTTCGACCATTTTCTTTTTTAATGGTGGCCAAGGGGCGCGGCCTGATCAGGATGGCATCTCAACCTTAAGCTTTCCCACCAATGTTTCGACAACGCCAGTGGAGGTTTTGGAGCGCGGGGTTCCGGTGCGGATCCTTGATAAATCATACCTGCCCGGATCGGGTGGGACGGGTAAATATCGTGGCGGCCTGGGACAACGGGTGGAGATGGAGATTACCGCCGCCCGCCCTGTAACCCTGGTGGTTTTGTCGCAACGGCTGAACTTTCCACCCGTTGGCCGCAATGGCGGTGCAAACGGCAGCTTGGAGCGTATTTTGGTGAACGAACGCGAGGTTGAGGGCGGCTTACCGTTTCGCCTGAACCAGGGTGATGTCATCACGTTGGAGTTGCCGGGCGGCGGCGGCTTCGGCGCACCGGAAGAGCGTTCCCAGGAATTGCGTGATGCAGACATCAGGGATGGTCTGGCGTAAAAAAAATGGGCGGCCGAAGCCGCCCATTTCCGATATCTTGAACGATAGTCTAGTCGAGACCAACTTTCTTCCGATGGTCCGACCAGTATTTCGGCCAGGCTTCTGAGACCTTGATCTTGTTTTTCTTCTTCTTCTCTGCCGCACGCCACATGTTGAAGGCATCCGTGGCATTATCCCACTCTTCAATCACTTTGGCATGACGGGCCAGACGGGCCTGGTTCCAGGCTTCTGCCTCGGCCGTCCAAACACCTTTTTCTTTCAGGTACTTGACCGAGCCGGGATGCCAGGCAACGTCAGCAGGGGTTTTGCCGGCCATCGAAATGGCCCAGTTTTTGGTTGTTGCGTTGACGTTTTTGTACTGGTCAAACGCCTCGTCCATCGCCTTGGTGACTTCATAGACTTCTGCTTCACTCCGGTCAGCATAGGTGACCATCATGGGATAGCGGAATTCGATGATGTTGACAGGCTTGCCTTTTTCCATGCCGGCACCGTCATCAGCGGCAAGGGGGGCATACATGGGCGCAATCTTGGTAATGCGGGCCCAGCCTTCCTTGTCTGCGGGATCGAACTGGACCCAGTCGATGCCATCAGGTGAAGATTCCAGCTCACGGGTGATGCCGGAATAAGGTGACATCAGGAAACCATCGATCTTGCCGCTTAAGCGGGCACCTTTCATGACGCCATAGCCACCAAACCAAACCGGTGTGATATCGGCTCGCGTCAAACCCGCATAAGCCAGCAGCGCATCAGTCTTGACGTTGACAGAGGGATTGCCCTTCACATAGCCAAGTTTGATACCTTTGAGGTTATGGCCATCGGCGTATTTAGAGCCTTTGGGAACCGAGATGCCGGTGGCCGTCGGTGGGGCAAGAACAATGCGAAGGTCTTGCGGACCCCATTGCGTAACGGCGAAATCATAGATGCCTTCGGAGGCGAAAAATGTTTCCGTTGCCAAAAAGCCGTAGTGGGCTTTGCGTTGGGTTACGGGAAGTAGACGGCCAATACCCGTACCCGACGGTACGATGCGAATGCGTGTGTTGTATTGTTTCTTGAACGCATTTGCGACGGCGGATGCCTGTGCGAAACCAGCAGAGCCGAAATCGTAAGACGTCCAGATCATGGTTTTTGGTACGCCGCCCGCCTGGGCACCGCTGGTCGCCAGCAACGCGGCCATCGCGGCCCCGCCTGCAAACCGCCACATGTGTTTGCTTAGTTCCATCGTAAAGTTCTCCCTTGTTACATTTCTAGTTACGTTTCGTGGTTCTTTTTTTCGCATATCAGCATCGATAGGCTGGATATGCAATCCCTATAGATGACAGCCTATGCGGTCGCTTGTTTTCGTTGAACGAGGGCAATGGCATAACATAGGACGATCAGGCCCACGCCAACGGCTTTGGAATATATCTCCGGATACAACAGACAGGCAGCCGCTGCCAAAAGCGGGGCGCGGACAGCCCAACCGACGGTGCCAGCCTTGTTCAGATAACCTTCAAAGGCCGATGCCATCAACCACACCGCAACCAGGGCAGTGCCAACCATAATAATAATTTCATCCCATTCCCCCCGCAGGATCAGAGCCGGGTTCAGCACAAAGATAAACGGCAGGATAAAGTTGATCAGGCCCAGGCGCATGGATCGCATGCCAATCGCCATTGTATCGGCCTTGGCAATAATGGACGCTGCGACGGCAGCCAGGGCCACGGGCGGCGTGATGTAGGACAACATGCCCCAATATAGGATGAACAGATGTGAGGCGATGGGGTCAAGGCCCGCATCGATCAGGGCCGGGCCCAGGACAATGGCGAGAAAGATGTAACAGGCACTGACCGTCATCCCCATGCCGAGCAGGAAGGACGTCACCGCTCCCATGGCCAATAACAGGTACAAATTTTCGCCGGCTATCTGCAGCAGTTCCCGGGAAAACGCCCCACCTACGCCTGTGAATGCCAGGGAACCGACGATCATCCCGACACCAGCTAGAATGGCGATGATGTTGGCAATAATTTTTGTTGAATCGACGATCAGTTCCTTGAGCGTATTCAGATTGAACCGGGCTTCACCTTTGCGGAAAGCGAAGGAACAAAAGATCAGAATGCCTGCCGCGTAGTACGGCGCATAAAGGTCCAGGCGCAACCAGACGAGCATGTAGACCAGGGCGATGAGGCTGAAAATGTAGTACCAACCGCCTTTGAACGTCTCCCACAAGTCCGGGATATCATCTTCATCCATGCCCTTCAGGCCATTCACGGCGGCGTAGGCATCCACCTGCAATAACAAGGCTAGATAGAAAATAACCGCCGGCACGACGGCGGCGATCATCACGGTTGAGTAGGGAACGTTCAGGAACTCCGCCATCAGGAAGGCAACAGCGCCCATAACGGGGGGCATCAAGGCCCCCCCCGTTGATGCACATGCTTCAACCGCACCGGCGTAGACAGGGGGGTAGCCGACCCGTTTCATTGTCGGGATGGTCAATTTGCCCGTGGTCACCACGTTTGAGATAACACTGCCACTTAAAGAACCAAAGAAGCCGCTGGACAGAATGGCAACCTTGGCAGGCCCGCCCCGGCTGCGTCCCATTAGGGCGGAGGCGAAGTTCATAAAGAAATCACCGCCTCCCGTTACCACGAGTGCGGAGCCGAAAATCAAAAAGCCAATAAGCAAATTACCGGCAACCCGCATGGGCACACCGATGATACTCTCAAAACCCATGGCGTGGGCCCGGACAAGTTCCAATGGCTCTTTTGAAAAACCCCAAAGGAATCCCGGTGCGACGTCTGCCCATAAGGGGAACAGGAAAAACATCGTGGCAATAATGCACAAGGCACCACCACCGGCCCTGCGAACACCCTCAAGAGCCAGGAAACAAATGGCTGCGGCGGCAATCGTCGGCTCTACCGGGGCAATAATGTCCCATCCCTGTTCGACCATTTCGCCGCCGTGGTACGAGAGGTACAGCGCAGCGACGAGGGTGATGACGGCCAATATCCAATCATAGATCGGAACATGGAAGCGGTCGGCATTACGGGCCGGGAAAAGAAGGAAAGCCAAAGGCAAAAATATTGCAATCAACAGATAATAATAAGCATTATCAACCAGCACATAGCCGAATGCATTCCAGGAAAATGTCTGGTTCATGGCGACAAGAATGCCAAAGCCGCCGTACAATAACGCGATCCAATACACCACGCCCGAGAGGCGATCCGATGTCGCCTCATCCACTAACGCTTCAAGTTTAGAGTCGTCGTCGTTGCCTAATTCCGCTGAACTACCCATGTCATACTTCCCTGTTGTGCGGCGGCACATTTTTCGTTTCGGCCTTATCCGCTGCTTTGGTCTTATCTAGTAGTTACGCTGTTCCCAGGCATCGCAACCAAACATGATTTTGTTAGCTGTTATTTTCATGGAATGGTACCAACGTTTTAACGCTATAGGGAAGTTTTTTCCGATGCTTCATTTGCATAAGGTTACATGTAATTGCATTGCAAAATCGATTTGTAGCGCAAGGCGTGTGGGTGGGTAGTAAGGTCATGCGCGGTGTTGTTGAGGAATTGGCCGTCAACGCCGTTGGGCGTCATTGCATCTGGCGCCCCCTTTGCCGAAATCGCGGCGAAAGCGGTTCAATTGAACCAGGGAGAACTGCGCTATTCGGGGCTAAGTCATTGAAAAAAATGGTGGGCGCACGTGGATTCGAACCACGGACCTCTGCGATGTGAACACAGCGCTCTAACCAACTGAGCTATGCGCCCCCGAGCCATTTTCTATGCTTTGTAAGCGACCTTGCAGCCTAGGCGGGCTTCGATGTAGTCCCCCCGCGCGGCTGTGTCAAGACAGCCCCGAAAGGGCGGGTAGCAATTGGTCGAAATGATCGATCAGAGCATCGGCGCCAAGCTCCTGAACCGGCACCGTGGTATAGCCGAATGTCACCAAAACGACCGGTATGCCTGCGTTGCGGGCGGCGTTCAGGTCATTGGCGCTGTCACCGATCATGACTGCGCGCTCGGGCGCGACATCGATGGCCTCCAGGGTGCCCAGGATGTGCCCGGCATCCGGTTTGCGTACCGCCAGACTGTCGCCGCCCAGGACCGCATCGAACAAATGGGCGATGTCCAGTTGTTCGAACAGGCGGTTTGACATGGCCACCGGCTTGTTTGTGCAGACAGCTGTTTTCAGGCCTGCGGACCGCAGATTTTCGACTGCGGGCAAGGCACCTGGAAAGGCATAGCTTTGTTCCGCGACGTGGTGCCAGTAGTAATCCAACAGGACGTCGAACCATTGTTCAATGTCCGCCTCCGTCGGATTTTCGCCCGTGGCCTCAAGCCCCAGACGCAGCATGACCCTGGCACCGTCACCAATCATGTGGCGCACCTGATCCAGTTGCACCCCCGCGCGGCCCGCCTGGGCCAGCGTGTGGTTGAGGGCACCACACAGGTCCGGCGCGGTTTCTATCAGGGTGCCGTCAAGATCGAACAGAACGGCGTCAAATCGCTTCGCATAGGGCATAAATCTCTACATCCAAATCAACATGATCAAAGGCACGGCAACGGCAACGATCAACACTTCCAGCGGCAGGCCGACGCGCCAATAGTCAGAGAAACGATAGCCGCCCGGTCCCAATACCAGAGTGTTGCATTGATGGCCAATGGGGGTGAGGAAAGCACACGATGCCCCGATCGCCACCGCCATCAAAAAGCCATCGGGACTGCTGTCCAAACCATGGGCAATGCCAACCGATATGGGTGCCATGACCACCGCTGTCGCGGCATTGTTCATGACGTCCGAGAGGGTCATCGTTAAAATCAGGACAAAGGCCAACACCGCCCAAACGGGCAGGGAGCCGGCCAAGCCGACAAGTCCATTGGCCAACAGGGCCGCCGTGCCGGTGCTTTCCAAAGCACCCCCGACAGGGATCATCCCGCCAAGCAGGACAACGACGGGCCAATCGATGGCCTCGTACATCTCCCGCAAATTCATAAAATTGAACAAGACCATGGCCACCGCCGCGCCGGTCAAGGCCACGGCTGCCGGTAGCAGGCCGAAGCCGGATGCCGCCAGGGCGATTGCAAAAATACTCAGGCCCGCCAGGACCCTTGGCTCCTGGCCCAGGCGCAATCCCCGGCGCATCAAAGGCAGGCAGCCCAGGCGAGAGAGAACATAGGGCATGGCACCGCTGTCGCCCTGCAACAACAATACATCGCCCGGTTCCATCAAAGCCCGGTCCAGGCGGGTGCGGACCCGCTCGCCGCGGCGGGCAATGGCGAGGAGGTTCAGGCCGTGTCGATTACGCAGATTGACCGTGCGGGCGCTGCGCCCGGCCAGGTTCGAGCCTGAGGTTATCACCGCCTCAATCAAGGCAATATCGTCTGAGGAAAGATGCTCCTTTGAAAGCTCCTCGTCGCCGACCAGCTCCAACCCTGCAACTTCCATGAATGTTTTCAAATCCGTGGGATCAGCGCGCAGGACCAGGATATCGTCGGGCTGTAATTTGGTTCGCCGGCTTGGCGCGGGGCGGCGTTCTTCGCCCCGGATCAGGGCGGTAACCAGAACGTCGAGATCTTCAAGCTCTCCCATGGCGGCGATGGAGCGGCCCAGCAGAGGGGAGCCGTCTGCCAATCGCGCCTCTGTCATATAGTCGCGGATCTGGAAGATTTCCCCGGCACTGGGCTGGCCGCGACGTTGTCGGGGGATCAACCGCCAACCGAACAGGATCAGGTATGCCACGCCCAGCAAGGCGATGATGCCGCCCACGGGCGTGAAATCGAACATACTAAAAGACTGTCCCAAGGCATCGGCCCGATATTGCGCGATGATGACATTGGGCGGTGTGCCGATCATGGTGCTCAACCCGCCCAAAATAGCACCAAAGCTGAGTGGCATGAGCATGGCGGCGGGGGAGCGGTTTTGCTTGGCGGCTGTTTCCAGGGCCACGGGCATCAGAATTGCCAGCGCACCGACGTTGTTCATAAAGGCAGAGCAAAAGCCGCAGGTCATGGTCAGGGCGGCCAAATGCAGTTGCGGGCGATCCATCAAGGGCGACAGCCAACCGGCAATGACGTCCACGACGCCGGCGTTGCGGAGCCCGCGGCTGACGATAAGCACGGCCACAACGGTGATGACCGCAGGGTGGCCAAATCCGGCAAAAACCTGGTTTGCCGGTACCAGTCCGGCTATTGCCGTGGCCAACAGCGCCAACAGCGCCACCAAATCATAGCGCGGCCGTCCCCAGATAAACAGGATCACCGCGCCGACCAAAATGGCGGAAATGGAAAGCTGAGCGATGTTCATTCAGTCTGACCTTTTTTGCTAAAACCGTTAGCTACAACACTGCATTGAAAGATACTGTAAAGGAAATTGAATTGGCCTGCTGTTTACCTTGTGTCAAGTTCGCCAAGCTAATGTATTAAGTGCAAAATATACCAACGAAACAAAGACTTGCAGATATGAGTGAAGACGCGATCGCAGCCGTAATTTTGGCCGCCGGGCAAGGTACCCGGATGAAATCGAAACTGCCGAAGGTGCTCCATCCCTTGGCGGGCCGTTCTATGCTGGCCCAGTTGCTGGCAGTGGTTGATGCCTTGGGTGCGGAGCGGCACATCGTTGTGGTATCGCCCGGCAATGGCGACGCCATAAGGGCGGCGGTGCCCGACATTGAAGTTGCGGTGCAGGATCCCCCCCTTGGCACCGGCCATGCGGTGATGGCGGCGCGGGAAAACCTCGCCGGTTTCAAGGGCGATGTGTTGGTGCTGTTCGCTGATTCGCCCCTCGTCGCCTCCGAAACCCTCAACGCCATGCTTGCCGCCCGTCATGGGGCAGGCAATCCGGCGGTCGTCGTCATGGGTTTTCGTCCCGCCGATGCTGCCGAATATGCCCGGTTGATCCTGGACGATAAAGGTAATCTGGATCGTATTGTCGAACATCGCGATGCCTCTGAGGCGGAGCGGGGCATTGATTTGTGCAATTCCGGCTTTATGGCCATCGATGGTGCCATTCTATCGGAATTGCTGGACGGTGTGGGCAACGACAATGCCAAGGGCGAATATTACCTGACGGAAATCGTGGAAATCGCCAATCGTCTGGGCCGCACCTGTGCGGTGGTTGAGGCGGGCGAGATTGAAGCCTGGGGGGTGAATTCACGGGATCAATTGGCCCAGGCGGAGGCGGTGGTGCAAAACCGTCTACGCCACGCTGCCATGGCGGGTGGCGTTACTTTGTTGGACCCCGACAGTGTTCATTTTTGCCACGATACAATTTTGGGCCAGGATGTCAGCATCGGCCCGAATGTGTTTTTCGGCCCCGGCGTACGCGTTGATGACGACGTGACCATTCAAGCCTTTAGTCATTTGGAGGGTTGCCATATCTCTAACGGTGCCAATATCGGGCCGTTCGCCCGGCTGCGGCCGGAAGCAGAAATCGGCAAGGATGTCCGTATCGGCAATTTCGTTGAAGTGAAGAAGGCCCGTATCGAAGACGGTGCCAAGGTCAATCATCTGAGTTATATCGGCGATGCCCGCGTGGGTGAGGGGGCCAACATCGGTGCGGGCACCATCACCTGCAATTACGACGGTTTTCTGAAGTCATTCACCGATATCGGCAAGGGTGCCTTTATCGGTTCCAACAGCGCGCTGGTGGCCCCGGTCAAGATTGGTGATGGTGCCATTGTCGGGGCGGGCAGCACGGTGACGCGGGACGTTGCCGCGGATGCCCTGGCTGTTGAGCGTTCGGCGCAGAAAGAACTGTCAGATTGGGCGTTGTCCTTCCGCAAACGCAAGTCAGCGGAAAAAGCCGCCCAAAAGAAGAAGAGCTAAGGAGCCAGCATATGTGCGGCATCATCGGCATTATTGGCAACAGCGGGCAAAACAACGTCGCCGCCCGTGTGGCGGAGGGGCTGAAACGCCTGGAATACAGAGGCTATGATAGCGCCGGTATCGCCACCCTGGTCAATGGTCATATCGACCGCCGCCGGGCCGAAGGTAAGCTGGTGAACCTGATCGAACGGTTGGAAGAGGAGCCCCTGGCCGGTGATGTGGGGATCGGACATACCAGATGGGCCACCCACGGCATCCCGAACGAGGTCAATGCCCACCCCCATGCCACGACCAGCGTGGCCCTGGTGCATAACGGCATCATCGAGAATTATAAAGAATTAAAGGCAGAGCTGTTAGATCGCGGCGCGAACTTCGCTTCCGAGACGGATACGGAAGTTCTCGTCCATCTGATTAGCCAATACCTCAACGACGGCATGGATCCGGTTACCGCCGCCCATACCACGTTACAGCGCCTTGAAGGTGCCTTTGCCTTGGCCATGATTTTTTCCGGCGAGCATAATCTGATGGTCGGTGCACGACGGGGCAGCCCGTTGGTGGTGGGTTTTGGTGAGGAGGAGATGTTCCTCGGCTCCGATGCCATCGCGCTTGCGCCCTGGACCAACCGTATTTGTTATCTGGATGAAGGTGATTGGGTCGTGATGCGCCGGGACAGTGCGGAAATCCACGACGCGGGCGGCGCGGTTGTACAGCGGGAAATTAAGCTGACCGCTGCTTCATTGGGCGATATCTCTAAAGGCAACTATCGCCACTTCATGTTGAAGGAAATCTACGAACAGCCGACAGTAATCGGCGATACAATTCATTCGTTCTTTAACCCCGAAGAACGTTCCATCCGGCTGCCGGACCTGCCGTTTGATTTCGCCGAAGTGCCCAAACTGTCCATTATCGCCTGCGGCACCTCTTCCTATGCCGCCATGGTATCCAAATACTGGATTGAAAGCATGGCCCGCATTCCGGTGGAGATCGATGTGGCTTCTGAATTCCGCTATCGCGATGCGCCGCTACCCGAAGGCGGCGTCGCCATCTTTCTCTCCCAGTCCGGCGAGACCATGGATACCTTGGAGGCATTAAGGTTGTGCAAGCAGCAGGGCCAGCACATTCTATCTATCGTCAATGTGCCTGATAGCTCCATAGCGCGGGAAAGCGATGTGGTGTTGCAAACCCTGGCGGGCCCGGAAATCGGCGTCGCCTCGACCAAAGCCTTCACCACTCAGCTGGTGGTGCTGGCCTGTCTGGCCATCACGGCGGCCAAACAATGCGGTAAGCTTGATGCCCAGACCGAAGCCGTATTGGGCCAGGCCATTACAGAGGTGCCCTCGCGCGCGGTCGAGGTTCTGCACCATGACGAACATATTCAATCCCTGGCGCAAGAAATCTTCAAGGCCCGGGATGCCCTGTATCTTGGCCGGGGTACTTCCTACCCCATCGCCATGGAGGGGGCCCTGAAGTTGAAGGAGATTTCCTATATCCATGCCGAAGGCTATCCCGCAGGCGAGATGAAGCATGGACCAATTGCCCTGATCGATGAACAGGTGCC
This sequence comes from Rhodospirillaceae bacterium, assembly GCA_018660265.1. Classification (GTDB taxonomy): domain Bacteria; phylum Pseudomonadota; class Alphaproteobacteria. Next base: position 18,751 of record JABJKS010000040.1, on the reverse strand, counting down.
CGTGATTGTCGTTGCACCCAAGGATCATTGGTTTGAAAAAGTCGCCTCCAACATGCAGGAGGTCGCGGCCCGCGGCGGCAAAGTTGTGCTGATTTCCGATAGTGATGGTATCGACCACGTCGGCGAAGATGCCTGGGCCACGGTGCGCCTACCCATCGTGCATCCCTTTGTCGCACCCATTCTGTATTCCATTCCCGTGCAATTGCTGGCCTACCACATTGCGGTTCTGAAAGGCACGGACGTGGATCAGCCACGCAATCTGGCAAAATCCGTCACAGTGGAATAAATTTCATTCGGTTCTTCGCAAAGGTTGTTGTTACCGCCAGAACACCTACTCTGACGGTGCCATATCAATGCAGCTCTGCTTTACTCAGCTACGTTTCTCCCCGCCGATTAATACCTCCGGGTTGCTCTGTTGATTGCGCAGGCAGAAGCGATGTCCGAACAAGCTGATTTCGAGGGCGTGATTTGGCCCTTCGCCAACGGCGCGATAACGGAGCCGGAACTCTTGCTCGCTCACGTCGGGAGGCAAACGGCACATTGCCTCGAAGTCTTGCTGTGTCGTCGCACGGCCGCTCCAAGCCTCGTTGATGCACGGCAAGGGTTCAGCGCTAACCGCCAGATGGGGCGCGAGTTTGCGAAAGAGTGCAAAAAGCGAGCGAAAACTCATGGCATCCAACGTCAAACGGTCAACGTCGTTCGGCACTGCAAACCAATCCACGGCATTGATAGGCCCACTGTCAACCTTGGCTGCCATCTCATGCACGGTTGACCCGAACCGCTCCCCGCCACCGTAAATAAAGAAACAGGATGGAAAACGTCCCGGATGGGTCGGCGGCCCGGGATGGAAATTATAAGCCCCCGCGCCCAAGACTTCCAGGATAGCGGTCGGAACGATAATCTCTGAACCGAATGAAATTAGCCGGGTTCCCTCCTGCCGACCACGGCATTTTGCCTCAAGTCGCGCCAGGGACTGGATGGGCGTGATTTTCAAGTGTGGATTAGCCGCTTGCAAAACTGTCTCAAGTCCTTCGCTCAGGACCGGTTCGGCAAGCAAGAGTATTTCTTCGATCATGCCTGCTTTATTAACACGATAAGCGGGTTACGGCGAAATGGTGTATCCCGTCTTGCCCGTACCCTATAATTCGCCGTATGTAGACTTGCGTGCCGTTCGGTGCGCCACCTTTCCGAAATAAACAGCGAGATTTCCAACCATGCACCCAAGCGTACCAGAAGGCTTTGATCCCTTTCTCGATGATGAGGGATTTGTAAACCATGTGGGGCCTTTGTATTGGCGGATTGATGAGCAGAACCGGGGTATTATGGGTTTTGTGGTTCAGGACATCCACATGAACCCGGCAGGGATCTGTCATGGCGGCATGATGATGACCTTGATGGACATGGCCGTGGGTATGAATGTGCAACTGGCAGCGGAAACCGATGCATTTTCGCCCACCATTCAAATGAGTTACGATTTCCTGAAACCGGCTTTCAAGGATCAATGGCTGGTCAGCGAGATTGACTTTCGCCATACGACCCGGCGATTGGGCTTTGCATCCGGTTTGATGATTGGACCTGACGGCCCGGTTATGCGCTGTAACGGATTGGCAAAATTACCCAGTGCCAATGACCCGCGATTTGCGCGTGCCAAGGGCGCTGCGGCGGTCGTTAAGTCGAAAAAGACGTAATATAGATTCTGTCATATTTATTGTTCGGCATCTCTGCTGAAACAAGGCTTGGCCTGGGAACAATGTTCGAGGCCTTCCTGCTGCGTCATGATGACGGGGCGGCGCTGTGGCAAAACTGTTTCTCCCCAGTGCTATTTGAAGAGCCCACCCCTCGACCAATAGGGGGGCTGTCTGTTAATGATGCCTCAGGACGTCCGTTAATGAAGCAGGCTGATCGCTGTTCTTGCCGATCACCTAGTGGTCCGGTCCTAACGGATGGTTCCCATCCGCTAGGATCGAAAGACCACTAGACTCTTAAGAATCGTGGTGCGCGAGACACGAAACCGAAAGATTCTTCTGTTTCGCTCGCACCACTTGGCCATAGAAATATTGAGGGAAGCAACGATGAAATTATATGATAGCCAGATGGCACCAAATCCACGCCGGGTGCGCATTTTTTTGGCCGAAAAGGGTATCGATGTGCCTTTGGTAGCGATGGATATCGGTAAACAGGAACATAAGACCGACGACTTTATCGCCTCGATCAATCAACTTGGCCAGATCCCAACGCTGGAGTTGGATGACGGCAGCCATTTATCTGAAAGCGTGGCCATCTGCCGCTATTTTGAGGAGGTTCAGCCCGCGCCGGCCTTGTTCGGCAACGACGCCAAGGACAGGGCGGTGGTGGAAATGTGGAACCGGCGGGTGGAGCAGCAATTGTTGGGATGCATCGCGGCAGGCTTTCGTCATACCAGTAAGTTTTTTGCCGAACTGGAAGATCAGGTGCCGGCCTGGGGTGAGCTTAATCAGCAAAAGGCGCCAGGGCGCTTTGACTGGTTAGACGGTGTACTGGCGGATCGGGAATTCGTCGCCGGTGATCATTATACAATAGCCGATATTACCGCCCTGTGCGGTGTTGATTTCGGCAAGGTCATCGGCCTGCGCGTCGGTGATGACCGACCCAATCTAGCGCGCTGGCATGCCGCCGTATCTGCCCGCCCCAGTGCCAAGGCGTAAAGACCTAAAACGCGTAAAGAACCTGCGCCTATTCCCAGGTTGCCTGGGGCAGGGAATGGGTGCAGGATCACGGCTGCAGCTTTGGGGTATCATGCCAGATAGGAGACCGCCGCTATGGGCACCATGGATCTTGCGCAGCTCAACGATAGTAAGCTTTTCCGCCAACAGAACTATATTGATGGTGAATGGTGCGATGCCGATGGCGGCGGCGTAATCGAGGTTGATAATCCCGCGACGGGGAAGATCATTGGAACGGTACCGCGCATGGGTGCTGCGGAAACCCGCCGGGCGATTGAGGCGGCGGATCGTGCCCTTGTCACGTGGCGTGCGAAAACTGCTGGAGAACGGGCGAAAATCCTGCGTGACTGGTTCAATTTGATGCATCAACACGTTGATGATCTGGCCTTGATCATGACCCTGGAACAGGGCAAGCCTTTGCTTGAGGCGAAGGGCGAAGTCGCCTATGCGGCCTCGTTCATCGAATGGTTCGCAGAGGAAGGCAAGCGCCTTTATGGCGACACAATTCCCGCCCATCACGCGGACAAACGGATCGTCGTGATCAAGGAGCCGATTGGGGTTTGCACCGCTGTCACGCCGTGGAACTTTCCCGCCGCAATGGTCACGCGCAAGGTGGGCCCGGCCTTGGCGGCGGGTTGCACTATCGTCGTCAAACCTGCCAGCCAGACACCGTATTCGGCTTTGGCCTTGGCGGAATTGGGAGAGCGGGCAGGCCTGCCGCCGGGTGTCATGTCCGTACTGGCCGGGGCATCGAGCGAGATCGGCGATGAGATGACGTCAAATCCCATCGTGCGTAAATTGACCTTCACCGGCTCTACCGAAATTGGCAAGGTTTTGATGAAGAAGTGCGCCGAGACGGTCAAAAAGACCTCTATGGAATTGGGCGGCAATGCGCCTTTTATCGTCTTTGATGATGCCGATCTGGATGCTGCTGTCGAAGGTGCCATGGCGTCAAAGTATCGTAATGCCGGTCAGACCTGCGTTTGTGCCAATCGCCTGCTGGTGCAAAATGGTGTCTATGACGCCTTTGTTGAGAAATTGGCGGCAGCTGTTTCAGCCATGAAAGTTGGCGATGGTACCGAAGACGGCGTGGTCCTTGGGCCGTTGATCGACGGTGCTGCCGTTGCCAAAATAGAAGACCATATCGCCGATGCCCTGGCCAAGGGTGCGCGCGTGGTGGTCGGTGGTGGGCGTCATGAATTGGGCGGTAATTTTTTCCAACCCACTATTGTCGCAGACGTCACCCCGGAGATGAAGGTGGCGCGGGAGGAAACCTTTGGCCCCATGGCACCGATCTTCCGCTTCGAGTCCGAGGCGCAGGCCATTCAAATGGCCAACGACACGGAATTTGGCTTGGCCGCCTATTTTTATGCCCGCGATATCGGCCGCATCTGGCGCGTCTCTGAAGGCGTCGAATACGGTATTGTCGGCATTAATACGGGCGTCATCTCCACCGAAGTCGCCCCCTTTGGCGGCGTGAAGGAGTCTGGCCTGGGACGTGAAGGTTCCAAGTACGGGATTGATGACTATGTCGAGCTGAAATACCTGTGCATGGGCGGGATCGACTAGAGGCTGTCGCGACTTAAGTGATTGGTTCAATTGCTCGTTTCTTAGGTGCCTCGACGCATATTGAATAAATGCGCGCCGGCAGTCGGCTCTTCACCATTTCTTAAGGAAATCATAGGAAACTACCCGTCTAACAAGAGGGTGAGGGCCTTCCCAGGGCGGTTGACATCAAGAACCGGATGCGCCGCCAGTACAAAGAACAGGAATTCCTGGGTCCTGCTTACGTGGACACCTGCCGCGCCGCCAATCCCCGAAATCAACAATGTATCCAATAGCGAAGTGCGTCTACGCGGCCAGCCCGTTCAGGGCCTCGTCCGCATCCCGAACGATATGATCAGCACCAACGGCAGCGGCGACATAGCGGGGCCGTTGGTATGAGGCGTGGGCCTTGTCGAGTTGCCTGGCCCCGCGCCGGGATTGGCAATGCTTTGACGGCGCTAAATCCTGGGCTTATGCTTACCTGTCGTTCAAAAATCCAGACTTTGGGGAGATGCCTGATATGGCGAAGAAATATCATCTGATCAGCTCGATCACTTGACCGTGGGTACAGCGCGCCGTGATTCTTTTGCGTGCGAAAAATGTCGATTTTGACGTTACCTACATTGATCTGACTGACAAGCCCGATTGGTTCCTGAAAATCTCACCGCATGGCAAGGTGCCCGTGTTGTCCGTGGATGGGGAGCCATTGTTCGAATCCAATGCTATCGCGGAATATCTTGAAGACGTGGTGGACCCGAAATGCCATCCGGCCGACCCGTTCAAGCGGGCCCGCAACCGGGCCTGGACGGATTTCGTGCCGGACTTTTCCAAAGGTATCAACATCTACTACACTAAGTCCCGGGAAGCGATGGACGAGAAACTGGAAGGTATCTCGACCTTTTTCCAAAAGCTGGAAGATGCGATCGCCAATGATCGGGATAACGAGGGGCCGTATTTCAATGGCCCCGAAATCAGCCTGGTGGATGCCTCATATGCGCCGTTTTTGCAGCGGTTTATGCTGATTGAGCAATTCGTTCAAACAGGTGCCCTGAAAGATTTCCCCCTGGTCCGTGCCTGGGCGGAGGCTTTGATACAGGACGATGCGGTGATCGGATCGGTCCACGATAGCTTTGAGGAAGTGTTCTTCAATAACCTGCGCACCCGTGGCTGGTACGTCGGCACCTTGTTGGGCGAAAGCACCGTCGCGGCAGAATAGCTTAAGGTATAGATATGTCTGCACGACGCAGCGGTAAATGCCATTGCGGCCGGGTCCGGTATGAAATTACCGGACCCGTGCGGCAAGTGGTGGAATGCCATTGCGAAAGCTGTCGGCGTCTGACGGGCAGTGTCTGGCACGCCATCGGTGCCCGTCTGGCTGATGTCAGCATTGATGACGACCGGAATAGTTTAAGCTGGTATCGCAGTTCGGAAAAAGTTGAACGCGGTTTTTGTTCCAATTGTGGCTCTACCATGTTTTTTCGGCGCGATGGTGGGGACACAATTACCATTACCGCCGGCAGCCTGGATCAACCCACCGGCCTGCATCTGATGATGCGCATCTTTTTGGACGAGGCCGCGGACTACGCCGCCGACACATCGGGTGACGACATTCCCCGCTACGGTTCTTTCCCGGAGATGCACCACTTCGCAATTCCGGAGGATTAGGTGGATACTCCCATGCATGAAAAATTCATGGCCCGCGCAATTGCGATCGCGGCGGAAAGCATTGATCAACCGGGTACGCTACCCTATGGCGCTGTTGTTGTCATGGATGGCAAGATCGTTGGGGAAGGTTTGAACCGGGCCGAGGCGAAATGCGATCCAACCTCCCATGGAGAAGTTGATGCAATCCGAGATGCCTGCGCCAAGCTATCGGTTACAAGCCTTAAAGGCGCCGATCTTTATACCTCCGGCAAACCCTGCGCCATGTGCGTGGCGACCATGTATCAGGCTGGCATTGCACGACTTTTCTATGCTGCAGATGCCGCCGATAGCGGGGTGTTTTTTGGACGTTTGATCGCCCACGATCCGAAATGGGCCCGTGCCATGAATAATCAGGAACTGCGTAAACAGGTTGGCCTGCCCATCACCGAACGCAGTATGGCGTCTGAACAAATGATGGCCGCCGATATCGTCGCGGTGTTCGAGGCGTTTATCGAACGACATACCTAATTGACTATTGGTTGGGCTGCACGTAGGTGCGGTTGCCCTGAATGAAATAGCGGTAAAGGTCAAAGAGGTCGATCAACACGCAGATGGTCATCAATACCAGGCTGTATGTGGCCCAAATTCCGAAAGCATTGTTGATGCTACCCGGCCCGACTTCCATCACCAAAAGGGCAATTGCAGGCAGGAATACGATGTGGCAAAGGGCCATCAGGCGGCTCATCGGCATGCGTTTGTGCATTTGCGTCGCGATGAGGAGAGAGACAAGGATGGCAGCGCATACGGCGGCACCAACCGGCCTGTCCAAATAGAAGAAACTGCCTATCACCGTAGGGACGTTCAAGAAAAACCCCCAGGCATCCAGTATGCGCGACCGCGCCACGATCTCCCGCCGCATGGCGATGAAGTCCGCTATTGGATTGATCATCCTGATTGCCCTTTATCAATGCGTGCCGTCCACCAACCAGGCGTAAACGTGTTGGCCATAGCTGCGGGGGACGTAAAGGTCCATGTGGCTTCCGTCTTCCAAATGATGCACCAGGATGGAGACGGGGGAGAGGCTGCCCAGGCCGCTTTGGGCGCAATGGCCGGGGGGGAATTTTTCCAAACGCAAATCCAGGGGACAGCTTTTCGCCAGGATGTCGCGCGCTGTTGCAGCCTCCAGCCGGAACACCGTGCGGGCATGGCTGAGATCGCTCAGCTTGTTCTGGGCCGCACTGGCAATATCCTTGGCCTGATCCGCCACAAGCAGCCATTCCCCCGGCGCGACCCAGAAGGCATGCAGGCCGTCTTTGCTGCTGGCGGTATTCGGTTGTTCTGGCAGCGCCAGCCCCGGCACACCGTTGGGGGCATAGAGGCGCTGGATCCACAGGCCCGTGCGTTCCCGGATCAGGTCGTTGGGTTCCATGCCCCGGCTGAACTGATCTAGGGCGGAGCGGCGAGATGGGGTTTCAGGCACGCAGACGCTCCCCCTTTGGATCAATGAACACCGGGTCCGTGACCTCCACCGGGACGACACGGCCGTCGACGGGTGAATGGGCCCACAAGGTTTCACCGTGACGCTGGCGGCCATTGGTCACCATTGCTGTTGCAATGGGTTTGCCAAGGCTGGCCGAGAACACGGATGTTGCTACATGCCCGGCTTTTTCCATGCCCGGCCCCGGGGTTTCCCGATCCACCATGATGGCACCGGGCGGGATGGCCGTTTTGCCGTCTTTGGGGATCAGGCCGACCAGATTTGGCCGCCCCTCGGGCTCCAGGGCGGGCAGGCGCAGGGAGCGCTTTCCGATAAAATCTTTCTTGGCAGAGAGCATGCCGCCAAGGCCCATATCATCGGCGCTGGCGCGGCCATCGGCTTCCGGCCCCATGACGAAATGGCCTTTCTCTGTGCGCAGGGTGGTCAAGGCTTCCGTGCCGTAAGGTATGATGCCGAGATCTTCGCCCGCAGCCAGCAACATTTCCCATAGGGCATGACCATGATCGGCGGGCACGGCAATCTCGTAGGCCAACTCGCCCGAAAAACTAATGCGGAAAACCTGCGCCGTGATGCCGCCAATTTGCCCGGCCCGCCAAGCCATGAAAGGCAATGCCTGGTTGGCGAATTCCATATCGCTGTCCAGGCTTTCCAACAGGGCGCGGGACTGCGGGCCCGCGACGGCGACCACGGACCATTGATCCGTGATGGATGTCAGATGTACATCCAGATCGGGCCAGACCACCTGTAGATAATATTCCAGATGGGCCATGACCGGCCCCGCATTGGCGGTGGTCGTGGTCATGATATAGTGGCCATCTCCCATGCGGGCCACGGTGCCGTCATCAAATATCATGCCGTCATCCCGCAGCATCACGCCATAGCGGCACATGCCGATATCGAGGGTCTTGAAACCGTTGATGTAGACCCGGTTCAAAAACTCCGCCACATCACCGCCATGCAGATCGATCCGCCCCAGGGTGGAGACATCGACGATTGCCACATTCTGCCGTACAGCCAGGACCTCGCGGTTGACCGCATCCGCCATTGTCTCTCCCGGGCGGGGGTAATAGTGGGGCCGCCGCCACAGGCCGGCGGGGACGAAGACGGCACCGTTGTCTTCGTGCCACTCCTGCAGGGGCGTGCGCCGGGTCGGTGTTAGGAAGGTGCCGACCTCTCGTCCTGCTAAAGCACCGATGGTCACCGGGGTATAGGGCGCGCGATAGGTGGTGATGCCGACGTCCGCTTGCGGCTTGTCCAGGGCACCGGCCAGTACGGCAATGCCGTTCAGGTTCGACGTCTTGCCCTGATCCGTGCCCATACCCAGTGTGGTGTAGCGTTTCAGGTGTTCGACGGATTGGTAACCTTCCCGCGCCGCCAGCTCCACATCCGCCGCCGTGACATCATTTTGTAGATCGATGAACTGTTTCGCCCGGCCAAGACTGAGGTTGAGGGGCTCGCCGACGCCGCCATCCAGCTCGCCATTTGCCGCCCCCACAACTGTGATGCCCCCTACTTCGCCATGCGGCACCATGGTCTGGATATCGTCGCGAAAGGTTAGCTTGCCGCCGGCCTGGGAATACAGGTGCACGCTGGGCGTGAAGCCGCCCGCGACACAAAGCAGGTCGCAGTCCAGCAACCTCTCTGACTGCGGGACGGCATCACCATTGACGTCCAGGGGCGCGACCGTGACCCTGGTGAGGCCACGGCGTCCTGCGGTGTCGATGACCCCGTGATTATGCAGGATCTCACAGCCCGCAATTTCCCGCCGGGTGGTCAGGTGCCGTTGATCAATGATCGCGGCAATATCAATGCCGCCGTCGATCAAAGTTTGGGCCACCGCATAGGCGCTGTCGTTATTGGTGACGATCACGGCACGTTTGCCGGGGCACACGCCATAGTCGGCCAGAAAGCGCGCCGCGGCACCGGCTAACATGATGCCGGGTCGGTCGTTATTGGCAAATAGCAGTGGGCGTTCGATGGCCCCGCTGGCCAGGATCATCCGGCCAGCGCGCAGCAACCACAGGATCTGTCGGGGCGCATCATCCTTTGGTGCGGCCAGATGATCGCCGGTGCGTTCCAGCAGGCCATAAAGGCTGTCGTCATATTTCCCGAACGCTGTGGTGCGCGCCATGACGGTAACGCCGTCCAGTTCCTCGATATGCGCGTTCTCATCGACCAGCCAAACATCGCTGCCGTCTTTCGCTGCCGCTAGTGCTGCCGCCCGGCCCGTGGGACCACCGCCAATGACCAGGACATCGCAATGGGCGTGGCGTTTTTCATAGCGGTCCGGGTCCGGGGTTTCGGCACTTCGTCCCATGCCGGCCATGTTGCGGATCAGTCGTTCGTAATGGGGCCAGAATTTTGCAGGCCACATGAATGTCTTGTAATAGAAGCCAGCAGGCAGGAATTTTGACGCCAGACCCAGAACCGCGCCCAGATCCCAGTCCAGGGACGGCCAGTTGTTTTGGCTATGGGCGACAAGGCCGTCATACAGCTCCACCTGGGTTGCGCGGATATTGGGCTCCGTCCGGCCTGCGGTGCGCAATTGGACCAGGGCGGATGGATCTTCACTGCCGGCACCAAAAATGCCCCGGGGACGGTGATATTTAAAACTGCGCCCCAGCACGCGAATGTTATTCGCCATCAGGGCGGAGGCCAGGGTATCGCCCTGATAGCCGCGATAGGATTTACCATCAAAGGTAAATGACAGCGGGCGGTCGCGATCAAGCAAGCGGCCCATGGCTGGATGGCGGCTCATCTTTCACCCTCCACCATATCCGCCGAGTCCGCCAGGTCCGCTATGTCCGCCGACAAAACATGGCAGCTTATGACCTGGTGTGTCACAACATCACGGCGCACCTGCAACCAGCGGCGACAGCCCTGGACGTGCTGCCACAGTTCATCATGTGGACCCTTGTGATTATCGCGCAGGTGGAGGTAATCGATCCAGGCCGCGTCATCCACATCTTCGGGCGCCGCCGGTCGTGCATTTGCCCCGTCACCGCCATAGGTAAACTCGCTTTCCTGGCGCGGACCGCAGTGGGGGCAGGTAATTAAAATCATGCCATTTCCCTATCGACCTAATGCAGCCAGGGATAAGGGCCGGCACCCTTTTCATCCAGCACCCGGCCCGTATGAAAACGATCCAGGCTTAATTCAGCGTTCAGGGCATGGGGTTGTCCGGTGGCGAGGGTATGGGCGAAGACCCATCCCGATGCAGGTGTCGCCTTGAAGCCGCCGTAGCACCAGCCCCCGTTCAGGAACAATCCCGGTACCGGCGTGGTGCCGATGATCGGGCTGCCATCCGTGGTCATATCCATGATGCCGCCCCAGGTGCGCAATATGCGCAGCCGGCTGAATTGCGGGAACAGTGCGACCAGACACGTCGTCACATGCTCGATAACGGCCAGGCTGCCTCTTTGGGCAAAGGAGTTATAGCCATCAATGTCACCACCCATGACCAATTCGCCTTTGTCGGACTGGCTGACATAAAGATGCGCCGCGCCAAAGGTGACGACTGTATCCAGCACCGGTTTGACCGGTTCGCTGACCATGGCCTGGAGGACATGGGATTCGATTGGTAATCGTACATCCGCCATTGCCGCCAGTTGGCTGGAATGGCCCGCGACCGCCAGGCCAATTTTTTTCGTGGCGATATAACCCCGGCTGGTCTCTACGCCGAGGACACCGTTTTGATCCCGCCGAATGCCGGTCACTTCGCAATTCTGGATGATATCGACGCCCCGTTGATCCGCCGACCTGGCATAGCCCCAGGCCACCGCATCATGGCGGGCAGAGCCGCCGCGTGGTTGCAACAGGCCGCCTTCGATGGGGAAGCGTGTGTTGGGGGAGGTGTCCATGGCGGGAACGAATTTGGCGACGTCGTCCCGGTTTAGAATTTCCGCATCGATGCCGTTTAGACGCATGGCATTGCCCCGGCGGCGAAAGGTTTCCAGCTGGCCCTTGGAATGGGCCAGGTTCAGCACGCCGCGCTGAGAGAACATGACATTGTAGTTCAGATCCTGGCTCAACCCTTCCCACAGTTTCATGCCGTGTTCGTAAAATTTCGCATTGCCGTCAAGCAGGTAGTTGGAGCGAACAATCGTCGTATTCCGCCCCGTATTGCCGCCGCCCAGCCAACCTTTTTCCAGCACTGCGATATTCGTCGTGCCGTGGTTCTTCGCCAGATAATAGGCGGTCGCCAGACCATGCCCGCCGCCACCAACGATGACGGCGTCATATTCCGCCTTCGGCTCCGGGTGCCGCCAGGCTGGTTTCCAGCCCCGGTGCCCGGTCAGGCCATGGCGGATAAGACTGGTTAGAGAGTATTTGCTCACTAAAAAATCTTACCGGGGTTTAGAATATTGTTCGGGTCCATCATCGTTTTCAATTCCCGCATCAATTCAATTTCCGCCGGGCTGCGGGAGACTTCCAGATAGGCTTTTTTGGCCAACCCAATTCCATGTTCAGCAGAGACTGAACCGCCCCGGCTGGCCAAGGGCAGGTAGACGGCGTCATCTATGACCTTTTTAACGTTGGCACCGTTTTCTCCCACCGAATAGGTGATGTGCAAGTTGCCGTCGCCCAAATGGCCAAAGACGGCGCGTTTTCGGTCTGGCCACTCAGCCACGATGGGTTTGTCGATTTCATCCAAATAGGCGGGCATCTCCGCAATGGGCAGGCCCACGTCAAAGCCAACCCGGGGCCCCCAGCGGTCCAGACTTTCCACATCGTCACGCAGGGCCCACATGGCCTGGCGTTCGCCCTCTGATTTGGCGATGACCGCATCGACCAACAGGCCTTCTTCCAACGCAGCGGCCAGCATATTTTCGAAGCGTTCGCCGTCACCTTGCGTATCGCCGCCGATGACTTCCATCAGGACGTAGAAAGGATAGTCGCCAGGTAAGGGCTGTGCTGCGCCGGGGGTCGAAAGAACAAGTTGAAAATATTCCTTCCACATCACCTCAAACGCCGACAGACCACCGCCCGAGCGGCCATTACAGAAATTCAGCAATTTCGGCAGCTTGTTGAAATCGTCCACCGCCAGAAAAGCGGTTTCCTGACTGGCCGGTTTCGGGCGCAGGCGCAGGACCAAACGGGTGACCACACCCAACGTCCCTTCAGAACCAATAAACAGATGCTTTAGGTTATAGCCCGCGTTGTCCTTGATGGTTTTGTTCAGGGAATTCAGCACCGTACCGTCGGCCCGCACAGCCTCCATCCCCAGCACCATATCGCGCGCCATGCCATAGCGGACGACCCGGTTGCCGCCTGCGTTGGTGGAGACATTACCCCCTAGGGTCGCAGAACCACGCCCGCCCAGATCAAGGGGAAAGAAAAAGCCGGCCTCGTCCGCGGCCTCTTGCACAGATTGCAGTGTAACGCCTGTCTGCACGGTCATGGAAGAGGAGGCGGGATCGATCTCTTCAATCTCGCGCATCCGTTCCAGGCTCAAGATTACTTCATCCCGGCCAGCAATGTTTCCGTCCACCAGGCCGGTCAATCCGCCCTGGCTGACCACAGCCTGGCCTGCATCATTGCATAGCTTTAAAACTTTGGAGACTTCGTCGGTGTTGGCGGGGCGGACCAGGAATTTCGCCTGCAAGGTTTCGTTCGGGTGTCGAAACCCGGCACTTCGGCCCAGCAAATCCTCGTGTACCACGACGCCGCGTTCACCGACGATGTCGCGGATTTGATCAATAAGTTCGGCCATGACGTTATGATAATCCCCAATAGGAAACACAGTACTGGGGTCAGTTTACGCTGGCTTGGTGAATTGTCCAAGAACCTCGATATTAGAGATACCAGCCCTTGAAACTGTTCAGCTTTCACCGATACGTGGTTTGCCGGGTTGGCTGGGGCCAAAGGCTTTGGTCAGTACGGTGGTGTTTTCCTCCGCCAGGTCGATGCATTCCGTCAGCATGGACATGATCTGAACGTTGTTGGCCAGAACCTTGCGGGCTTCGGGCCGGTCGTCATCAAGGATGAGAACGGCCCGTTTGATCATATCACCTCGGACCATCACCAGGATGTCTTCTAGGCGATGGCCGTCCGGATTGTCATCTGTTTTCAGAAAATGGGTCATGAAGGAAATCTCCCACCTTTCACATGTTAGGGGATATAGTGTTAGCGTATTGGAGTTAATAAGCAATTACCGCCTTGCTTGGGCAATTCCTGAGGCACCGGAGGGCAGGGCGGCTGCGGGGTCGTTGATCCAGCTGGCGATGTCGGACCAGACGACTTTCGCCTGCAGATCCCGCAACAACATGTGCCAGCCCTTTGGATACAGGGCGAATGTGGGAGGTGCGGGCAGACGGCTGATGGTTTGTTGCACCGGTTCAAGGGGCACAATTTCATCCAGATCGCCATACAACAGCAAGGTTCGCAACTTTAAAGACGGGGCGGCATCATAGGCTTTGCCCATTAAATCGGTAACACCATAGATCGCGTCAATGCGGGTATGGCGGATCACCAATGGGTCGCGGCCTAAGGCGCGCAGCATAGGAATATTGTCGGAAGCCTGACGTTTTAGGCCGCTGCCCGTGGCCGTATTCCAGGGCATGGTGTGGGCTGACAACCATAGGCCAAAACGCAGTGCGGGATGCATGGATTGACCACCCCACAGGCCCGGTGCCACCAATATGACGCCATCGACGTCCTGAGCTTTCTGTTCGGCGGTCGCCAATACGGCTACAGCGGCACCCATACTGTCGCCCAATAGATAAACCGGCAGGCCCGGATGACGCCTGGCCGCCAATCGCAAAAACGCCCTTGCATCGGATGCCATGGCTTCCGCCCCGCCCCAGATCCGCGCCTCGGGCGAGGCACCAAAGCCCCGTTGATCATAGGCATAGGTGGTGATGCCTTGTTGGGTCCAGGATGCGGCAGGATCGGCGAAATAATTGCTGTACATGTTGAAGCCGTGCAGGGCGACAAGGATGGCATTGGGCACCCCTTGGGCCGGCCACATCCGCAAGGGCAAGGCCTTGCCATCCTCGGTCACAAAGCTGTCGGCCTTAAGTTTGGCTGCCATCAGGCCGGGTTGGAAGTCCTGGACCCTGGGGGCACAGGCACCCAAAATCACAAGGGCGCAGACAAGTGCGATAAATGGCATAATATGATTAGGCTTTGTAAATGAGAGGGAGCGGACATTATGGGTAAATTGGCGGATCTTGCAGCGCAGCGTTTTGGCATGGATACCAATGTGGGGGAGGTTGCGCCGGGACCGGGGCAGGATACCCTGGCCGCGCTGTTGTCGCATCGTACCCACCGGCGGTTTCTGGATGATCCCGTGGCTGAAGAAACCTTGAACTTGTTGTATGCCTGCGCCCTCTCGGCACCGGCCAAGTCGGATTTGCAACAAATTGCCATTATCCGCATTCAGGATCCGGAAAAGCGCGCGGCAATTGCCGCCCTGATGCCAGATATGGGATGGATCGGAACTTGCCCGGTATTCTTGCTGTTTTGCGGCGATTCCCGGCGCATTCGCCGGTTGTCTGAATTGCGTGGCCATCCATTTGCCAACGATCATCTGGACGCCTTTCTTAATGCCGCCGTGGATACCGGATTGGTCCTGCAGAATTTCATCACTGCGGCAGAGGCCGCCGGCCTTGGCTGCTGCCCTATTAGTGTGGTGCGTAATCATATTAACACGATCGCCGAGATTACCGCTCTGCCTGATTACGTATTTCCCCTTGCCGGTATGTGTTTGGGCTATCCCGCCCATCCGGGCTTCACCTCGACCCGTCTGCCGCCCGAGATTGTCGTCCATACGGATCAATATGACGATAGCCAATTGCCGGAACAAATCGATGCCTATGATCATCGCCGGCACGGCATTTATACGATACCGCCTGAAAAATATCGGAAGATGGCAGAATATGGCGAGGTAGATTTTTATGGCTGGTCCGAGGATAAGACCCGGCAGGTCTCTGTGCGAGAGCGCGATGACTTGGCCGACTATCTGCGCCGACACAAGTTCACGCTGGAATAGACGTCAAAGGATTTCGCGCACGCGTTGGCGCAATGCGGGCAGAACCTCTTCATCAAACCATGGATTGCGTTTTTGCCAGCTTTTGGTACGCCAGGAAGGATGGGGCAGGGGCAAAAACCGTGGGCCATGGTCCCGCCAGGCCCGTACGGTTTCCGTGACAGTTCCCTTACCAGGGCCTGCGCGTCCGCCCGCACGACGATCTGGCAAATAATAGGCTTGGGCATAGGCACCGGCCAGCACACATAGTTCGATGTTCGGCAGATGGCGCAAAAGGTCGGCATGCCACGCGGGCGCGCATTCCGGACGCGGTGGGCGGTCGCCGCCCTTGGGCAGACGCCCCGGATAGCAAAAGCCCATGGGCATGATCGCGACCTTGTTTTGATCGTAAAAGACGTCCGCTCCAATTTGCAGCCAATCGCGCAGGCGATCGCCGCTTGGATCATCCCAGGGTATGCCACTCGCATGAACCTTCGTGCCCGGTGCCTGTCCGATTATAAGAAGTCGTGCCGCCGCCCCGGCCCGAAGCACCGGGCGCGGGCCAAGGGGCAGGTCCGCCGCACACAATTGGCAGCGGCTGATTTCAGATAATAATGGTTCCAAGGCAGGCGATTTAGTCATGCCGCAGGGTCGGTGAATTGGCGTCACAATAGCAAGCAAATTCGTTCACTTAATCTATCATTAACCCCAGCAAGTTATTGTTAGTACAGGCAAAACGTACATGTTGCCGGCACCATTCGGTGCCCATTCGCACAATTGAGAGATTTGATGGCGGCATTGGACTACACAATTATCATATTGGCTGTTACGTGCCTGCTAGTGGCAGGGATTGGGCTGGCCGTGATAATGCGCCGTGGCTATGCTTCAAATCTTGCGCCCAAAACCCTGACAAATGACGCGGATATCGTCAGCGCCCTTCCCCTGGCGATGGCCTATTTCGACCAAACCGACCAATTACAGCAGGTCAACGACAAGCTGCTACAGCTGTTGCCAACGATACACGGTGTGAAGGATCAGCGATACAGCCGCCTGGAATTCTTCCGTGCGCTGGCAGAGGCAGGCATTTTTGTCGACGCGGCCCATCGCGTGCCGGCCTTCTTGGAAGACGTGGCGAAACGGGCCCAACCCCAGCAAGTAGAATGGGAAGTTAGTCTGACTGATGGCCGCAGCTTGCGATTTACAGAGCAGACGACAGAGGGCGGTGGGCGTTTATTAAGCTGCATCGATATCACCCGGCAGAAACAACAAAGCTGGGCGCTGGACAAAAGGTCCGATTTGCTGCGATCTACCTTGGAAAGCATCGACCAGGGGATCGTCGTCTTCGACAGCGCTGGCAATTTGATGACTTGGAACCAAAGGTATTTTGATCTATTTGGCGTGACTTCTGAGTTTGCCGAAGTTGGCCTTTCAATCGAAAGTCTGTGCCAGTTTCTGGGTGAAGCAGGTGTTTTTGAGGACACGTCCCCTGCAGGTATTCAAAAGCGGGCCCAGGCCTTGTTGCGCGGTGAGCCAGCACAGCAGGAAATGACCGGCGGTAATGGTCAGACCTTGGACGTGCGCCGGAACCGGATGCCCGACGGCGGTATAACGATTGCGATCACCGATATCACGGCGTCCAAGCGGGACCAGGAAGATCTGCGTAAACGGTCGGAGGAGTTGGAGGCGATCTTTGGCAATCTGGATGTGGGTATTGCCTTTGTCGGATCGAATGGCGAGATCGTTGCCTTGAATGAGGGATTGTACGAATTGCAGGGGCTTGATCCCGAACGTGTCGCTAAATGCCGGACGGTACGCGACCTGTTGCGCCTGAGCGCCGAGAATGGGGAATTTGGCCCTGGCGATGTGGATGAGCTTACCGAACAGTACATTGAGAAAACATATGGCGTTGTGCCGAATAGCTATCAACGTACGCGGTTGAATGGAGACATTCTCGAATTCAGGACCTTTGCCATGCCCGGCGGCGGGGTCTTGGCGGTCTGCCAAAATGTGACCGAACAGCAAAACGCCGAACAGGCCCTGCGCGTCGCGAAGGAGCAGGCGGAGCTGGCTAATCGCGCCAAGTCCGAATTCCTGGCAAATACCTCGCACGAACTGCGGACGCCCTTGAACGCGATCATCGGATTTTCGGAAATTTTGGTGGGAGAACTTTTTGGACCGCTTAATTCGCCGAAATATCTCGAATATTCCAAGGATATCAACGACAGTGGCCAGCACCTGCTATCAATTATCAATGACCTGCTGGATCTGGCCAAGGTAGAGGCCGGCCAATTCGAATTGGTTGAAGAGCAATTCCTGCTGTCTGAAATAGTGGTTGCAACAGCGCGTTTGACCCAAGAGAGAGCCAGCGAGGGCCGGGTCAGGGTGATCACAGAAATAGATCCTGATATTGACCTGATCCTTGCGGATCAACGAGCTTTAAAGCAGGTCATACTGAATTTGCTGTCCAATGCGATCAAATTTACCCTTGAAGGCGGACAAGTCACCGTCGGGACCGGGCGTCGCAAGAACAATGAAAGCGGCGAAGAACAGATTGAATTGTGGGTAGCCGACACGGGTATCGGCATGAATGAAAAAGATATCCCCGTGGCCATGACCCCATTCGCCCAAGTGGATGGGTCTATTACCCGCCGCGTCGAAGGCACTGGTTTGGGGCTGCCCTTGGCCCTGCATTTGTGTGAACTGCATGGCGGCACTTTGGATATCAAATCCGAATTTGGTCAAGGCACAACGGTGACCATGCTGTTGCCCGCCGAACGTCTGTTGGGTAATACCGAAGATGCCCGCCAGGAGTTGACGTTGAACAATGGCGCCCCGGAAGAAGCCGGGATCGATGAATTCGTAGGCGCGACCCAAGGTGAGCTTTTGGAGTTAATCGCCGCGAAAGTTGGGTGATCGTTTTTCAACGAAGGCTGTCATCCCTTCCAACCTGTCGTTTGACGCGAAGCAACGGGCGTGGGCCTTAATCTCTGCCTCCCGCGCGGCTTCGAAACTCAATTCCATGGACGCATTCAGGGCGCATTTCAATTCGCGCATGGCAACGGGCGAATACCCGGCCATTAAATCCGCCAGGCGCGCCGTCTCTGCTACCAGATCATCTTTTGCGACCAGGTGGGTAATCAGGCCTAGATGATAGGCCCTTTGGGCATCAAACAGCTCCCCCGTCAGGCAGATCGAACGTGCATTGGCCGGGCCGATTAAACGATCCAGCAAAATGGTGCCGCCGGTGCCGGGAAAAATCCCCAACTTGATTTCCGGATAGCCGAATGTGGCGCTGTCTGCGGCCACGCGAACATCGCAGGCCATGGCCAGCAGCATACCCCCGCCAAGGGCATAGCCATTGATGGAGGCGATAATGGGTTGGGGCATGTGGCG
>JABJKS010000023.1 GCA_018660265.1 Rhodospirillaceae bacterium | reverse complement strand
GTGGCATTGGCTTAGTCACCAGAAAACTACGATATTTCAACAGGTTAATCTACGCTCGCCGACAATTCAAAGCCCCACTATGAATAATTCGGGCTAATAAATAGATTTGCTATGAGCGTTCAAAAAACCAACCAAAAGCAATATCAGGGCATTGTGGGTCATGCAGCCCTGCAACTTACGGACTTTCGGGTACCAACAGAGGGCTGGGTTGCAACCGTGCGCAAGGCGCTTGGTATGTCGGGTGCGCAACTTGCCCGCCGTTTAGGCGTATCCCGTGCATCCGTTTCGCAGACCGAAAAGAAAGAGTTGAGCGGCAGCGTCACCATCAAGCATATGCAGAATATGGCCGAAGCCCTTGGCTGCCGTTTTGTGTATGCGATTGTTCCTGAGGGGCGCATCGAAGATGTCATTCGCGATCAGGCGACCCATAAGGCGAGCAAACTTGTCCAGCGCGTCAGCGGACATATGGCCCTCGAAAAGCAATCTCTTCCCCCTGAAAAAGCGAGGCAGGAAATCGAATGGCTTCGCGACCAACTTATTCGCGACATGCCTCGCGACTTTTGGGAAAACCGATGACCATGGTGGGCTGCACGTTCATTTAGCCAAGTTTCGACTCATTTACGGAAAATATTACGCTTTTTCTATGTTTATGAATGATTTTCGATGGCGCGTGCAAAATTGGCGTGAATTTCGACGTAGCTGAAAGTTTTTCGACTAATGGACTTGCAAATCGACCCGCAAACAGGCGATGAAGTCCGGCAAATTGAAGCCATTTATCATGATATGTTTGGTGATGAATATCCTGCGCTATAGATAATCAAACTAAGGGCTAAGTTCCGGCGCGATCAGATCGCAGCAATCATCGGCGAAGATCAATGGCCCGTCGGTGCGGGCCTCCAACTCATCCCGGCTTAGGCCTGGGATAATTTCCCGTGCGATGAAACGGCCTGCATCTACATCCAACACGGCCAGGTCCGTATAGACCCGATTGACCTTGCCTGGTGCGGTCAGGGGATAGGTGCAGGCGGTGACCAGGCGTGCGCCGCCGTCTTTGGTGTTGTGGCGCATGATGATGTGGACCGCCTTGGCACCCTTGGCCAGATCCATGGCCCCGCCGATCAATGGGCCTTTGTTGGGCGTCAGGGGATCCCAGTTTGCCACATCGCCGTTGGCTGCAACCTGATAGGCACCCAGAATAGTGATATCCAAATGACCACCTCGGATCATGGCAAACGAAGCAGCAGAATCGAATACGGCGGCACCTTGGCGCAGGGTGACCATGCGGCTGCCCGCATCCACTAATTCCGGATCTTCATAGCCCGGCTCAGGTATCGGGCCGACCCCCAAAATGCCGTTTTCGGAATGATAGAAAATTTCCCGCTCCCCAGGGGCATAGTTGGCGGCGAGTACGGGCATGCCGAGGCCAAGGTTCACATAGGATCCATCGGCTAGATCCTGGGCCGCGCGCCAGGCCATTTGCTCCCGAGATAGAGGTGCCGTCATCGCGACACCTGCACGACACGTTGCACATAGATGCCCGGCAAGTGTACTTGTTCGGGCGGCAGAGGTTCGTCAGAGATTTCCTCCACCTCGACAATGGTCAGTGCGGCGGCCGTGGCCATGGCCGCGCCGAAATTGGCCTGGGTGCCTTGGAAAAACAAATTACCGAAACGATCCGCCTTTTGCGCCCGCAGCAAGGCAACATCCGCCGTCAGGGCCGTCTCCAGCACGCAGGTCTCGCCATCAAACTCCCGCAACTCCCGCCCTTCAACCAACGGGGTGCCCACGGCGGTGGGCGTATAGAAGGCGGCAATACCTGCGCCACCGGCGCGGATGCGTTCGGCGAAGGTACCCTGGGGCTGAATTTCAAGGCTCACCCTGCCCTCTATCCATTGTCTTTCAAAATTCGACGGCAGAGCATCGGGACCGCGAAAGGAGGTGGAGATCACGTGGGAAACCCGCTGTTCGGCGAACAACACCGGTTCGCACTCATCCACCCGGCGGATGGCATTGATGATCAGGGTCAGGTTGTCGAGGTCATTATCAGACAGGGTGCGGATCAGGGCGGCGGGGATGCCCGCATTGCCGAAACCACCGATCATGATTGAGGCACCGGAGGTGACGCCCGCCATGGCCTGGGCGATATCACGAACGACCTTGTTGATCATGGCAATACGTTCAGCGGCACGAAACTATTTATCCGACCCGGCAGCGTCGGTTTCAACCTCGGCCAGGAACTTCTTAAAGTTGAGATCTTCATTGATCACATCATCGAGCAGGAAATACACCAGCTCCTTCCGCAGGCTGTCCCGTGCGGGAGGATGCTCCACAACCCGGGCCGCCAGGTTCAGCATGATCTGCAGCTTATCATCCAGGCTGATGTGATGGCGGCGATGCTTTTCCAACAGGGGGTAGGACAAGCCGGCCAACAACGCCTCTTCCCGGTCAAAATGCTGTTTGGTAAAGGCCACGAAATCCGGCACCAAACGGGCGCATTCCCCAGGCTGGCCGTCATCAATGGCCTTGGTGATCTCGTTGATGATTTCCACCAAATGGCGATGATCGTTATCAATGGTTTCCGATTCAATTTTGAACGACGGCGATATCTGAACCATTTCATCTCCTCCTTGGAGCTTTACCACCGTAGTGGCTTTGGCTGGGACGGCTTCAGCGTCCGTCCTCAGGATTAGGATACTGGAAAATACAACGCGGGTCCACGCGGGCCCAGACCTGGCCATGGGCCGTAGGGTCGAACGAGCCATGTACCCGGGCCCGGTATTCTACGCCTTTGTTGGGACCTTCACGCATGCGAATATGAACGATGGAGCTGTCACCCAGCAAATGCGCGGTTAAGACATCGACGGGAACATCGGTAGGCGCACCGGAGTGGTAGTGCAGGGAAAGCCCTTCGAGACGAATCAAGACACGCATGATCTGACCATCGGGGATATCTTCACTGTCCACCGGGCCAAAGGATGTCTCCAACCTACCCCCCGCAACAGGCCCTTCGATCATGTTCACAGGCCCGAACAGGCGGGCGACATACTCATCCACGGGCTTGTAATATATATCCACCGGGCGGCCCGATTGCAGAACCTGACCGTTCGCCCCCATGACTTTGATCCGATCCGACATGAACATGGCTTCGCGCGGATCATGGGTGACCATCAAAGTTGCCACGTTGGTCTGTTTCAACATTGTCAGGGTTTCCTGGCGAATGCGGGCCCGCATGTTACTGTCCAGGCCCGAAAACGGCTCATCCAACAGCACCAGCCGGGGCGCCGGTGCCAGGGCCCGGGCCAAAGCGACACGCTGTTGCTGCCCACCCGACAACATATGGGGGTAATCATCGGCGTGCCTTGTCAGGCCGACCTGTTCCAGCATCTCCATGGCGCGATCGCGCGCTGCCTGTTTGGATTGCCGAAACAAGCCAAAGCTGACGTTGTCGCGAATGGTCAAATGGGGAAACAGGGCATAGTCCTGAAACATGAAACCTATTTTGCGATCTTCAGGCGGCAGTTCCAACCCAGGTTCAGCCACCACGCTTTCATCGATGGAGATACTGCCCGCCTGCAGCTTTTCCAAACCGGCAGCAATGCGCAGCAACGTGGTCTTGCCACAACCCGACGGGCCCAGCAGACAAACCAATTCACCCGCCGGCACGGTCAACGAGACGTTGTTCAAGACGTCCGTATCACCATAGGCATGATGGATGCCGTGAATATGCAATCCCTGCATAGCGCTACAAATCCTCACCCGGGCGCGACTTCGCGATTACCAGGCTTAACAATATCACGGGCAATATGCCGACCATAACAATGGACAGGGCCGCCAGGGCAGCCTCGCCCAACTGTTCGTCCGATGCATATTGATGCACAAAGGTGGCCAGGGTCTGAAAATTGAACGGCCGCAGGATAATTGTCATGGGCAGTTCTTTCATGCAATCCACAAATACCAAAAGAACCGCTGTCAGCACGCTGCCGCGCATCAAAGGCAGGTGAATACGATACATGGTCCCTAACGCACCCCGGCCAAGGCTGCGGGCTGCGCCATCCATGGACGGCGTGATCTTGCCCAACCCCGCCTCCACCGTGCCCAACGACAAAGCCAGAAATCGCACCAGATAACCGAAGGTGACGGCGGCAATGGTGCCGGAAAATAACAGCCCGGTGGAGATGCCAAAGCTGTCCCGCATGAAACCATCCAGCCTGTTGTCGAACTGTCCCAGAACCACCATGACACCAACCGCCAGCACCGCGCCCGGCACCGCATAGCCAAAGGCCGCCATACGGCTGATCGCCGTGAGCAGGCGGCCACCCTTTATACGCACGCTGTAGGCCAATATGATCGCAACGACCATGGCCAAAAAACCGGCCAGGGCAGCCAATTGCACACTGTTGACGGCATGACCCAAAATCTCCCGGGCCAGAACGGGATCAAAATACTGCCGGGCATAGGCCAGCAAGACGATTGTCGGCAGGCCAAAACCCAATAACACCGTTACGGCACAAAAGGCCGTGGCCAACCCACCGCGAACACCGCCCAAGTGATAGGCAGGCAGGGGCTGATACTTGCTCGTCGTGTGATGAAACCGCTGCCTGCGCCGGGCATAACGTTCCGAGAGTACCAATACCGCAACGAACAACAACAACACCGAGGCCAACTGCGCCGCGCCTGCAATGTTGTTCATATTCATCCAGACGTCGAAAATGCCCTGGGTAAAAGTATTCACGGCAAAGAAATCCACAGTGCCGAAATCATTCAAGGTTTCCATCAGTGCGAATGAAACACCGATGACAATGCCTGGCCGGGCAAGAGGTAATGCGACAGTGAAAAAACTGCGCCACGGGCCCCGCCCTAGCGAGCGGGAGGCCTCCAACACGCCGACGGATTGTTCCAGAAACGCGGCCCGGGCCAGCAGATAAACATAAGGGTAAAGCACCAGGGTCAACATGGCCATGGCCCCGCCTGTCGAGCGAATTTCAGGGAACCAGTAATCCCGCCTGTTATTCCAGCCAAAAGTATCCCGCAACATTTCCTGCACCGGACCGGCAAATTCCAGGATATCCGTGTAGACATAGGCGATGACATAGGCCGGCATGGCCATGGGCAACAACATGGCCCATTCGAACAACCGCCGGCCCGGAAACCGGCACATGGTGATCAACCAGGCAGCGCTGACCCCGATCAACAAGGTGCCCGCACCCACGCCTGCCATTAATTGCAAGGTGGTGATGATATAGCCAGGCAGCACAGTGGTTGCCAGATGGGACCAAATATCGTCGCCGGGCGTGAAGGCAATGAAGATCACCGCCAGAATTGGCAGCGCCGCCAGGCCCGCGATCGCCAACGCGCCATAGGTCCAGCCGTCGCGCCAGAAGGCACCATTCCCCCGCCGCGTGCCAGGTTTACCGGGCAATCCGTCTGATGGGTTCAGAACCGGTTGTGTGGTCATGCAGGCATGGCCCAGTTCATTTCTATTGCGCTCTCATCTCGGCTCTTCACCACGGGAAAAGCCGGCAGGCAATTTACCTGACCGGCCGAGCCCGCCCTAGGCTACCTAGCTCATGGCATACGATAATGACAGAAACTAACCACAAAAAGGGGCTAATTGTTGAACAATACCTGATCCATCAGTTTCGATGCCCGTGTCCGTTCCTGGGCGATCTTGGACAGATAGGCCCCGTCTGCCTTGAACGTTCCCCATGACGCGACCAGGGGGTGCAGGGCAACACCGGACTTTACGGGATATTCGAAATTCCGTTCGGCATAAATTTTCTGGGCCGCATCGCCGCTTAGATATTCGATCAGACGAACGGCATTCGCCTTGTTCTTGGCACTTTTGGTCACCGCCGCGCCGGAGATATTGACGTGGGCACCGCGATCAGCCTGGTTTGGGAAAATGATATTGACCGATTGGGCCCATTTCTTTTGCACTGGGTCTTTCTCGTTCGTGGCCATCTTACCCATATAATAAGTATTGCCCACGGCAACGTCACATTCACCTTGATAGACAGCTTTAACCTGGGCCCGGTCGTTGCCCTGGGGTTTGCGGGCCAGATTGGCCTTCACACCCTTGGCCCAGTTTGTGGCACCGTCAACGCCATCCGCCACGATGATGGAGGCTAAAAGCGAGATATTATAGACGTGCTTGCCAGACCGGATGCAGACCCGGCCCTTCAGGCCAGGAGCGGCCAGGTCTTCATAACGGCTGATCTCGCCCGCCTTGACCCGTGTCTTTGAGGCATAAAGCACCCGTGCCCGCACGGTCAGGCCGAACCAATGACCCTTTGGATGACGGTATTGCGCGGGGATATTGTGCGCCAGAACAGTCGAGGCCACTGGTTGCAGCAACCCTGCCGCATCATGATTATGCAGATTACCAATGTCAGCCGCCAGGATCAGGTCTGCCGGGCTGTTCCGCCCTTCAGTCTTCAGACGCTCCAACATGCCCTTCTTCAAATAGACCATGTTGACCTTGACGCCGGTCTCGGCCGTGAAGGCAGACAACAATGGTTTCATCAGGAATGGCTGGCGCGAGGAGTATAGATTTACCTCTTCCGCCAGGGCACTGCCGCTATGGGCCACCCCGGCACTCAGCCACAAAAGGCTGCCCAGGGCGACGACCGCCAACTTGTTACTCATGGTCGTCAGGCTACGCGCACGCATACACATCTGCTCGATTCCTCTTAGATCAAAACATTATTATTGTTGCTTTGTTGTAATTGATAATGCGTCGCAATTGCAAGAACTATTTTTGACGTCTCTAATATCCCCTATTTTGCGGCCTAAGGCACACCTAAGGCACGAGGCGATAGCCGCCTGGTTCCGTCACCAGAATTTCGGCGCTGGAGGGATCCGCCTCGATCTTCTGCCGCAGACGATAAATATGGGTTTCCAGGGTGTGGGTGGTGACGCCGGCGTTATAGCCCCAGACTTCGTTCAACAGCACATCCCGGCTGACTGCCTTTTCCCCGGCCCGGAACAGATATTTCAGGATCGAGGTTTCTTTCTCGGTCAGGCGGACCTTTTGATTGCTGTCGTCTTCCAACAGCAACTTTGCAGATGGCCTAAAGGTGTAGGGCCCTATGGTGAAAACCGCGTCTTCGCTTTGTTCATGCTGACGCAAATGTGAACGGATACGGGCCAGCAAGACGGCAAATTTAAAGGGTTTGACCACGTAATCATTGGCACCGGATTCCAGGCCCAGGATCGTATCGGCGTCACTGTCGGCCGCCGTCAGCATAATGATCGGGCATTTTACGCCGGCCTTGCGCAGCATCTTGCAAACTTCCCGGCCGTCCAGATCACCCAGTCCCACATCCAGCAACAACAGATCAAAATGATCGCCTTTGGCTATTTCCAGGGCTTGCGCGCCTGATCCGGCCTGGGTGGTGGCGAATTCGTCATGCAGCTCCAACTGCTCCGCCAAGGCTTCACGCAGAGTGTCCTCATCATCCACCAGCAGAATTTTCTTGATCGTCATGGCACACCCCGGCTTTGCTGCCCGATACGGTTGTTTTATGTAATTAGATATAGGCAGGTTCCGGGATTCCGGCAAGTTCCAACAAATTGAGCGGCTTTTTGGCAACAACCAATTTCTGCCGCCAAAAACATCGCCAACAGCGACGCGTCGGTATATGTTCCAGACTAAATATGAGCATCACGGAAACCAATACCATAGCAGTTGACCGCGCCATTGCCGAAATTCGGCGCGGCCGGCCTATTCTGCTGGAATCCAGTGATGGGGAAAATGCCCTGGCCCTGGCAGCCGAACAGGCGACGCCGGACAGTCTGCGTGATCTATGCACCTGGGGTCCGATCCCCGAGGCGGCGGTACATGATGGTTCTGAATATGGCACGGGTGCTGTCCTGGCCCTGACCGAAAGCCGGGCCGCCGCCCTGCATATCAAGCCCACCGGCCATGGCATTGTGCTGTTGCCAATTGATCAAAAGACAGATGTCGGCCTGGTGCAAACCCTGGCGGACGGCAGCATGGATCTGGCCCAGCCTATGCGCGGGCCGTTTCAACGGGGTCGGCGGGCACCCCACGAAGTGGAAGGTGCCGCCGTGCAATTGGCCAAGGCGGCGCGCCTGTTACCCTCCGCCGTTGTCGTGCCCCTGGTCGACCAGACCGATATCTATACCGCGGAAAGCCGTTATTTAACCGTAACTACTGCGCAAATTAGCGGTTTCGAAACATCCGCCGCGTTGTCCTTGCGCCAGGTGGCAGAGGCACCGGTACCCCTGGCGGATGCGGAAGACTGTCGCTTGGTCGCCTTCCGCCCCGCCGATGGCGGCATTGAACATCTGGCAATTATTGTCGGCGACCCGGATCGTCACAGCCCCGTTTTAACGCGCCTGCATTCGGAATGCTTTACAGGTGATCTGCTGGCGTCCCTGAAATGTGATTGCGGCGAGCAATTGCGCGGGGCCATCGCCCTGATGGCGGAACAGGGCAGCGGTGTCTTGTTATATCTGGCCCAGGAAGGCCGGGGCATCGGGCTGATGAACAAATTGCGCGCCTACAGCCTGCAGGCGGAAGGTTTTGATACGGTAGAGGCGAACCTTCGCCTGGGCTTCGACGCAGACGAGCGGGTCTTTCGCCCGGCAGCAGAGATGTTGCGGCTTTTAGGCTTTTCCCAGGTCCGTCTGTTGACCAATAACCCGGACAAGGTATCGGGCCTGGAAGCCTGTGGTATCACAGTCAGCGAACGGGTAACCCACGCCTTCCCTGCCAACGTGCACAATGAATTTTATTTGCGCACCAAGAAAGAACGCACCGGCCACCTGCTCTAAGCTATGGCGGAAAGATCTACCCAAGAGTTGCCCATGACGGCACCTGCCCCGATGTTGAGGCGGGCCGTCACCACCAATCAGTAAGGCGATACTGCCTGATATCCGGGATTTACCCGGTAATTTTTGCCTGCTATTTTGGTCATCTTCGCCTAAGTCCCTGAAAACATTGGATCCATTATTGGCGCGTTTTTTGCAGCTCTATTGCAGATGACAATAGCGCCAGCACAAAAAAACCCGTTTCTGATGTCGCCCGAAAACTATGTGGCGGGTGGAAGTTCCTTTGTTCCCGGCAGCAATATTCCGGGCAATGGCAGCAATAAGATCGTCGATGGCAGCCCCACTGCACGGCCCACGGAGATCGCCCAGGACAACAATTTCTTCGGCGAAGATGGCATTGGTTTTTCTGATCTGCTGGATGTCATCAACCCGCTACAGCATCTCCCCATCATTGGCGACCTATACCGTTCCGTCACTGCAGACGCGATTTCCCCCGGCGCCCGCATGGCCGGCGGCGCGCTGTACGGAGGACCATTGGGCTTTGTTAGTTCCCTGGCCAACACAATAGTCGAGGGAGCAACCGGCAAAGATATTGGCGGCAACGTTCTGGCAGCATTATCTGGGATTTCTGGTGAAGAAGGAGCCGTAGCTGACAATACCGGCGTGAAGCTGGCCGCCATTGCGCCGCAAGAAACGGCCAAGGAAAACGCGGCACCGCTTGCACTCGGTGCATCAGCAATAGGTGCGGCTTCGACGCTTTTGCAACAGCCGGCAACATTGCCGCCGCCACTCTATCCGGTCCAAATACCTACCGGGACTATTCCCCTTCAATCTCAGCCCAATTCTCAGGCCGCGTCTCAGACCGCCTCTCAGACCGGGGCACCAGAGCAGAAATTACCCCAGCTAAGTTCAGCCGCATTTCAGGCCATTCTGGGCAGCGTCAAGACAAATCCGCTTGCCGAGAGCAGCCAAGGTGCCATAGCACAAGGCACAGCCAAAAGGGATGGCCTGTCCGCGGGTAGTGATCTGCCCGCCGTTAAGACCGGCAGCATTCGCGATGTGGGCATGGAGATAAACCGTCTGCTGCGCAATCATGCCGGACAACAGGACTAATCCACCCGCAGATCCATTTTGATCTTCGGTAGCGCTCCTATTCCGATCCATGGTATTCACCGCGACGAACGGGATTAGGAAGAACGACTTATGGCTCCAGATTCAGAACAACGTCTCATGGCGCTAGAAAGCCACATCGCCCACCAGGACGGCACCATTGAAGATCTGTCCGAAATGGTGAACAAGCAATGGGCGACGATTGAGGCCTTGCAGCGGGAGCTGTCCCA
Source organism: Rhodospirillaceae bacterium (assembly GCA_018660265.1). Classification (GTDB taxonomy): domain Bacteria; phylum Pseudomonadota; class Alphaproteobacteria. Next base: position 1,339 of record JABJKS010000023.1, on the reverse strand, counting down.
GATGCAGGCCCGCCTGGGCCGGGTCGAGGATGACACCGGGCCCGCACAGCCGGATCATCAACCACCACCACATTATTAATTCGCTTTTGCAATACGTTCATGGGCGCTGTTTATCGCCGGTTGGACCCCTTGCCCACACCGGTCACCCCGGGCGCAAAGCGGTACCGTGCTGTACAGTACCGAAAAACCCGGCACCGGCATTTCAGTTGTTAGCACTGGATCAATTCCACATCAGGACCTATCGTTGCTGAACCATATATTAGAAGGAAACGTGATGACCAATTGGAATGGCCGCGCCTTAGTTGACGGTGATTGGCTGGCAGAACACATAGACGATCCTGATCTGCGCATCATTGATGCCACTGTGGTCATGACCCGCTCGGATAAATTTATTGCACATCACCAATACAACGCCAGAGCCCACTACCTGAAGGGAGGTATTTATATCCGCGCTAAAAAACCAAATTTGGCTGCGGCTCCATTTCGTCGAGCAATAGAGCTTAAACCCGAATGGAGGGATCCTTATCTGCAGCTTGGACAAATTTTGGTGTCGCGGCGAGATACGCTGAATGAGGGTTTAAGTTTGCTGCAAACTGGTTATGCTCTGACAAAACAAGACGAAGAAATTGGAACCCTGTTGGCTCTTGTTCAGGAAGGCAATGGTAGAATTGATGGAGCCTTAAAAACGTTCGAAGCCATTTTGAACCGTAATCCCAAGCATCAGCTTGCAGCTAATAATTTCGCAGCTCTCATTGCCGACCAACGACTAAATGATCCGGATCAACTCAAACGTGCTTTAGCAGTGATGCAACCTTACCGGACGACTGCCCGAGGTGCCCTATTGGATACCCTGGGGTGGGTGCATTTCAGACTTGGAAATATTAAGGCGGCCGTTTCCTACCTTGAACAAGCGGCAGAAAGGTCGCCTAATTTTGACGAAATAAAAATTCATCTTGCGGAGGCCTACATTGAAGATGGACAAATTGAATTAGCGCGTGAAAACCTAGACTTCATTATTCAGAAAGAAAAGAAGACAAGGTTCACGTCTCAAGCAGAGAAGTTATTAGCTACAATTTCAACGGACATCAAAAAATAGCATCTACCCGCAGTTGCCTGCCCAATACTGCTGTGTCACATTATGGGTATTGCTGAAATTCTCAAATAAAATTGGAATTGAAGAGCTTCGATTGTAGTACTGTTAGCCTGAATTATTCACTCCAGCCTTTGAATTAGGCGGTGAACGTAGATTAACCTGTTGAAATATCGTAGTGTTTTGGATGTCTAGACCGAAACAACGACACCAGGAAAACCTACGGTTCACCATGAAAGAAACTATCCC
>JABJKS010000025.1 GCA_018660265.1 Rhodospirillaceae bacterium | reverse complement strand
GGGATAGTTTCTTTCATGGTGAACCGTAGGTTTTCCTGGTGTCGTTGTTTCGGTCTAGACATCCAAAACACTACGATATTTCAACAGGTTAATCTACGTTCACCGCCTAATTCAAAGGCTGGAGTGAATAATTCAGGTTAGATAAATTGAAGGGTCCCCTGCCCCGCGAAATTCTGATGAGGTGAGGTGGGGTGAACTGAAACGGAGGTTCGCCATGGGCGGGGAACTTCGTAGCGAGATGCTGCAAGGCTTGCAACCAGCTGATCGATCAAGCCTGGAAGATCATCTCCGGCAGCCGACGTTGACGAGACAAGTATCTGGAACTTTTGCAGTCGAGGTGAAGAAAAGAAGAAAGCAATGATACAAAGTCATTGCGAAAAGCCCAAAACCCTTCAGCAAAAATCGCACCACCCAGCAAGAAAAATTAATAAATTGATGCCACTTTAGGTGATTAGTGACCTGCCTTCTCTCAATCTTAATTGGATTAGTATATTGCTCCCCACTGATCAGCCGGACGATGGCCGCGAAGACAAACCATCTTATCTACTAAGTGATCCAGCGCTATATCAAGCCTGTGTCCCTGCCTTAAAAACCATAGAGGAGGTGTTGGCCAAAACCTCTATTGCGGATTTTTGCAGTGGCGTTAAGCAGGAACATTTTCCAAATTCTGAATTCGTCGGATCATATGAAGAAGCAGGGCTTACGATCGGTGTCCTTGTAGAGCAATGGCTCCACCAGCGTCGTGAGCTTATTAAGGGCCGGGTTTTGAATATGTCCGGCGTCCAACATTGGTTTTCTTTCGTCTATGAACTCGAAACCGTGAAAGAGGTTGTTGTCAGTGACTATTCCGAGGCGGAAGTGGAGAAATTCGGCTATCGCACAAAAGTAGACGTAATAGGTGATTTTTCCGCCGAAACGCTACCGATGGAGGCTGAGAGCCTCGACACGATTTTGTGCCTGAGCGTATTGGAACATTGTGATGACCCGTTCCAGATGATCATTAACCTGGGGCAACTGCTCCGGCCGGGCGGCTACCTTTTCGTGGAATGTCCCTTCGCTTACATCGACGGGCATCTTGATCCCGATAATTGGCGGTTTTGCCGTGACGGCTATAGATTATTGGCTAAAAAAGCACAGCTCGATTTGGTGGAGACCGGCCAATACGGCAATTATGCCAGTTTCACCTCAATGCTTTACGGTCTGCCGGTGGGCACGGAAACTGATCGCGGCATACCCTGGATAAATTGGATGGTCTGTCAAAAGCCCAGCTAACAGCATGAGGGTCAATCTCCTTCACTTCCAACGTGATCAGTTCTGCAACAATACTGACCTTATACCAAGGTGCGGTAATAGAGACCCAGCTTCCCGCCAATATTCCGGAAAATTCGCCGGCTGTAATTGCGGCCTCATGCGGATTGAATTTCTAGTCCCAGCTGCAGGGGGGTTAGGGCGCTTTCAGCGTTGCCTCAACGAATGTTGAATAAGGATTAACCGTATAGCAGCAAGACGATAATGCTGCCCGCCACCAGGGCCATGCCCAGTAATTCCTTCGGGGTCGAACGTTCCTTGAAGAACAGGACGGACAGCGCCAGGGTGAACAACAGTTCGACCTGACCCAGAGCCTTGACGTAGGCGGCGCGTTCTATGGTCATGGCGGTGAACCAGCCGGCTGATCCAATAACTGAGGTAATGCCGACGAACAGGCAACCGCGCCAATTCGGACCCATGGCCGCGATCTGATCCCGGGCCCGGAATAGAACATAGCCGGTCATGATCGCGGTCTGAATGATCAGCACCAAGGCCAAAGTCAACGCCGCAGAATAAAGCCAGTCGCTTAGGCCCAGGGACAAGCTGGCTTGACGCAAAAACAGCGAAGCGCCGGCAAAGCCCAGGCCAGCCAGCAGGCCAACACCGGCGGCGGGCTGGAATAGGCGGCGCACGAAGGTTTCACCTGCAACACCGGTCCGCGCCAGATTGATCATGATCACGCCCAAGGCACCCATGGCCACTGCGACCCAACCGGCACCGGCCAGGGCTTCGTGAAAAACCACGGCACCGACGATGGCCGTCAACAAGGCCTCTGTCCTGGCGTAGGTGGAACCGATCGCAAAATTGCGCAGAGAAAACAGAAATACCAGCAATACAGTCGCCGCGATCTGTGAGATTGCCGTCAGGGCGGCAAAAACAAAATACGTCCACCCCATGACAGGCAAGACGGCAGACAAATCGTGGCCGCCTGAATGATGCAAATACCACAGATAAACCAGCGCAAACGGCAGACCCCAGAGGAACCGTACGTAAGAGGCCCCAACGGCGGAGAAATCCTTGGTCAGATGTTTCTGCCCCGCCGTACGGGCAGCCTGCATGAACGCAGCCAAAAAGGTAATCGGTATCCAGATCCAGGCTTCCATTAATTATCGCTGTCAGAGTTGCCGCTAATCCAGGGCCCGATACCAGGTATCGGACAGGGTGTAGCCGTGGGGAAAGGGGTCGTCGGAATCCAGACTATATTGATGGCTGCCGGTAATCCAGGCCCGGCCCTGGATGGAGGGGATAATTGCCGGCTGACCGGCCATCGTGGCGGCTTCTTCAATCCGGCACTGAAACTCCGTCCCCAGGACGGATTGGCTGATCAGGGTTTCGCCCCCGGTAATCTGACCACGGGCATGCAGGACGGCCAGGCGCGCCGAACTGCCCGTCCCACAGGGGGAACGATCCAATTTGCCCGGCGAGATCACGACCGTGTTGCGCCCCACGGTGCGGTCATCCTTGTCCTTCACCAGAGGTGCCGAAAATTGCGTAAAGGTTATGGTGTGAATGTCCGAGTTTTCAGGGTGTTTGACCGGATATTGTTCCACCGCCGCTGCCTTAATCCGCTCCCCCATCTCCACCAGCTCCCGTGCCTCGTCCGGAACAATGGCGAAACCCATCGTAGGTGCGTCCACAATGGCGAAGAAGGCACCGCCATAAGCGATATCGCAAGCAACTGTGCCCAGGCCCGTGACTTCCACCTTTGCATCCAGCCTGGCCACAAAACACGGCACGTTGCGCAGGCGAACACTTTGGCAGCGCCCTTCATGGCAACGGGCCACCACCTCAACCAAGCCGCCGGGTGTATCCAGGCGCAAAACCGTTTCAGGCTCCGTCATCGCGACCATACCTGTCTCCAACAATACCGTGGCGACACAGATGGTGTTGGAACCGGACATGGGGGGATAATCCGTCGGCTCCATAATGATAAAGCCCGCATCCGCCCCTGCGGTCTGTGGCGGTACGATTAGATTGGCGTGAACAAAGGCCCCGCCCCTGGGTTCGTACAACAGAAACTTGCGCAGACCATCATCCTGCGTGCGCAAATATTCCCGCTGTTCGAAAAGATTACGCCCAGGCGGCGGCAGGACACCGCCCGTTATAACGCGCCCCACTTCACCCTCGGCGTGGCAGCCGATGACCGTGATGGTGCGGGCAGAGCGCATAGCCTAGCCTTTTACATGCGGCGCTTCGTAATCCACCCGTGGGTCGTTGCGGAAAGGATTGCGTGGATAGGTGCCCAGTATTTGTAGGCGGGTACAAAAGAACTGCGCCTCCTCCAAGGCCCAAGCGACCCGCTGATCTTCCGGGTGACCTTCGAAATCCGCATAAAACTGCGCCTGCTCGAAACTGCCCGGCTCAATATAACTTTCCAGCTTGGTGATATTGATATTCGCCGTGGCAAATCCGCCCAGCGTTTTATAGAGCGAGGCGGGAACACTGCGGACCTGAAAGACCATGGTCGTCATGGCATCGCCATCTTTTGGGTGCGGCGTAATACGTTCCCGCGCCAAAACAATAAAGCGGGTGACGTTGTTGTTGAGATCCTGAACATTCTTGCGCAAAATCTGCAGGTCATAGATCTGCGCCGCCAGGGGGGAGCCAATAGCGGCCATGGTTTTATCACCTTTTTCAGCGATCATCTGACAGGCACCGGCAGTGTCCGCGTGGACCACGGGCTCTATCCCCAGCTCCTTGATCAGCTTCCGGCATTGGGGCAGCGCATGGATATGGCTGTGAACTTCGCGGATGTCACCTATCTTCGCGCCCTTAATTGCCATCAATTGATGGTTCACGGCCTGAAAATGTTCCGCCACAATATATTGCTCCGACGTGGGGATCAGGTGATGAATATCGGCCACCCGGCCGGCCAGGGAATTTTCGATGGGGATCATGGCGCGCCCGGCCCGGCCTTCGTCCACAGCAGCGAACGCGTCTTCAAAGGTACGGCACGGCAGCGGCGTGTAGTCGGGCAACCCCTCGCAACAGGCGAGATGGGAATAAGCCCCCAACTCTCCCTGAAAGGCCACATTCATGCGTGGATCGTTGTCGTTTTCAGCCATGCTGATGTGCCTTTAACTAATTGTGTTATTTGCGTTTTTGGGATCTAACGCAGTTCGCGCGCGATCCAGATCGGCGGGAGTATCGACACCGAAGGGAACCCTGTCAACGAGGCCGACCTGGATCACCATGCCGTCCTCCAACGCGCGCAACTGTTCTAATTTCTCGCGGACTTCCAAATGACCGGGCGGCAGGGCGACAAATCGCGCCAAGGCGGCCCGGCGATAGCCATAAATGCCAATATGATGGAACAGCGGACCATCGCCCGAAGGGGCTGGAACCCGCGTGAAATAAAGCCCCCGGCCCTGGCGTTTGCCTAGTGCCCCAGAGCGCGGCGCCCCTGGCGCCAGGGAAATGACAGCCTTCACAACACTGGGCTCCTGACGCTCGTAATCCTCAACAATCTCGGCAGCCAGGGTGGAAATATCCACCGCGTCATCCCCTAGCAGTTCGAGGGTCAGGCGGATCTGCCCCGGTTCCATGGTCGGCAAATCACCCTGCAAGTTGATGATGGCGTCATAGGTGCCGTCCGGATCGAATTTTTGCACCGCCTCCCATACCCGGTCAGAGCCCGACGGGTGGTCTGGGTCGGTCAGCACGGCATTGCCGCCCACAGCCTCTATTGCGCCGACAATTTCAGCCTCGGCACAGGCGACGACGACGGGGCCGATATCCGCCTCCACTGCGCGCCGCCAGACATGCACGATCATCGCCTCGCCGTGAATATCCGCCAATGGCTTGTTCGGCAGGCGGACGGAGGCCATGCGTGCCGGGATCACCACGAGTGCCTGCTGTTTCATGTTTTTCTTGAACCCTCCCGGATTAACTCTGACGGTCTAGCCAATTGACTACCGCGATGTTATACGGTGAGCCGTCCCTTCGGGATAGGTTGTTCTACCACTCTACGCTCGCAGCAAAGCTCAATCGGGGTTATCGCCATGAAAATGTACGAATTGAACAAGATTTTAGGTGCCATCCTGGGCTCGGCCCTTTTGGTCATGGTGGTCGACGAAGTCAGCAAGGCAGCTGTACACCCGACGATCCCCGCCAAGGTCGCTATAGAGATCGGTGATGGTGAGGAAGCGGCCACGGATGAGAAAGCGGATGCCAAGGAAGAGGCAACAGGCCCCAGCCTTGCCGCCTTGTTGGGCGCAGCTGATGCAGGCAAGGGTGCGAAGACGGCCAAGAAATGCAAGGCCTGTCACAGCTTTGATAAGGGTGGCAAGCACAAGGTTGGGCCGGTTCTTTATGGCGTCATCGGGCGCGGCAAAGGCGGCGGCACGAACTTCAAATATTCTTCCGCCATGATGGAAATGGGCGGGGATTGGACCTATGCGGATATGGATGCCTTCCTAGCCAATCCCAAAGGCTTCATGCCGGGCACCAAGATGGCCTTCAAGGGCATTTCGAAAGCAACTGATCGGGCTAATCTGATCAGCTATCTGCGGGAAAATCACGATTCCGCGCCTGCACTTCCTGCTGAGTAATATCTAAAATGGACGAGGCCGGGCGCTACCTGGCCCTGGCAAACCGTCTGGCGGATGCCGCCGGTGAAATCATCCGGCCCCATTTTCGTGCCGATCTGGATATCGAGATCAAGGCCGATGAAAGCCCTGTGACCATCGCGGACAGGGAAGCCGAGCGGGCCATGCGCGCCATCATTGAGGCGGAATGTCCAGACCACGGCATCCTGGGTGAGGAATTCCCCCCGAAAGAAGGCACCGGTGATTGGCGCTGGTATCTCGATCCCATTGATGGCACCAAGCTGTTCATCACCGGCATCCCCTTATTCGGCACGCTGATCGCCCTGGCCCACAACGGCGAACCCGTGTTGGGCGTCATGGATCAACCCATCAACCGGGAACGTTGGATCGGTGCCATGGACGGCAGCGCCGCCCTGAACGGTAAGGCCATCACAACCAGCGCCAAGGAAAACCTGGACGAAGCGATCCTGTTTACAACATCGCCCCGCCTGTACGGCCCCGATCAGCTGGTCACATTTGAACGCCTGGCCGATGCCACCCGGCTGACCCGCTTCGGCACCGATTGCTATGCCTTCGCCATGCTGGCCATGGGCTTTGTGGATATTGTGACGGAAACCAACTTCAACGAATGGGACATCGCCGCCCTGGTGCCGGTGATCGAAAACGCAGGCGGGGTGGTCACGGATTGGGACGGCAAGCCTTTACGCTTTGACGGCCAAATCGCCATAGAAACAACCATTGCCGCCGCCAATCCCACATTGCACGCAAAGGCGTTGGAGGCTTTGCAGAGTTAGGCGTCCCCCCGCAATTGCTTCATCAAATCCATTTCATCGCGTAAAATTCTAACGATCAGAATATGGTCGTCGTTGATTAGGTGGATAATGTAGTGCCTTGCATGATGATGTATGCGAACGGGCGGGCTGTATTCGGGGCGCTCCGCAGCAATATATGGATTATCCGCGATGATCCCGATTGCGTGACGTAGGGCATGTTCATATTTCTCAGCCTGAACTATGCCAAAATTTTTAAAGCCATAAAGATAGCCTTCAATGATATCTGCATCGGCTTGTGCAGAATATTCAACCTTCATCTGAGGCTAAGGCATTGGCGCGCGATCGTGCTTCGGCAAAAATTTCATCGAGGGTTCGACTGCTCTTTCCGCTCTCCACTCCTTCATCAATCATTGATTGGAGGGTTCTCGCGCCAACCCTGCTATCCTGATCGCGGCGAATAAGATCGCGGACGTAGTCACTGGTCGTCGAAAAGCGCCCGTCCCGGACTTGGTCTTCACACCAATCTTTCATGGGACTGGGAACAGAAACGTTCATTTGCGCCATCGCGAAATTCCTTCATTTATCCAGCATTCGTCATTATATCAATTTTTGATAATTATTTATACACCAAATTCTGACTGAAAGACAGATATCAGGCCTTGAAATCGCCCCATTGAGCGGCCATCGTCTGCCCTATTGAAATTATCGTCTGGAGATCCGGCCATGCGCGTCCTTTTGCTGACATTGGGCTGTCTGTTTCTAAGCTTACCGGCGTTGGCGGATGGTGCTGCCCGCCATGGCATGTCCATGTTTGGGGAGTTGAAATATCCCAGCAACTTCAAGCACTTCGAATACGTCAATCCGGATGCGCCCAAAGGTGGCCTCGTGCGGATGGAGGCGCGGGGGACCTATGACACCCTGAATGGTTTCACCATCAAGGGCAGTGCGGCGGCTGGTCTTGGCCTGATCTATGACACCCTGATGGAGTCGGCCCGGGATGAAGCATTCGCGGAATATGGCCTGCTGGTGAGAAGTGTCGTGGTGGCGGACGATCTGTCATCGGTGACTTTTGATCTGCGGAAGGCGGCCCGCTGGCACGATGGCAAACCGATTACGGCGGACGATGTGGTCTTCAGCCTGGATCTGTTAAAGGCCAAGGGCGCGCCGTTTTATCGTTTCTATTATGCCAATGTGGACAAAGCGGAAGCGCTATCACCGCACAAGGTCAAATTCACCTTCAAGGGCCGCAAGAACCGCGAACTTCCCCTGATCATCGGGCAGTTGCCCGTGCTGCCGAAACATTATTGGCAGGACAAGGAATTTGAGGCGACCACGTTGGCGGCACCTTTGGGAAGTGGCCCCTATCGTATTGTTAAAGTCGATCCGGGCCGCAGCATTACCTACGAACGGGTCAGCGATTATTGGGGCCGTGATTTGGCGGTCAACAAAGGCCGGCACAATTTCGATACCCTACGCTTTGAATATTATCGCGACCCAACGGTGGCATTGGAGGCGTTCAAGGCAAACGCCTTTGATTTCCGCCAGGAGAATACGGCCAAGGTCTGGGCCACGTCCTATACCTTCCCGGCCCTAAAAAAGGGTCATGTTATCAAGGAAACACTGGCCAACGGCAGCCCCACGGGCATGCAGTCCTTTGCCTTCAACACCCGCCGGGCCAAATTTCAGGATCCACGTGTGCGTCAGGCCCTGGCCCTGGCCTTTGATTTCGAATGGGCCAACAAGAACCTGTTCTTTGGCCAATACACCCGCACGCAAAGCTATTTCTCCAACTCTGAATTGGCCTCAACAGGCCTGCCAAGCCCACTGGAATTAAAATTGCTGGAGCCCTTGAAGGGACAGATCCCGGGCGAGGTCTTTACGAAAACATTCCAGGCACCGAAAACAGACGGCTCAGGAAAATCCCGGACACAGCTGCGCCAGGCCAAGCGGCTGTTGACCGCCGCGGGCTGGACGATCAAAGACGGCCAGTTGACCCATGGCAAGACCGGCGAGGTCATGACAATCGAATTCCTGCTGCTCAGCCAGGCCTTTCAGCGGATCGTCGCACCCATGCAGCAATCCATGAAACGCCTGGGCATCACGGCTAACATCCGATTGGTGGACACCTCGCAATACGTCAACCGCCTACGGGATTTTGATTTTGACATCATCGGCGCGGGTTGGGGCCAGTCCCTGTCGCCGGGCAACGAACAACGTGATTTTTGGGGCGCGGAGGCCGCCGACCGCCCCGGCAGCCGCAACTATATCGGCATCAAGGACCCGGCCATCGACAAGTTGATCGACCACATTATCTTTGCCGGCAGCCGGGACGAATTGGTCGCCGCCTCCCGGGCCCTGGATCGCGTCTTGTTGTGGAACCATTTCGTCATTCCCAATTGGCATATCAACAGCTATCGCATCGCTTATTGGAACCGCTTTGCCCGGCCCGCCATCAAACCGAAATACGGCCTGGGCTTCACGGACACCTGGTGGGTTGATAACGCCAAGGACAAGGCCCTGCAGATGTCGTTGAAGGGCGGGAAGTAGGCACGGTAATCTGCTATCATCAACGCATGATTCGCATCTGCTTCATTCTGGTTCTGCTGTTCGCTGCGGCGGGCGGCGCAACGGCTGAGCCCAAGCATGGTTTCGCCGTACTGGGCAGCCTGAAATACGGCCCGGACTTTACACATTTCGATTACGTCAACCCAGACGCGCCAAAGGGCGGACGCCTGCGGCTTTGGTACAACGGTAATTTCGACAGCCTGAACCCTTTCATACTTAAGGGCCATTGGGCGGCGGGTAGCAATCCCTTTGGGGTCGATGGACGCCTGCTGACATTCGAAACACTGATGGTCGGTGCGGCGGACGAAGAAGATTCTTTCTATGGCTTGATCGCCGGAGGGGTGGAGCTTGCCGGTGACGGCCAGTCCATCACCTTTATCCTGCGGCCCGAAGCCCGCTGGCACGACGGCAGCACAATCACTGCCGACGATGTCGCCTTCTCGTTCACGACATTGAAGAACAAGGGCCACCCGGTCTATCGCGTGCTGTTCAAGGACGTGACCGGGACGGATATTCTGGGCCCCGGCGAAATCCGCTTCAACTTCGCCAAGGGTGTTCTGACCAGGGATCTACCGGCCACCGTGGCCACCATGCCGGTGATCTCCAAAGCCTGGTATACGGAGCATGATTTCACCAAGACCACCCTGTCACCGCCCATGGGCAGCGGGCCTTACAAAGTGGATAAGGTCGATCCGGGGCGTTCCATCACCTATGCCCTGGCGGAAGATCATTGGGGTAAGGATCTGGCGGTCTATCGCGGGCGCTATAATTTTCAGCGCATAACCTGGGATTATTACCGGGACCGGGATATTGGGCTGGAAGCATTATTCGCGGGCAAGCTGGATTTTCGTGAAGATTTCACCTCCCGCAACTGGGCCACGAAGTATGACAATGTGCCTGCGGTCAAGGACGGTCGTCTGATCAAGGAAACTCTGCGCGATCACAGCCCCTCGGGCTTTCAGGCGTTTTTCCTCAATACCCGGCAGGCCAAACTGTCTGATCGCCGGGTACGACAAGCCATCGGTTTGGTCTTTGATTTTGAATGGACCAACAAGAACCTGTTCTATGGCCTGTATCAACGGACCTACAGCATCTTTCAGAATTCCGATATGGAAGCCGCCGGCGCGCCCAAGGGTGCCGAGCTGACGCTTTTGGAACCCTGGCGGGGCGAGCTGCCGGAAGAGGTTTTCGGCCCCGTCTATCGCGCCCCAAAGACCAATGGTTCCGGCAATATCCGCAGCCAGCTGCGCCAGGCGAAACGGCTGTTGAAGGCGGCGGGCTGGCACGTCAAGGACGGCAAGCTGGTCAATGGCAAGGGTGACCCGTTTGAGTTGGAGTTCCTGACCTATTCCAAATCATTCGAACGCATCATCATGCCCTATGTGCGGAACCTGGAAAAACTGGGCATCACCGCCCGCCTGCGCCTGGTTGAACCGGCGCAGTATCAACGGCGCATCCAGGAGTTCGATTTTGATGTCACCACATTCCGCAATTCATCCTCTCTGACGCCAGGGTTAAGCCTGCGCAGCGCCTGGAATTCCAAAACCGCCGACATGGCTGGCGGACGCAATTACACCGGCCTGAAAAGCGCCGCCGTGGATGGCTTGATCGAAAAGATCATCCAGGCGAAGAGCCGCAAAGAACTGCGCCATGCCACCCATGCCCTGGACCGGGTCATCATGTGGACCCACAATCTGGTGCCGCAATGGTTCAAGGCGGCCCATACCATCGCCTATTGGGATCTGTTCGGACGCCCCGCCATTAAGCCGAAGTACGCCCGTGGTGTTCTCGATACCTGGTGGTGGGACACGGGCAAAGCGGCCAAGCTGGGTCGCAAGTAAGCCATGGTCGCCTATATCATCCGCCGCCTGTTGTTGATGATCCCGACCCTGTTCGGGATCATGCTGCTGAACTTCGTCGTTTTGCAATTTCTGCCCGGCGGACCCGTGGAACAGGTTATCGCGCAATTGACCGGCACCGCCGTGGACGCCACATCCCGCGTCTCGGGCGGCGGCGGGGCAGAGGTCAACCGCGAACAACAGATGAGCAACCAAGGTGCCGATGCCGCCGTATCATCAAAATACCGTGGCGCCCAGGGCCTGGACCCGGAATTGATCAAGGACCTGGAACGGCAATTCGGTTTGGACAAACCGGCGTATGAGCGGTTTTCCCTGCTGGTCTGGAACTACATCCAGTTTGATTTCGGCGAGAGCTTTTTTCGCGACCAACCGGTCATCGGCCTGGTGATCGATAAGATGCCGGTTTCAATCTCGCTTGGTATCTGGACCACATTGTTGACCTATCTGATCTGTATTCCCCTGGGCATTGCCAAGGCGGTGCGGGACGGCAGCCGGTTTGATATCTGGACCTCCACCGTGATTATCGTCGGCTATGCCATCCCCGGCTTTCTGTTCGCGGTGTTGTTGATCGTGCTGTTCGCGGGCGGTTCCTTTTGGGATCTGTTCCCCTTGCGTGGACTGACATCCGAGGGTTGGGATGATATGTCCTGGCCTGCGAAGATTGCCGACTATTTCTGGCATATGGTCCTGCCCATCACGGCAATGGCCATTGGCGGTTTCGCGACATTGACTATGTTGACTAAGAATTCTTTTCTCGATGAGATCAATAAACACTACGTGGTCACGGCCCGGGCCAAGGGATTAAGCGAAAGTCGGGTGCTGTACGGTCACGTCTTTCGCAATGCCATGCTGATCGTAGTGGCGGGTTTCCCCTCTGCCTTTATCGGGGTTCTGTTCACCGGCTCTCTATTGATCGAGGTGATTTTCTCTCTCGACGGTCTGGGCCTGTTGGGTTTTGAGGCCGCATTGAACCGGGACTATCCCGTCGTCATGGGCACCTTGTACGTCTTCACCCTGATGGGTCTGATCCTCAATCTGATCGGTGATCTAATGTACATGATCATCGATCCGCGCATTGATTTTGAGAGCCGTGATGTCTAGGGCGGCCAGGCAAAAAAATGGGGGCCAGGAAACCTTCATGGGACGGCCCATGACGCCCTTGACCCGGCGTCGTCTGCGCAATTTCAAGGCCAACAAACGGGGCTATTGGTCCATGTGGATCTTCCTGGCCCTGTTCGTGGCCTGCCTATTCGCGGAATTCATCGCCAACGATAAGCCGCTGTTGCTGGGCTATCAGGGGGCAATCTACGCCCCTGTCCTGTTTACCTACCCCGAGACGACATTTGGTGGAGAGTTCGAGACGGAGGCGGATTATCGCGACCCCTTTGTCGAAGAACTGATCATCAAGGAAGGTGCCGGCTGGATCATCTGGCCGCCCATCCGCTATAGCTATCGCACCATCAACTATGATCTGCCGGTGCCCGCCCCGGCCCCACCGTCAGGCGATAATTGGTTGGGCACGGACGATCAGGGCCGGGATGTCACCGCGCGCCTGATCTATGGCTTTCGCATATCCGTCCTGTTCGGCCTTGTCCTGACCATCTTTTCCTCCATCGTTGGTGTTATGGCAGGCGCGGTGCAGGGCTATTTCGGCGGCTGGACGGATTTGCTGTTCCAACGCTTTATCGAGGTTTGGTCGGGCCTGCCCACATTGTATCTGCTGATCATCCTGGCCAGCTTTATCGAGCCGAATTTTTGGTGGCTGTTGGGCATCATGCTGCTGTTTTCCTGGATGAGCCTGGTGGGGGTGGTGCGGGCGGAGTTCCTGCGCGCCCGCAACTTCGACTATGTCCGCGCGGCCCGGGCCCTGGGTCTATCGGATGCCATGATTATGTACCGCCATGTTTTACCCAATGCCATGGTGGCTTCGCTGACGTTCCTGCCCTTCATTCTTTCCGGCTCCATCACCACGTTGACGGCCCTGGATTTCCTTGGCTTCGGCCTGCCGCCGGGCTCCCCCTCATTGGGTGAGATGTTGCAACAGGGCAAGGCTAACCTGCAAGCCCCCTGGTTGGGCATCACCGCCTTTGTCATGCTGTCCATCATGCTGACCTTGTTGATCTTCATCTTTGAAGCTGTGCGCGATGCCTTCGACCCTCGCAAGGGTGCCGCCGCCGGGCCCATAGCAGCTGAGGAGACGACATGAGTTCTCCCTTGCTAGAGGTGAAAGACCTATCCGTCGACTTTCGGGTCGAAGGCGGCTACAGCCATGCGGTCAAGAACGTCTCGTTCGACTTACACAGCGGCGAAACCCTGGCCCTGGTGGGGGAAAGCGGCTCCGGCAAATCCGTCACGGCACTGTCGGTCCTGCAATTGCTGCCCTACGCATCCGCCTCCCACCCCTCCGGCTCTATTCTCTATCGGGGGCAGGAGCTGTTGGGCGCGGATGAGGCAACCCTGCATGTGGCCAGGGGCAACAATATCTCCATGATTTTTCAGGAACCCATGACGGCCCTGAACCCCCTGCACGTAGTAGAGCGACAGGTGGGCGAGGTTCTATCCCTGCACAAAAATATGAACCCGACCCAGGCGCGGGAGCGTATTTTGGAACTGCTGCATCTGGTTGGCATTCAGGAGCCTGAAAAGCGCCTGAACGCCTATCCCCATCAACTATCGGGTGGGCAGCGCCAGCGCGTGATGATCGCGATGGCGTTGGCAAACGAACCGGAAATCCTGATCGCGGATGAGCCGACCACGGCCCTGGATGTGACCATCCAGGCGCAGATCCTGGTTTTGCTGCAGGAGCTTCAGGCCAAGTTGGGCATGGCCATGTTGCTGATCACCCATGACCTTGGCGTGGTCCGCCATATGGCCAATCGTGTGGCGGTGATGACGGCGGGCGAGATTGTCGAACAGGCGGCGACGGAAGATATTTTTGAACGCCCGCAACACGCCTATACCAAACATTTGCTGTCGGCCCAACCAGGCGGCAAACCTGCCTCCCCTCCCGACGATGCGGCCACGGTGATGACGGCGGAAAACCTGCGGGTGTGGTTCCCCATCAAGGCAGGCGTCTTTCGTCGTACCGTCGATTACGTCCGCGCGGTGGACGAGATCACGTTGGAGGTACGCGAAGGCCACACGGTGGGCGTGGTGGGGGAAAGCGGCTCCGGCAAGACGACGTTGGGCCTGGCACTATTGCGCCTGATCTCCAGCCAGGGCGCGATCAATTTCCATGGCCAGGGTATTGAGGGCCTCAACGGCAAAGCCATGCGTCCCTTGCGCCGGCAAATGCAAATTGTTTTCCAGGATCCGTTTTCATCGCTGAGCCCACGCATGTCCATCGCCCAAATTATCGAGGAAGGCCTGTTGGTCCATGGAGAGGGCGGCAATTATGACGAACGCCGGACCCTGATCGCCCGCACGTTGGAGGAGGTTGGCCTGGAACCGAGTGCCATGGACCGTTTCCCCCACGAATTTTCCGGTGGCCAGCGCCAACGCGTCGCCATTGCCCGCGCCATGGTCCTGCAACCGCAGTTTGTCGTGCTGGACGAGCCGACCTCAGCCCTGGATGTTTCCGTACAGGCGCAGATCGTTGATTTGTTGCGGGATCTGCAACAGCGCCATCGCCTGGCCTACCTTTTCATTTCCCACGATCTGAAAGTCGTCCGCGCCCTGGCTGATGAAGTTATCGTCCTGCGCAACGGCAAGGTTATGGAACAGGGCAAAGCCGCACAGATTTTTGACGACCCGCAAACCGCCTACACCAAAGCCCTGATGGCCGCCGCCTTTGACCTGCAAGCGATCGAAGACGGTGCGGTATCCAATTAGCGCGTTTCCGGGCAATGCTTTGGCTTTTCTCAGTTCGTCAACTTGATGACCTTGCCTTCGTTATGAGAGCGCTCCATGGCGTCAATCAACGCATGGCGAACAACAGCATCGTTGAAATCAGGCGAGCCTGCGGTCCCGGATTGTATGGCTTTGGCAAAGCGGGCGTATGCCTGCCCGACGTTTCTGCCCGGGCCGGCAGCCATATCTGCTGGAATTAGGCGGTAGCTGTCAGGCGGGGATATCTCCGCCATTGTGTCACTACCGATGCCGAGGTGGAGCTGACTAGGCCCAATATTGACGGATTTGGAGGTCAGCACCAGGGTCCCTTTGCGGCCATAAATCTCCATCCGCGTACCACTTGCATTATACGGGACGCTGGCCACTTGGTAGGATACCTCGACGCCGCATTTAAGGAGACCTGCGGCGGTGACGGTGTCGGGTGCATCTACGGGAAAGTCTTCCCCCGTTACGGCGTGCTTCCACATGTCGATACGCGTTGTTACCCGTGCGCTGACTTCGGCGAATTCTCCCAGGATGTAACACAGGGCATCTATGGAATGTCCACCGGGAATGGTCATGGGGTTGGCGCCATTGGCGCGTATCCCCTGCCAGATGCGGCCATCCCCGCGTTCGGTGATGGCACCGACCATGACCTTTAAGTTAACGGTAACGATGTCGCCGATATCGCCGTTGGCCACAAGGTCACGGGCATACATCACGGCGGGGTCGCTTTGCGCCTGTAGGCCAACCAAAGTCGGCAATCCGGCCGCCTTGGCAGCGTTCGCCATTTCCGTCGCTTCAGCCAGATGGGCCCCCAGGGGCCATTCGCAACACACGGGCTTGTTAGCCTTAATAGCGGCCATGACCAACTGTTTGTGCAGGGGCACGCGAACAACGACGGCGATGACGTCAACATCGGGATGCGCGACCATTTCATTCATATCGTGAAAGGCAAGCTCTGCACCGAAGGCCTCTGCCGAGGCTTTCGCGGTGTCCTCGTGCGCGGTACAAACGGCCTTGAGTTCATAGTCAGACAACGCTTGTAACGCAGGCACATGGGCGTTGGCACCCCAGCCACTGCCGCCTGGTGTAACGGTTGCACCGACTATTCCGACCCTAATTTTGTCTGCCACGTTTGTTTCCTTTGCCTGTTATAACGATGAAGCGCTGCCTGTTGGGGAAGCATAGCACGCTCCGCCATGGGTTTGCGCCCTGCATTTGCGCCCTGATTGATCAGCGCGCCTCGCCATGGGTGCGGGGATGGTCCATCGGCCATGGTCGTCTTTTTCGAAAAGCCCGAGCAAGCCGTATTTTCAGTTCAATATGGTTGGCCGTCTTTATGCGTAAATATCCACCCGCCATCGGCCCCTTGCACGGCCTGGATGTCATCGTTCGGATAACTGCCTTCATCGCCATTCACGCGATCCCCAATCTCAAGGTATGTGACGTCTTCGTCGGTTCGATTGACCAGTTGATGTGCAACGCCCTGCGCCGGAAACCCGGCACACATTCCTGGACATAGCCGGATTTCGTCCGTGTCGGTGACTAGCGTCGGTTCGCCCGCCATTATGAAAATGAACTCCTCTTGTTTGCTGTGCCGATGCAGCAAGGCTGACTCGCCGCCGGGAGACAGTTTTGTCAGATTCACTCCGAAGCTCGTTAGGCCAAATACATCACCTAGCTGTCGTTTTTCTCGCTTTTCCATGCGGGTGAAAAACGGCTCCGGATAATTTGATGGCTTGCTGCGCGGCGGTACATTTTCGGCCGTAACTGCAAACGGTTTCGAGGTCACGTGATTGGTCATTCATTTTCCTTTCGTCGCTCAAATATGGCTAACACATGCCGGATTTTCTGACAAATAACGGCCTACCTTGGTGCCAAATTGCAGCAGGCCTCACTGAAAGCCTATGGGCGGAAATGGACCTGGAGCCGCCCAATGAAACAAAAATGCCAATAAGAAGCGACAATTCGACCAATCCATAATCCTCTATCAACAATTTTTTGCGATAATTGCAACTAAATTGTAACTTAATAATGTTTTCTAAATTAATTAGTATGAATATGGTCATTGAGAGCTACCCCTCTGAGAAAGGTTTACGCATTGGGTTTTGCCTAGAAGTAAGTTCTGCGGGTAGTTGAGAATATAGGATGTCTGATTTGTCCACATACACGAGGGAAGACAGTCGCCTGGCGGCAGTACCTTTACCTCAAAAAGATGGCCTCCCGGTTCCGCGCCACGGCATAAGAAGCCAGTTGATTTTGCTCGCCGGATTGTTGGGCCTTAGCCTCGTTTTGACGATGGCGTCGTTGTTTTGGTCTGGCTATAGCCAGGACAAGATCGCCCTGGAAAATTCCCGCCATCTTGCTGGTACGGCCCTGAAGGTTCAGTTGAGCACCCTGCAAAAAATAATTACTGATTATACTTATTGGGATGAGGCTTATCTGAAAACTGTCGAAAAATTTGATCCCAGTTGGTTTGACGAGAACTTCGCTGACGGTGAATATCTAGGGGACACTTTTGGAATTACGACGACTTTCGTCGTCAATTCACACAATAAAATCCTGCGTCACATGCGCAATTCGGAGATATTCGAAAACCCATCACAATTGGATACAGCAGACTATTTCAAGGATGGCATCAGCAAGCTGATCAAAACGGCCAGACATTCGATTGATGGCGAGTTCGAGGCGGCGGCCGGTCTCGTCAAGATGGACCGACAGTTCTATATCGCCACCGCCCGCGTCATTCATCCCCATTCAGACGCGCTTTTGGCAAAAGCCGCAGTTACGCCATCGAACGCATTTGTGGTAGCCGTAATGCGTCCATTGGGAAGCGCTTTGTTAGAAAAAATAGCTGAGGATTTCGGGTTGCAGGACCTTCGTTTCGTGCGGTCCGATGATCCGTCCAGTAGGTTGCCCCTACAGATCATGGAAGGCGAACGTTTTGGCGCGCTGGCCTGGGAAATTGATCTGCCCAGTAAGTATGTAATGGAGGTCATTTTACCCGGTTTCCTTGCGGTCATCATCTCCGTCGGTTGGCTTGGCTGGTATGGCCTCAATAGTTTGCGCCAAAGTCAGATGCAGCAATTTGCGGCCATGCAGCAGGCGCAAATTGCTGACCGTTCGAAGACAGAATTCCTGGCTAATATGAGCCATGAATTACGCACCCCATTGAACGCTATAATAGGATTTTCAGAGTTGATGAAGGGCGAGGCCTTTGGCCCGTTGGGCGACGAGCGATACAACGAATACAGCGCCCATATCCACGATAGTGGCGCGCATTTACTCGACATCATCAATGACGTGTTAGATCTGTCTAATGTTGAGTCGGGCAATTTCGACCTTCGCGAAGGTGAGATTTCCCTACCCACCGTCATCGGATCGGTCAAACAATTTATCGGGCCACGGGCAGACGAAAAAGGTATAGCGTTGGATGTCAACCTGGCACCCGACTTGCCGACTGTCCTGGCAGATGATGGTGCCCTAAAGCAAATTTTACTCAATCTATTGTCTAATGCCATTAAATTCACGCCTCCCGCCGGCAATGTTAATGTGGGTGTTAAGTTCGATAGAGACGGTGCAGTTGAAATTGCGGTCTCTGACACCGGCTGTGGAATTCCCGGTGATCAACTACCCTTAGTGATGCGACCGTTTCACCAGGTGGATGGTTATCTCACAAAATCGGAGGGCGGTACGGGCCTCGGGTTGGCCCTCAGTGCTTCCCTGGTAGCATTACATGGTGGCAAAATGAGGATCGATAGCGAAGTCGATAAAGGTACGACGGTCATTGTCACCTTGCCGATAGAACGATTGGCTGCGTAGTTCAGGGTCGGCTTGTGGTTTGCTACAGAGGTGAAGGACCAATGACGGAAATCAGTTCATCAAAATTTTCGCCGGATTTTTGGGTTGGTTTGGATCCTGATCTCCGCTGCCATGACGATAATTTGATGGCAATCTACCAATACTGGCAGACAAAGCGCGGCTCTCGGCGCATGCCGCGCCGCAATGATATCGACCCAATTGAACTACGCGCGCAACTCGGCAATATCGTATTGATTGATGTAGAGCATGATCCGCTTCGATTGCGCTATCGCTTGATCGGCACCAAAATCACTGAAGTCATGTCCCGGGATTCGACCGGTAAATATTACGACGAAATTTATCCACCTGATCTATTGGGAAATATCTACGAAAGTTTTCAATGGATTATTGACAACAAAGCGCCTCTTCGCACCCACGGGGAAGCTTTCTATCCAGACAAAAACTTCTATCTCTATGAAACCCTAAATCTACCGTTGTCCGAGGATGATAGTACAGTCAACATGGTGCTTGGCGGCCTTATGTTTCATATGAAATCATCGCACGAAGCGCCCCTATCCATAACGACATAGCTGCCTCATGTTGTCGCCGAATAGACCGCCGACACTGGCCAATGACCACCGCCTCTGGACCAAGGGCGGGCGGTGCATTAGGCTCAGCGTACCGTGGTTCATGAGGCTCGCCGTGCTGATCGTACAACGTATCCGTCAAGTCATCCGGCGGCAGCCATTGAGCCTTATTAGGTTACCTCTATAGGAGCGCGTAGCGATGGACATGAAAGCCATTACACCGGCGATTGGTATGCAGGTAAGCGGGATCGATCTTGCCAATGTCAACGAGGCCGATGCCGGTGCTCTACGCGACGCACTCATCGACCGTAAGGTCCTGGTGTTTCGCGATCAGCCGATCACGTCGCCTCAATATGTGCGCTTCATGAATATCTTTGGTGAGGTCGTACAAGATGACCTGGTTCCACATGAAGGGCATCCGACAGAACTGTGTATTCTGCATATTCGACCGAAGGAAAAGCAGTACATCAATTATTGGCACATGGACTATTCGTTCCGCGAAAATCCGACCCCCCATCTGAGTTTGTCGGCACAGCAACTCCCCCCCTGCGGCGGTGACACGTTATTCACCAACCTGGAAGCGGCGTATGCAGGTTTGGATGAGGAAACCAAACAGCGCATTTCCGGTTTGCAAACCAACCACCAAGTATCGCCGACGCAAAATGGCAAGGCCCGCTTCACGCCCGAGGAATACAAGGCGATGACCGAAGGTGATCCAATTCGTCATCCGCTGGTATGCCGCAACCCCGACAACGGGCGTGAATACCTGTTCGTCAACGTGCCCATTTTCTGCCACAATATTACAGGCATGGAAAACCCGGAAGGCGATGCACTGCTCGCGTCTTTGTACGCGCATGCACAGCGCCCCGAGTATCATTTCCGCCTAACCTGGGAATTGAACACCGTTGTCGTGTGGGAGAATACCCATTGCCTGCACTATCCCGTGTCAGACTATTTCCCCGACGAACGCCTGATGTGGCGTCTCGCAACCCGCGCGGCAACACCACCACAAGCTGTCTGAACGGCTATAACGCGCGAGGCTTGGGCACACGCGACTGCAAGCGCATGCAGGACATCACTGGAATGGATTAATCGGGCTACAGCGTGTATTACGGTTGTCTAAATTGAACCTCCACCGCCGACCCGTTCCAGTAGACCTGCGCTGGCAGTTCATGTTTTCTCCCGAGGCCCGATGATGATTACCGAAGATACCAGCTACCGTAGACCTTTTTGGTCAGGGGAATTCGCCGATCCGAACGTAGAACGGCAATATTGGTCGGAAACCTGGCCCCTCTGGTCGATGCTGACGCGGTATGCCGCGCTGTTCCTCGGCGTCTTGCTGTTGGGCCTTATTGTCTTGCAGGGCGACCTTCAGACAACCGCCTCAAGCGAACATCTTCGCCTTGTCGTAGTCTTCCGTGTCGTCGCTATATTGCTGTTCGCCGGGGTGATCCTCATTACCTTTTTACCTTCGACCTATTACAGGGCTTTGCAGACCGCAATTGCCGCCGCCATGGTTGGATTTACGGTGACAGCGCATTTTGCGCTGGTCATTTACGGTCGGAACTTTGACATATTCATCATTAATCACCTGGGCCTGCTTGTCTTCATCTACATGATATTCCGCAATCGCGCCGGTTTCCGTCTGTTCAATGGCGCGGTCATGTTCATCGCCTTCATCATTGCCTGTCATTATGCCAAATTCCCCGCATACCAATCACTGTTGATGCCGACCCTGATAAGCGCAGGCATGAATACCGTTGGATTTTTTGCCAGCCGCTGGTGGTCCGGTAAGCTTCGAGCGGACTTCCACCATCAACTGACCATTGAGCAAGAACGCGCGCGGGCCGTTGATAAACTTGTAGCGTCCGAGCGTGAGATGCGCGCCATACTTGATAACCTGGCGGATACTTTCTATAGAACCGACGGCGATGGCAGGATGACGATGATTTCTCCCTCAGTAGTTGAATTATCTGGCTACCACCCGGACGAGCTAATGGGGCAACGATTGGCCGAATATTACGTCGACCCGAATGATCGGGAAGACTTCCTTCGTCAACTTGCCGATGGTCATGGCCAAATCAACGGCTTCGAGGCGCGGATCCGCACGAAATCAGGCAGCGAAGTCTGGGCCTCCACCAGCGCACGCTACCATCACGATGACCAGGGTAATGTCGCGGGTGTGGAAGGCATCGTGCGGAATATCACCGAGCGCAAGCAGTTTGAGCAGGCGTTGGGTGAGAGCGAAAGCCGGTTCCGCACCCTGGCCGAAGCGACGCCGACGCCGACGGTGATCCGTCGATTGTCCGATGCTCAAATCCTCTACGGTAACCAAGCTACGCTCGATTTCTTGGGTTGGAGCCAGGAGCAGCTGGTTGGCCAGACATCCACCGGGATGTGGGCCGACCCCGCGCAGCGAACGGCTTTTTTGGAGGAACTGAACCGGGAAGGCAAGCTGCAGGACTTCAAGGCTCAATTCAAGACATCAGACGGAAACTTGCGCTGGATGCTGATCTCGGCGGAGCTGATCGATTTTCAGGGTGAGGCGGCAACGTTCAGCAGCTATACCGACATCACCGAGCTATTGTCGATGGAGGAACAGCTACGCCAGGCCCAGAAGATGGAAGCAGTCGGCCAATTGACCGGCGGCATCGCGCATGATTTCAACAACATTCTGGCCGTGATTGTCGGCAATCTCAGCTTGCTTCAAGATAGTAGCGACATTAACGATGAATTCGATAAAGAGTGCCTCGCGACCTCCCTTCGGGCGACGCTCCGAGGCGCGGAATTGACCCATCGCCTGCTGGCATTCTCGCGGCAACAGGATCTGTCCGCCAAGACAACCCGGATCAACGAGATACTGCCGCATTTTTGCCAATTGGCCCAGAGTACGATTGGCGAGGACATTACCATCGAGATAAAGCCGGCGGACGACCTTTGGACAACCGTGGTCGATGCCGGGCAGCTTGAAAATGCCCTTTTGAACCTGGCAATTAATGCCCGCGATGCCATGCCAAAGGGCGGGCATTTGATCATTGAGACAGCCAACCGGGTTCTGGGCGAAGACTACGCATCGGAATTTGACGATCTGGTGCCCGGCGATTACGTCACGGTCACCGTCAGCGACGATGGTGCCGGGATGCCGGAAGATGTGCGCGCACGGGTGTTCGATCCGTTTTTTACGACCAAGGATGTCGGTGAAGGCAGTGGTTTGGGTCTCAGTATGGTATTCGGCTTTGCCCAGCAATCGGGCGGCCAGGCTTCAATCTACAGCGAAGAAGGCGAAGGCACGACAGTAAGAATTTACCTGCCCAAAGAGAATGCGGCGGAAAAGGCCGAAAGCACCGCCGAGGTAGGCTCACTAGGCATCCCGACGGGTGATGAAACCATCCTTGTGGTCGAGGATGACAGGGATGTGCTGAGCTATCTTGTGACCATCCTCGGCCGCCTTGGCTACACAGTTCTGGAGGCGACGGACGGCCCGGCGGCGCTCGAGGTTATGGCGGCGTCCAGTGCGATTGATTTGTTGTTGACCGACATGATCCTGCCTCGCGGGATGAACGGGCACGATGTCGCCACCGCCTTCCGCCAACACTATCCAGCCGCCGGCGTGCTGTATTCGTCGGGCTATACCCGGGAAGTGCTCAATCGTCGCGGCAGGCTGGCGGATGATGCGGCATTGATGAATAAGCCGTATCAGACCCCAGCCCTGGCCCGCCGGGTGCGGGACGTGCTGGATGGTCGAAAATGATGTCTAGCAGTCTGCTGAAAAAGGCCTAGCTATTTTGGTTTGTCGAGGTTTTTGGCCTCGGGATGCGGTGGGCTTTGGATTTCAGTGTTGGTTTTGCGGTTTTTCTGATGGATTTGGATGGGTTTGGCTGTCTTTGGGCAGACT
>JABJKS010000055.1 GCA_018660265.1 Rhodospirillaceae bacterium | reverse complement strand
CTAGAGCAATTCCGGTCTAAAGAGAATCGCTTTGCTATTCGATGTGATTGGAACAATTGCTCGATTCTTAAGAGTCGGCGCATTTCCTAGTCGGAAATGCTCTGGCACGCTATAGCGTCGTGCCAACAATATGGCCGCCATGAATTGCTGCCATCAGGTTGCGGGGCGATAGGCAATCACCGATGGCATGCACCGGGACATTGCCAAAGCTATCCGCCAAGACATCATTGGCCAAGCGTGGGGTGGCATAGATGACCTGCATGATATCGGGCAGAGTTTTCTTGCCTTCCGTGAAGACATTGCGCAAGACCACAGCACCATCGCGATAATCGATCAGGTCATGGGCGGGCAGGATTTCCACGCCCCCCTGGTGCAAGCGACGATGCACGCCGATAGCACTGCAATAATTCACGTTCTGTCCAATAGCTGTCCGTGGCGTGACCAAAATGACCTTCTCAAATTGTTCCGCCAACAGGTCCGCCAGGCCGTAAACCGTAACCCCATGATCCTGATCGAACAGCAGCACAGTACCTTTCCGCGCTTCCGATTGCCCGGCATGTTCGCGAATATAGGCCATGCCGTCGACGACCGGATCGGCGCTGGCTGAAAGGTTCGCGGGACGGCGCAGACCGGCCCCCGTGGCCAGGACCACCGCATCAGGCTCAATCGCCAAGACGTCTTCAGCACTGGCATTTTTCCCTAGTACGAAATTCACGCCATGACGTTCCGCCATGCGTTTTTGATAGTCGATGATCTTATGCATCTCAGACCGTCCGGGCAGGGTGCCATCCAGGCGCAATTTACCACCCACATCCGCCCCCGCACCGAACAACGTCACTTGGTGCCCACGCGCGGCAGCGATCCAGGCAGCTTCCAAGCCACCGGGACCGGCACCAACCACGGCGATTGTCTTGGCGGTCGCACTAGGCGTCAGTTCGATGTCCGCCTCCCCCGCCAAACCCACATATGGATTGTGGTGTTCCGCCAGGGGCTTACCAGCATGAATTTCACCCCAGGCCCAGTTATCAAAGACCGTGGGGCGAATGTCCTCCGATCGTCCTGCCGCTGCCTTTCGGGCCCAGGCGGCATCCGCAATATGGGCCCGGGACATGCCAACCAGATCGCCATAGCCTTCCGTCACGATTTGTTCGGCCAGTTCCGGTTGCCCAATCCGGCCCAGGGCCATGACCGGCACGCCGTTGGCGGCAGCCCGCATACGTTTTGGAATGTCCATGTAGTGGCCGGGCCGGAAATGCAGATCAGGAACATGGGTTTCCAGGGACAAGGAAAAATTACCCTGGCCATAGGCGAAATAGTCGAAGTCACCGGTTTGCGACAATCGCGCCGTCAACAAGGCCGCCTCATCTACATCGATGCCGCCTGCGACCCCTTCGTCGCCCGGCATTTTCAGGCCGACGATAAAGTCAGCACCACAGGCTGCCCGAATGCCTTGCGCGATGTCCCTGGCAAAGCGGGTTCGTCCTTCAATATCGCCACCATATTGATCGTCCCTGGTATTGGACCACGGCGAGAGGAATTGCCCGATCAGATAGCCATGGGCACCATGAAGTTCGACGCCTGCAAAACCGCACCGGGCCAACCGTGCCGCAGTGGCAATATAGGCCGCGGCCACCCGGCCAACCTGTTCGCCCGACATCACATGGGGCACGGTCCAGCTTAACGCATCGGGCTGTTCCGAGACACCCATGGGTGTCTTTGTGGGATGCCATAGTTGCTGCCGGCCCGGGTGCCATAGCTGCCCCACCAACAGGGCACCGGCGGCATGGACATCTTTGGCAACGGTCGTAAAGCCCCCGTCGTTGCTGTCATCAAAGCCGGTGACAACGGCCCCGTGGGCAATGGCCTCCGGATCCACGGCGATTATTTCCGAGACGATCAAACCAGCGCCGCCCCTGGCCCGCTCAATCAGGTAGTTGCCCCATTTTTCAGTAATCCGGTTGGCAACGCCAAAATTCGTCAGGGTTGCGGGTACGGCAACGCGGTTGCGGCTTTCCCGCGTTCCGATTTTCAGGGGCGAGAAAAGGTTGGGATAAGCGGACATGTTGGGGAATTCCTTACTTAGGTGATCGTCGCGGATAGGCTAAGCTATTGTAGAGGCATCGTCATCTATAAGAAAAAAAGGGGGAGACCCATGGCGTTCGATCTGATCCTGCGCGGAGCACGTATCGCGGGCACGGCAGCTGACACACCATTAATGGACATTGCGGTTCAAGGGGACACCATCGCGGCCATTGAGCCCAATTTGGCAGCAGACGGCAATGAGTGGGAGATGAGCGGACGCCTGGTCTCCCCCGGTTTGATCGAAAGCCACATCCATCTGGACAAATCCCGAATCATGGACCGCTGCACAGCCGCGCCTGATCGGGGCACGGATCACATGCACCGTGTATCGGCGGTGAAGCCGGGTTTCAGCCAGGAGGACGTCTATACACGTGCCAAAGAAACGGTGGAACAATGCGTCGTCAACGGCACCACCCATATGCGCACCCATGTGGAGCTGGACCCCAACGGCGGCCTGCGCGGGTTTGAGGCGTTGAAGCAACTGGCGGCAGACTACCGCTGGGCCATTGATATAGAGCTTTGTGTCTTTGCCCAGGAAGGCCTGACCAATGTACCCGAGACCGATGCCAACCTGGTCGCAGCCTTGAAAAACGGCGCAACAGTGATCGGTGGCGCACCGGGCTATGACCCGGATCATGGCGGCCAGATCCGGCGCATATTCGAACTGGCCCGGAAATTTGATGTGGACGTAGACATTCACCTGGACGTCGGCCCCACCGTTGATGACATGGACATTCATCTGGTTTGTGAATTGACCGAACAGTTTGGTTGGGGCGGCCGGGTGGCGGTGGGCCATGGCACGAAATATTCCTGCCTGCCGCCTGACCAGCTGCGGGATTTGGGTGCGCGCCTTGCCAACACTGGTGTTGCGGTCACCGTGCTGCCGGCAACGGATCTGTTTGTCATGGGCCGGCATCAGGACCACAGCGTCATGCGTGGCGTAGCGGACGCCAATGCCCTGTTGGCCTGCGGCGTCAATTGTTCCCTCTCCACCAACAATGTCCTCAATCCGTTTACGCCGTTTGGTGATTGCTCTCTTATCCGCATCGCCAATCTATATGCCAACGTGGCCCAGCGGGGCGGCGAGGATGAGATGGCGGAAATATTCGAAATGCTGACAAATCGCTCAGCCCGTCTGCTGCGCCGGGAAGACTACGGCATCGAAGTGGGCAAGCCTGCCGATCTGGTGGTCTGGGATGCCCACAGCGGGGCGGAGGCGGTCGCGACCATCGCCCGGCCTCTGCATGGTTTCAAACGGGGACGCAATAGTTTCTCGCAAATTCTACCGGAACTGCATCGACCCTAATAAGGAACAAGGAAGCTGTAATGACAATCAAAGTAATCGGCGCGGGCTTTGGGCGCACGGGCACACTATCGCTTAAGGCGGCATTGGAACAACTGGGACTGGGGCCGTGCTACCATATGCTGGAGGTTATCAATCGCCCGGAAAACGCCGATGCCTGGTACGATGCGGCGCAAAATCAAGATGGGGGTTTGGCGGCGGATTGGGACGACATGCTGGCCGGCTACCAATCCTGCGTCGATTGGCCGGCCGCCTATTTTTGGCGTCCGTTGAGCGAACATTATCGGGATGCCAAAGTTATCCTGACCTATCGGGATGAAGAAGCATGGTGGCAAAGCATGTCAAAAACCATTCTTGCCAATATGCTCAGAACCGATGATGAGGTCACGAACCCGGATCGTCTGCGCATGCGGCGCATGTCCCGGGATCTGATCGTCACAAAGGTCTTTGAAAATATCCTGGAAGACCGGGAACATGTGCTGGCCGCCTATCGCCGGAATATCAAAGAGGTTACCGAAAGCGTCCCTAAAGACCGTTTGCTGAAATTCGATGTCGCTGAAGGCTGGGAACCATTATGTAATTTTCTGGGCTTGGCAATCCCGGACACGCCCTTCCCCCGCACGAACAGCACCCAGGAATTCCAGGAACGCCTGACCCACCGCTTCCCCAAGTCATCTCCGCCAATCGAGTAGAGACATTATCGGATATTGGCAAATTGAACCCGTTCAGGCATTATTGCGGCCTTCATGAGGTCGCGGCTTGGGGTTGGGGGTTGGATACGGAAAATGACCGATACAGCATTTGATGATCGCAATGCGCGAGGCGAATGGCGCCCTGCGAACGCCATCACTTTGGCTCCTATCAATACCTGGCCGCCGCGACCGGCGGCGACGTTGAAATGGCTGTTTGGCTTTCCCGGCTACATTTGGCCTTACAATGCTTTTTGGCTTGGTTTCGCGGCTTTAACCTGGGCCTTTCTGACACCGGACCTTGCCAGTATGGCGACGTTGGAGTTGTGGTGGGTCGGCCTGCTGTTAGGGCGAAATGTGGCGTTTGTGACCGTGTTGTTCGGCGGCCTGCACCTCTATTTCTATGTCTTCAAGGGCCAGGGCGATGAATTGAAGTTCAATGCGCAACCCCTCTCTACCGGCAGCCGCCGTTTCCGTTTCAAAAATCAAGTACATGACAACATGTTCCACACCCTGGTCTTTGGCGTTCCGACCATGACAGCCTATGAGGTACTAACCTATTGGGGCTTCGCGAATGGCTATCTGGGCCTCTTTGATTTTGGCGGCAGTCAGGTCCTATTCTGGGGTTGGTTTGTTCTGTTGCTGTTTCTGGCACCGATAATCCATTCCCTGCATTTCTATTTTGGCCACCGGCTTCTGCATACAAAGCTGCTTTACAAGCCTGTTCACGCCCTGCATCACCATAATGTGGAGATCGGCCCCTGGTCGGGCCTGTCCATGCACCCGGTGGAGCATATTCTGTATTTCTCCACCGTTGTCGTGCAATGGCTGTTGGCTCTGCATCCTGTGAACGCGCTGTACCAGATACACTTGGCAGCATTTTTACCGGCGTTGAGCCATAGCGGCTTTCAAAAGCTTAAGGTCACCAAGGACTTCGATCTCGACGGCGGCAATCACTTCCACTACCTGCATCATAAGTATTTCGAATGCAATTACGGCGGCAGCCTGACGCCGTTGGACAAGGCATTCGGCACTTTCCACGATGGCACGGATGAGGCGCATGCCGCCATACGGGAACGCCTGCGCACAAGGCGCGCCGCCCTGAAATAGTTTCGTCCTGCGCCCAGGACTTCAATGTCGGCGGGCTGGTACAGAAAAGAAAATCTGCCAAAACACCTGGGTTCGAACGCGATGTCACATGCGGATAGCACTGGCCCATTCGGCCAAAGTACGATTTCCACGGAATGGTCGCGCGCCATACTTGGAAGCGTAGTCATTCATGCGTTTCTATTGGGCTCATTTCTCGTCAGTTCTTCCTTTGAGCAAGATGCCCAACCATCGACAAAGGCTATCGAAATCTCTGTGGTTTTGGATCAAACCCTGGCAAAAATCGAACCAGCACCAAAAAAAGCGCCCCTGAAAAAACAACCAAAAAAGGCGGTGCCGAAACAGATTGAGCACGAAAAACCTGGCCTATTGGCGGGGCCAAAAAAACAAGAATTTCGCCCGACCACCCCCCATCAGGCTGTGCATCATCGGGTGCCTTACCTGGATCGACCGGTCAAGCCTGCGGCAGCTGCGGCGATCCGAGCCGTCAGGACCCACGAACCACGCATTGTTCGCGAAGATTTGCGCCAGACAGCAACCGGTGATGATCGACATCATCGCGCGGCGGAACGCGCCGTGACGCGCTACAAACGGGCCGCCAATCAAGGTTACGTTATGGCACAGTATAATCTCGCCCGCGCCCTGGCAGAGGGTCGCGGCACCGCGCGAGACAACAAACAGGCCGTTGTAAATTTCAAGAAGGCGGTCAAACAAGGCAACGTACCGGCCATGTTGCGCCTGGCTGAGATGCATCTTGCCGGCCTTGGCACGCCCGAAGACAGGGTCGAGGCCCAGGCGCTTTATTATATTGCCGCAAGCATCGAAAACAGAGGTGCCGCCCAAGCCAAAATCATGCTGGCCCCGCATCTGGATGAAAGCCAGTTGGGACAGGCCCGAAAACGGGCAAAAGATCTGCGGGCCAAAATGCCCGACATGGATCTGGTTGAATTATCTTCGAAGGAAGCGGCTTTGTTGGCAGCCGCCGCGCAAGGCGATCTGGAGATCATAAAAGCGTCGTTGGCCGCCGGTGTTGATGCCAATGGCATCAATGAAGCAGGGCGCACTGCCTTGATCGTTGCCGCCTGGCGCGGTCATTACGGTGTTCTGCAAACCTTGCTGGATAC
Organism: Rhodospirillaceae bacterium; assembly: GCA_018660265.1. Taxonomy (GTDB): domain Bacteria; phylum Pseudomonadota; class Alphaproteobacteria. The sequence continues at coordinate 33,790 of JABJKS010000055.1, read as the reverse complement.
CGGTGTGGATATCGATGCCGCCGATTTCCGTGGCCGCACCGCATTATCGTGGGCCGCCATCAATGGTTATCCGGAAATCGCCCGGTTTCTGTTGCAGGAGTTCGTATCCGTCGATGTGCGGGATGACAGCGGTCTGACCCCCTTGATGCGCGCCGCCTGGAATGGGCACGAAGATATCGTCGATGAATTGATTGCGCATCAAGCCAACGTCAACGCCGCTGATGATCAAGGGATCACTGCATTGCAACGCGCCAAGGCGCAAAACGAAATCAGTATAGTGGCCCGTTTGGTTGCCGCTGGCGCGCAATAGTCAGGCGGCTAAACCGTGTCCAAAGTGGGCAGGCGATAGCGGTCTTCCGGGTCGTCCCAACCAATAAAGTTTGGCTTACGCTTCTCAGCGAATGCCGCGCGGGATTCCATCCTGTCGCTTTTGGCACCGTGTTTATGCAGGGCATCCGCCAGACGCTCCATATTGGGCGCGATTGACGGTCGCATTTGCCGCATCATATGCACCGTGTTGACGCGGGATGCGGGCGGCAGGGTCAACAGATGCTCCGCCATCTGCAACGCCGTTGGCAGCAAGTCATCCGCCGCTACAACCTTGTTGAGAAAACCGATTTCATAAAACCGTTGCGCCGTGAAGCGATAGCCCAGGGCCATTTCCATGGCAACCGTATATGGCAGATTGGCGATATGCCCGTGGTTATAGCCACCTAATAACCAGCGTTTGGCTTCCGACACTTCAAACACCGCGTCCTCGACCGCCACGCGTAAATCTGTCCCTTCCACCAGCATGAAGCCACCACCCATGGCAAAGCCGTTGATGGCGGCGATAACCGGCTTCTCCAATGTACCATCCATAAAGGGATCCGCCTGGGCCGGTCGCCGTCCACCGGGCGCACCATCCTCGAGGGATTCCTTCATATCCTCTCCAGCGCAAAAGCCGCGCCCGGTACCGGTGAATATTGCCACTTCCAATTCCGCGCTTTCGCGAAACATGCTCCAGGTATCCGCCAGCTCGCAGCGCATCTCATGGTTCAGAGCGTTCAGCCGTTCGGGGCGGTTCATCCTGATCACCAGAATTTGCCCGTGGGTTTCCGTCTCTACAGTTGCCATGATCTATCTCTCCCTCTGTTACCGCAAAGATAACCGTTCGCAGGGCGATGGCAACCGGGCTATTCTAAGGTAAATGACACTGCTCTTCAGGAAGGAACATGAGCATGGAATTCGGCGTCCATTTCGTCAACACGGTTTACCCACAACCGGGCCGGGCGGCGACGTTCTGCCAGGCGGCGGAACGATTTGGCTTTACCTTTGCCGTCACGGTGGAGCATGTGGTCTGGCCCACGGAATATACCTCAAAGTATCCCTATTCCCCCACGGGACGGCTGCCGGGCGATCCCAGCACTTTGTTGCCGGACCCGCTGGTCTGGATGACCCACGCGGCGGCCTGCACCAAGACATTGCGCTTTATGACAGGCGTGCTGGTGCTGCCGCAACGGAACCCGGTGGTCCTGGCAAAACAATTGGCCACCATGGACTATATGTCCGGTGGGCGGATGGAGCTGGGCATCGGCGTGGGCTGGTTGGAGGAGGAGTTCGAGGGCATCGGCGTACCGTTTGCTAAGCGCGGCAAACGGTCGGACGAATATATCGCCGCCATGCGTGCCCTGTGGGCAACCGATGATGCCAGCTATGACGGTGAGTTCGCCAACTTTAAAGGCATGAGCTGTAACCCGAAACCCATACAAAGCCCCATGCCCATTGTCGTCGGCGGCAATACCCAGGTTGCAGCCCGTCGGGCCGGTCGTCTGGGTAACGGCTATTTCCCCGCCACGGGCTGGTCCGGCGATCTGGCACCATTGCTGGCCACAGTGCGCGCGGAAGCGGAAAAAGCGGGCCGCGATGCCAACCAGATCCAGATCACCACCGGCCTGGATGCGGACGATCCCGTAGGTTCCGCCCTGCGCATGGCGGAGTTGGGCGTTTCACGGGTCGTCGTGCCGTCGGCGCAGTTCAGGAAGGATATCGACGGCGGCCTGGAGCGATACGCCGCGGAAGTCATCGCCCCTGTGCAGGAGCGTCTTGGTTAAATCAGAGAAAGATCTAGACAGATGAAAATCGGCTATTTTGGTTTCAACATGGGCCCCCTTGGGGTGCCGGAGGCGATACGGGAAATCCTTGGCGCGGTTGAGCGATGCGGCTTTGAATCTGCCTGGACCGGGGAGCACGTGATCGCCATCGACCCACAGGTTCCGCCCTCACCCATTGCGCCGGATCATCCCATGCTGGATACGGTGGCCGCACTTTCATTTGCCGCCGCTGCCACTTCGCGCATCAAGCTCGGCTCCGGCATCATCCTGCTGGCCCAGCGCAATCCATTGGTCCTGGCCAAGGAACTGGCCAGTATCGACGTGCTGAGCCAGGGCCGTTTGCTGGTCGGGGTGGGCGTTGGTTATATCGCAGGCGAGTTTGAGGCCCTGGGCATTCCCTACGGCGAACGGGGTGGCCGTGTTGATGATCATATCGAGGCCATGCGCGCCATATGGACCCAGGAAAAACCAGTGTTCAAAGGCAAGTTCACATCCTTTGCAGGCGTACAGTCGAAGCCGTCGCCAGTGCAAACGCCGCATCCGCCGATCATTATCGGCGGCATGTCGGCACCTGCTTATCGCCGGGCTGTTCGTCACGGCTCCGGCTGGTACGGCTTTAACCAGGATCTGGAGGCTGCTGCGGCGTCTATCGCCGGCATTCGATCAGCAGAGACGGAAAATGAGCGCCCGGCGCACCTGGGACAGCTATCGATTTCCGTTACGCCCCGTGGCACCGTTGATAAAGACAGCATCAAGCGTTACGAAGACCTTGGGGTCGAACGGTTAATGCTGCTGCCGAAAGGCCGGGGTGGACCGACGGAGCGCGCGGTACAATTCGTTGAGGAAACAGCGGCACGCCTGGGCCTTGGGTAAAATTCATTTGAGGAAGAGAGCAGCATGTCCGAATATCATTTGAACCACGTCAATATTCGCGCCACCAACCTTGAAGACACACGGGACTTTTATGCCCAGATACTGGGCCTGGAGGATGGCTTCCGCCCGCCGTTTCCCAACCCCGGTTATTGGATGTATACGGGCGACATGCCTGTTGTCCATATATCCCCCCTGGACCCGAACAGCCCACCCCGGACCAACCCTGAGGGCATGGGCAAAGGTTTCGACCATTTCGCCATGTGGGGATCGGGTTATGAGGCCCAGATGACGGTCTTGGAAAAATACGGCATCGAATACAGCCAACGTCTGGCGGGGGGCGGACGGGTCATTCAGGTCTTCTTCCACGACCCGAACGGCGTGCAAATAGAACTTGGCTTTGACCCCGAAGCTGAAGGCATCACGCGGGATACCTTCAAGGGCAAAATTCACGAGTAGGCCCGAAAGTTTCCAACGATGACGTTCAATAAATCAGACATACTGGCGCGCGTGGAAGCCATCGGGGCCCAGGACACGGACGCCTTTGACATTGGCGAAGCCGCTTTGCTGTTGGCCGCCCTGGACTTGCCCGAGAACAACATTGCCGACTATCGCGATCAACTTGACCTTATCGCCGCTGACATGAAAGCCGCATCGCGAGATGTCGACACCTTGGCTGATCGCGCAGCCGTGCTGTCCGATGTCCTTTACAGACAGCACCTTTATCAGGGCGATGTGGAAACCTATGACGACCCACAGAACGCCAATCTGATGCAGGTCATGGACCGCCGCAAAGGGCTACCTGTCGCACTTGGTATATTAGCCATTCATGCGGGGCGGGCCGTGGGATGGGAGGTATCGGGCCTGAATTTTCCCGGACATTTCCTACTTCGCCTGGGTAGCGCCGGCGAATATGCCTTCATAGATCCGTTCGATGAGGCGCGGCGGGTGAGCGGGGGGGATATGCAAAAGATATTTATGCGCCTGCATGGCCAGCAAATGCCTCAACAGGCTGATCTTATCCGCCCCGTATCCGACCGCGAAATTCTTGTTCGACTGCAAAACAATATCAAGATCAGGGCGTTGAACGAGGGTAACCGGGACCGCGGCATCGAAATATTGCAGACCATAGCCCTGCTTATACCGCGTAATGTGGAAACACTGACGGAACTGGCGTTATTGGAAGCGTCCGTCGGCAGCATCAAATCAGCCCTTGGGCGCATTGATGATTTTCACTCCCGCAATCCCAATCCCACCCACGACCAACATCTTGCCAGCCTGAAGGCCAAGCTAAGCCGCAGCCTTAATTAATACCAAGGTGCGGTAATAGAGACCCATATAGACGCTTTACGAAGGTTTTCGGGTAGGAGCGTGTTGCGCCGTGGTGCCTGGTACCACAAGCAGCGCGCGACACCGCCGAAAGCCTTCGTAAAACGCCGAATTCGGTCGTTTCAGGAGCGCGCCGGCGGCGTCATGAAAGCTTGAAGGTACCAGTACCGCCTGCGCTTCCATTCCTACCCGGCGCACGCCTGAAACGATCTATATGGGTCTCTATTACCGCACCTTGGTATAAGCCGGTCGGAATTTCGGCAACGTTATCTCTTCCGTCACGTCATCAAAGGTCACAGTGACAGCCATACCGATCTGCACGGTATCAGGATCGCAATCAACGATATTGGTCATCATGCGCGGCCCTTCCGCCAGAGTAACCAGGGCCAGAACAAAGGGCGTTTTATCGGCAAAGCCCGGATGGGGCGCACGATAATTGATAGAGAAGGAATAGACTTCGCCCCGGCCCGAGGCATCCTGCCACGCCAAATCGGAGGAGAGGCAATGGCTGCAAACACCGCGGGGATAAAACTGGTACTCACCGCAGTTGTTACATTTTTGGATGATAAAGCGGTGCTCCCGCGCCGCCTCCCAATAGGCAGCGGTGTCTTGATAAGGCCGTGGCAATGGGGGCAATGGTGGCAGCGTTGACGACGTCATGATCAATCCCTCCCCAGAATAATGGTGCCGGTGGACGACAAGGTGCCCCCGGTGCCGTTACAGAGTGCGACGCGGGCATCGGGAACCTGCCGGGGGCCGCATTCGCCACGAATTTGGCGTACGGCTTCAATGACGGTGAAAATGCCGAACATGCCCGGATGCGTGTACGAGAGAGCGCCGCCCTGGGTATTCATCGGAAAATCGCCGCCCGGTGCCGTACGTTGGTTGGACACGAACGCCCCGCCCTCACCCTTACCGCAAAAACCCAGGCTCTCCAGGGTTAGCAGTACGGTTATGGTGAAGGAATCGTAGATCTCCGCAACATCGATATCGCCGTGCGTCAGCCCGGCCCGCTCAAACGCCAACTTGCCCGAAATCGCCGCCGCTGTTTGTGTCAGATCCGGCATCTGGCTGATCATCCGGTGGGTATGCGCCTCACCGGAGCCCAACAATTGTACAGGTGCCTTTTTCAAATCCCGGGCCCGTTCCAACGACGTCAACACGACCGCACCGCCGGCATCGGTGACCAGACAGCAATCCAGCAAATGCAGGGGTGAAGCAATGACGCGGGAATTCATCACGTCATCGATGGTGATGGGATCCTGCATCCGGGCCTTGGGGTTCAGACAGGCCCATTTCCGGGTCGCCACGGCAATTTCGGCTAGCTGTTCAGAGGTGGTGCCGTATTCATGCATATGACGCTGGGCGGCCAGGGCGTAGGCACCAACGGTGGAGATGCCATAGGGTTCTTCAAACTGGGTTGGACCGAATACGTCCGTGGCCTGCGACACCGGACCGCCCTTGCCGCCACGATCAGAGATATTCGTGCTGCCATGGCAGATCAGCGCCACCTCGCACATGCCCGCCGCAATGGCCATTGCCGCATGCTCTACATAAACGACAAAGGACGACCCGCCGATGGAGGTTGAGTCCGTATAGCGCGGGGTAATGCCCATATATTCCGCCATCATCATGGAGGAAAATTGCCCCCCTTCTGTAATGATGTTGGTGAAGATGCCATCCACGTCCTTGATCGACAGCCCCGCATCTTCAAGTGCCAATCGGCTCGCCTCAGCCGAAAGCTGAAATTTGCTTTTGTCGGGCACCACGCCGATATCGGATTCCGCGACGCCGACAATCGCGACGTCCTGCATTGAACTCGCCAAGACAGCTCTCCTCAACTACTCGCTAAAACACCACTCAATGATCTAGCCTAAGCTAATAGGCTAACCTTGGGCATCCACCACAGCCAGGGCGGAAATATTGACGATACCGCGGGAGGTAACGGAAGTGGTGACAATATGCACCGGCTTCGCCGCACCCAGAAGGATCGGGCCTATTGAAGTAGCCCCCGTCAGGGTTTTGACCACGTTGTAGGTGATATTGGCGGCATCCAGGCCGGGCATGATCAGCAAATTGGCGGTACCGTCAAAGCGCGTGTTGGGATAGAGCCGCTTGCGAATGGCCTCGCTTAACGCGGCATCACCATGCATTTCCCCATCCACGGCCAAATCCGGTGCGAAATCATTGATCAATTCCAAGGCCCGCCGCATCTTTTTGGCTGAACGTGAACCCGAAGAGCCAAAGTTGGAATGCGACAGCAAAGCCGCTTTCGGCGTATTACCAAAACGGCGCACCTGAGCAGCTGCCAGCAGGGTCATGTTGGCAATTTCCTGTGGGTTCGGGTTGGTGGCCACTTGCGTGTCACACAGGAAAATCGTTTGCCCCTGCGGCAGGATCAGAACGCTAAGGCTGGCCAGACGGTCAACCCCTTCGCCATGGCCGATGACCGCCTCCACATGCTCCAAATGCTGTTGGTAGCGACCGACGGAGCCACAAATCATGGCATCGGCATCGCCCGCCTCAACCATCAAGGCGGCAATAATAGTGCTGTTCCGCCGCGCCATGACGCCTGCCTCATCCGGTGAGACGCCGTGATTTTGCATTCGGTCATGATAGATCGGCCAATAGTCGTCGTATTGGGCGTAGCGATCGGGGTCGAGGATTTCATAATCTGACCCCGCCTCCATTCGCAGGCCGAGTTCTTTCGTCAGATCATTGATCACGTCCGGGCGGCCGACCAGAACGGGCCGACAGACCTTGTCATCGATCAGCACCTGAGCCGCGCGCAGGACACGTTTATCCTCACCCTCCGCATAGACCACTTTGGCAAGCCCACCACGCGCCTGCCCCTGGGCGCGGGCCTGTTCAAACACCGGTTTCATGGCCATGCCGGATTTATAAACAAAGCGTTCCAGGGTTTCCCGATAGGCTTCGAAATCCTCAATAGGGCGTTTCGCGATGCCGCTGTCCATGGCCGCTTTTGCCACCGCCGGGGCAATTTCAAGTATCAGGCGGGGATCGAAAGGTTTGGGGATCAGATAATCCCGGCCAAAGGCCAGTTTCTCACCCATATAAGCCTGTGCCACGACCTCGGATGACTCCGCCATTGCCAAATCGGCAATGGCATAGACCGTGGCCCGTTTCATTTCCTCGTTAATTTCCGTAGCACCACAGTCCAGGGCACCGCGGAACAGATAGGGGAAACACAAGACGTTGTTGACCTGATTGGGATAATCCGAACGCCCGGTGGCCATGACAACATCATTACGGGCGGCATGCGCCACCTCCGGCAGGATTTCCGGGTTCGGATTGGCAAGCGCCAGGATCATCGGCTTATCAGCCATGGATTTGACCATGGCCTCGTCCAACACGTCCGGGCCGGACATGCCGAGGAAGACATCAGCCCCCGCGATGGCATCGGCCAAGGTCCGATCAGAGGTTTCTTTTTCATAGACTTTTTTGGAGGCATCAATACTGCCTTCGCGCCCGGCATAGACCACACCCTTACGATCGGTGATGTAGATATTCGCCACCGGCATGCCAAGGCTGACGAGGAGGTTGAGGGAGGCGATGGCGGCTGCGCCCGCACCCGATGTCACGACCTTGACCTTGTCCAGATCCTTGCCCACAAAGCGCAGGCCGTTGACCAGGGCGGCACAGACGCAAATAGCCGTGCCATGCTGATCATCATGGAAAACCGGGATATTCATCTGCTCCTTCAGACCGTTTTCGATCTTGAAGCATTCGGGCGCCTTGATGTCTTCGAGGTTGATGCCGCCAAAGGTCGGCTCCAACGCACGTACGATCTCTATGAACTTGTCCGGATCGGTCTCGTCGATCTCGATATCAAAAACATCGATACCGGCAAATTTCTTAAACAGAACGCCCTTGCCTTCCATCACCGGCTTTGAGGCGAGCGGTCCAATATTGCCCAGGCCCAGCACGGCAGTACCATTGGTGATAACGCCGACCAGATTGCCCCGGGCCGTCACCTGGGCCGCAGCATCCGGATCATCGACAATCAACATACAAGGTGCGGCGACGCCTGGGGAATAGGCCAAGGCCAAATCCCGTTGGTTGGCCAGTGGTTTGGTGGGGGTGACCTCTATCTTGCCCGGGGTGGGCCAACGATGGAAATGAATCGCATCCCGCTTTAAATCCTCAGCCTTTTGGTTCTGGTGCTGGTCCTGCGTCATCTCAATTCCCCCAAAAAATACTCTTATACGCCTGGTTTTATGGCTGTAATCTTATTGTTGTTGTCTTACGGCTGTAGTCTTACGGCACCGTCGTCCCGTCTGGCACGGGATGACAAGTTATCCCCTGCCAGCATCTGTTCCGCCGTCCAGCCGAGATTACCATGGCAGCCAATGCCATAGCGCACAACAGCTTCGTCGGAAAACTCTCTGAATTTCGGCGCATTAAGCCAGATGCGGATCAGCAAGCGTTTCTTATCTTCCACCGGTTCCAAGGCATGGGCATCCCGACCATGCAGGGTGGTGTAGTTGCTGCAGAATTGAATATCCCCCTTGCCGAAGGGGAATGCCAGGCGCGTTTCTGCCGCGATCTCGTCAATCAGATCCAAGACGGCCTCGTCCTCCGCCGACATGGGCTGGCTTTTGCGAGCGTTGGCCGCCTTCATCCAGGAACGGTTGTAGCGGCAGGATACCTGACCGTTGGCAAGGCTGAACAATGGCACTCGATAGCCCGACGTCGCACTCTCGTCATCTCCATGTTCATCCATTCTATCCCATTCAAACCCGTCCAACAGGCGCGGCATCAGGTCCGGCCGCCGTTTGAGGATCTCATTGTAGATAGTGATACTGCTGGCCAAATAACTTTCCGGCTCGTCACCTGCCTGGCGTACACATAACAGGGTGACAATGTCCATCAGATCCACATGCATGCTTACGAGTTTGGGAAAGCCAACGGCGCGATTGCCCTGGTTCGGTTTCAACACGCCATCAGTAACATAGTGGATCAGGCCGCCGTCGCTGTTTTGGGTCATGCCGGTGCCGATGTGCCGGCACAGGCCGTAATACATCAACTCCAGGTCAGAATTCTCATAGCCGTCAATGGGAAACCCGCGCAACAGGGCAAAACCACGCCCGGTACCCACATCCTCCCCCACGGCGGCGGCAATTTTCGACAAGGTCGGCAGAGGAAAATTGGCAGCGGAAAGTTGAGCCACCGTCAGCCCGCGATCCTTGACCCCGGCCAAGGCAAGATCGAGCTCCCGACGATGGGTATCATCCAGCACATATTCCCAAGTCCGATCCGTCTCGAAATCCGCTCCACACCAGGCGGATGCGTCCTGCACCGGTTCCAGTGATATTCCGTTCATGACCCAGCCTCTCTTCTCAATTCGATTTTCTAATATTAGACCGGACGGTCGCCGCGCAACAGAATGCGTTGATGCAAACGGCGCTGGCCAACGGGAAAATCCATATTCACGGAATGTACCAGACAACGATTGTCCCAGATCAGCAAATCCCCAACCTGCCATTCATGATCATAACGGTAACGCGCCTGCGTCATAGAGTCATAGACGAGGTTGAGGATTTCCTCGCTCTCGGCATGGCTGACATCGGCCACACGGTCGGTTCGATTAGCGTTAAAATACAGCGCCTTTTGCCCCGTATCCTCGTTTGTGCGCACCAGGGGGTGCACGACCTCGGGCGTCTCATCAATTTCAGCCTGGGTCCGCGCCTTTGGCGGTACAGGTGCGCGGGGCGTGTCATAGCGATGGACGGCAAACAAGCCGTCAAGGCGCTGTTTTTCCGCCTCGGACAAATCTTCATAGGCGGCTTGGGTATTGCAAAAAGATGTCTGCCCGCCACTTTTGGGAATTTCGATGGATTGCAGCAAAGTCGCCTTGGCGGGAACTTCAAGGTAGGAATCGTCCGTATGCCAGCCGGTCAAACGCATCTGGCGCATATCATCAGGCTTATCCTCGACCCGAACATAGGTGCTATCAAGGATCGAAACCTCCGGCACCTCGCCATCCCGTTGACTGCGCAGTAATTGGGGCTGCAATGTGCCGAATTTGCCAGCGACATCGGCGAAATCAGCCGGGCTTAACGGCGGGCTGCGGAAACACAACAGGTGATGTTTCAAAAACGCCTCGTGTACGGCCTGTCCTTCCTCCCCCGCCATGGGCTTGGATAGATCTAGGCCGGTTACCTCGGCCCCCAAGGCTTCGCATAGAGGTTTGATTTGCAGGGTCATCGCGGCGTCCTCCCAAACGGTTCGCTATTCAAAGGTTAGAGAGCGTGTCGCGGCTAATCTGAACCATTTGACCGGTCCTCCAGGACCCGTGGGTAGGCGCGGTTTGCAGGTCGATGTGGGACATCGTCCAAGAACCGTAACGCCGCCACGGGTCCTGGAGGACCGGCCTGCGGTGGCACAGCCAAGCCATTGGGCGGCGTTACGTAGCTTGCCCGATGTCCCACATCGCGCTACGCCACGCGCCTACCCCAATGGCTTGGCTGTGGCATCAAATGAATCAAATTAGCCGCGACACGCTCTATTATATGAGGTGATGGGAAATGTTCAATTGTTCCTGGCACCCCAATTTGTGCAACAATCCAGGCAAAGCAGATATTCTATCCAATGGGAGAAACATTATGCAGGGCTGGTCTTACGTTTATACAGGTGCCAATGAACCGTTTGAAATTCGGGAATTTCCGGTGCCGGAGGTGGATGCCGATGGCATTCTGGTGCGGGTTACGGTCAGCTCCATCTGCGGCTCTGATCTGCATGGCTGGCATGGGGACACGCCGCGGGCACCGATCACCATCATGGGCCACGAGATGACCGGCGTGGTCGAACGCCTTGGCAGCAACATCCATACCGATGCCGCCGGGCAGGCACTACGGGAAGGCGACCGCATCGTCTATTCCTATTTCTACCCCTGCCATCATTGTCAGCCCTGTCTGTCCAATGACAGCCATCATTGCGACTCCCGACGGATTGGTGCGGGTCGATCAAAAAGCGACAAACCGCCCCATTTCACGGGTGCCTATGCGGAATATTTCTATCTTCGCCCCGGCCATTTCATCCTCCGCACCCCGGACGCCTTAAGTGACCGGGTTACCGCTCCCCTGAACTGCGCCCTGGCCCAGGTGACCTATGGCCTGGATCAGGTCAATCTGCGCGCCGGCGAAACTGTGGTGATCCAAGGTGCGGGCGGGCTGGGCCTTTACGCCGCCGCCGTGGCCAGGGAAGCCGGTGCGACCAATATCATTGTGCTGGATAAGTTGCCTGACCGCCTGGCCCTGGCGCGCGAATTCGGCGCCGATCATGTCCTGAACGTCGATGATTTCGACAGCCCTGAACAGCGCATTGAAGCGGTCAAGGATCTGACGGGCGGCGGTGGCCATGTGGTTGCCGAACTGGTCGGCCACCCTGCTGCCCTGACCGAAGGCCTGCAAATGGCCCGGAACGAAGGCCGCTATTTGGTGATCGGCAATATCAGCGGCAAGCACACAATACCGTTCAACCCGGCGTGGCTGGTTCATTCCAACCGGCGCATGGTTGGTGTTGGGGGTTATCAGGCCTGGGCTCTACGCCGGGGGTTGGAGCTGTTGCATAGGGGCGCCGACCGCTACCCGTTCGAAAAAATCTTATCGGAGCTGTATCCCATCGATCAAATCAACACGGCATTCGCAGAGGCCGACAAGGGTGCCGCCATTAGAACCGGGTTGATCTGCGATCCAAAGCTGGCGCGCATTTAGAATAAATGCGCTTTAGTCGCGACCGCCTTCGACAGCACAATTCTGGGCCCGCCAGCGCAACATGCCGCCGGCCAGGTTGGCAACATCGCTAAAGCCGGCCTTGCGCAGGATCACCGTGGCCTGGGCGGATCGTCCACCGGCCCGGCAGACGGCCACGATGGGACGGCTCTTATCCAGTTCCCCCGCCCGTTCGGCAACCTCGCCCAGGGGGATCAGCGTCGCGCCCGGTATCCGGCCCAGGGGGCCATCAAACTCATCCGCCTCGCGTACGTCCAAAATCTGTGCCGCGCTTAAGTTTTCTTCCAACCAATGGGGTTGTACTTCCCAAATCCCGGCGAAGGTATAAGTCAGGTTGGCCCAGGACGGTTCGTCCTCGGGAATATCGTCGTTTTCGGGACGGCCGCATTTCAGATTGGCGGGCACGGCGATGGCCATTTTCTTCGGATGGTCCAGGCCCAGATTATTCATGAAGCCGACAAAATCGCTTTGACTTAGCTGTCCACCGAGGCGGGGGTTAAATGCCTTTTCTTCACCCACACTGGTTGTTGTCAGACCGCGATAATCATGGCCGGGATAGAGTAGACAATCATCGGGCAGGGTAAATATCTGCGTGTGAATGGATTGGTACATCTCGCCCGCATCGCCGCCCTGAAAATCCGTACGACCGCAACCCCGGATCAAAAGACAATCGCCGGTAAACGCCATCTTTTCCGTATCAAGGACCAGGGTGATGCAACCCGATGTGTGCCCCGGCGTTGACCTGACGGTCAGGTACCGGCTGCCGAATTCTATTTTGTCGCCATTGTTCAGTGGCCGGTCCACGCCTTCCGCGCCACCAGCGGCAGACAGACAAAACGCACTGCCCGTACCCTGGCGCAACAGCCAACCGCCTGTGACATGATCCGCATGCACATGGGTTTCGATTGAATAGAGCAGCTTCAGCCCCAGCTCATTCAACAATGCACTATCCCGGCGGGCCTGTTCATAGACCGGATCGATCAGCACAGCCTCACCCGCATCGGTGTCCGCCAAAAGATAGGTATAGGTTCCCGATTGCGGATCAAACAGCTGGCGAAAAAGCATAATTTCCGAGACCTCCAAACAGCATTGAGTGCTAGCGATACCAGTTTAATTTCGCCCTTACAAGCTGTCCAGAAAGTCGCCCAGGGCCTTGTTTACGGCGTCGGGCTGATCCACATTCACGCCATGTCCGGCATCTGCGACCAGGACATTGATGGCCCCGGGAATACGTCCCGCCATGTAGTGGGAGCCATCAAGATAGTCGCTGTCCCCATCCCCGATAACAATCAAAACGGGGACATCGATACCGGGCAGACTGTCGATCACCCGCGCGTCCACCTGGCTTAAAATTCCGCGGGAGGCAAGCGCCAGACCCGTGGCCGATCTTTGCAGGCTGATGCGAACTTCCGGGCCACCGCCCAGGGCGGCGAGGCCACCGTCTTCCAGGGATTTGGCCCGGTCTTCGGCCCGCAGGTTCCAGGTCTCCCGCGCCTCATCCCGGCGATAACCGGGTCCGCAGCCCTGCAGGAATAAAGCCTTCACCCGTTCCGGATAGCGCACATTGAAGGCCAGGCTTAGAAAGCCGCCCAGGGAATGGCCGCCGATAACAGCCTTTTCAATTCCCAGGTGATCCAATAGGGCGGCCATGTCCCGCTCAATCAATTCCTGGCTGAAATTAACCAGATCCTCCGCACAGTCCGTGGCACCGTGGCCGCGCATATCCCACGCGATGATCCGATAACGATCTTTGAATGCGGCGACCTGTCCGGCCCAACTGCCGGTCGCGGCGCCAAAGCCATGGGTCAGTAAAACCGGCATGCCATCGCCACCCGAATCTTCGTAATACAGGCGGGCGTTGTCGCGATCCAGATAGGGCATCTTAGGCGTCTCCTTATACAGATTTCTTGGCGGTATCTTACCGATCCTGGCCAACATTGCGAAAGCGCGATTTAATGGCAAATGCGGCACCAAGGTCAAGGAACGGCCTGGGCGGCAGCCATGCCGCGGGCGCACAGGCCAGGCAATCATCGATCAAGGTGGAATGTCCACCGCTGGCATATTCGGCCAATGCCGTGCCAAAGGCAGTGCCCCGGCTGATGCCGGAGCCGTTATAGCCACCGGCGAAATAGATACTGTCAGCCTGCCGGCCAAAAAAGTTGGTGGCGTTGCGGCTGACCCCCTCAACACCGGACCAGGCAAATTCAAACGGCACGTGGGCCAGACCTGGAAAGCGCCTCTCAAACGAATGCCGATGGATGCTTTGCCGCTTCGCCAGCTGGCTGTCCGACAACAGGGCGGCACCATTGAATTCAGCCGTGTTGCGCAGACAAAGCCGTCGATCCCGGGTTAGTCGCACAGTCGCACCGCCGCCATGAAGGGACAGGCCGCCCCATTCCGACAGATCGCCAAGGCCGGCAAGCTCTTCGTGGCTCAACACACGGCTGAAGCTGCCCGACAATGTGCTGCCAACCAGACGCCGGCGCAGGAAGCCCAGATTTGCGGCCTCGTAGTTTGTTGCCAGTATCAGTTTGCTGGTTTGCACTTCTCCATGGGGTAGGTTGAGCGTCAGTGCTGTGCCTTTGCTAATCCCGAGCACCGGGCTTTGTTCATAGAGGGTGACATTGACGGGCAGGGTTTCGGCCAGGCCACGGACCAGTGCAGCCGGTTGCAGCAATGCGCCCCCGTGGACGTGAACACCGGTCTGATACAAGGTTGTGCCCAATCGGGCCGACAAGGCCTCGGCATCAAGCGGGGTATGGGCAATCCCCATTGCGTCGAGATATTGCAGAAAATGACCACATTCAATAATCGATCCGCGATCAGCCGCTGTATGATAGAGCCCCTGTTCATGCCATTGGCAGTCGATTGCGGCCTCTTTGACCTGGATTCGCAGCAAATCCAATCCGGCCTGGTTGATACGGTTAACCCGTGCGTAGGCAGGCACCTGATCGGCGGCAAAGCCACCGGGGAAATGACTGACCGCCACGGCAAAACCGGAACTACGCGCCGAAGCCCCCTGCCCTACCTTACGCGCATCAAGAAGGAGGATCCCCTCGTCAGGATGCAATTCAGCCAGCCGGCGGGCACTGGCAAGACCGGTAACGCCTGCCCCCACCACCACCCATGGCACACGATGGCTGCCGGTCAGAGCAGGGCGCGGCTGCCGCGTCGGTAACAGTTCCGTCCAGCCATGTTCATCGCTCGCGTATCTATCCTGGCCCGGATACATTACGAGCGGCCATCCTGAATGAAGGCGAGGCTATTATCCAATAACCTCTTCATACGCGCCCTGTCATTGAGGGCATGATCGTGAAGAACGACGTAATTTCGTTTGATATGACCTTTTTCAAAATACTTCAACGGGCTGCCCGTACCCATCGCCATCAGGGTGGCGCAGACATCGCCGGGCAGTTTTAAGGCCAGGCCAAAATTGCCACAGGTCATAAAGATCTCGCCATCGGCATATGCAGCAACCGCGCCAAACACCGATTTATAGGTGATTTCGCACCGTCCGGGTATTTCAGTTGCGGTGATCAATGCCTCTAGTTGCCGCTGGTATGCATGCTTTGTCATACCGGCCATGGGACCATGAATTTAATCTGGATGCTTGTCCTTTTTCCAATCCAGACATGCGTTCACGTTCATCCACCACCTCAATCAGGGCGGTTCAAATTCGGCTATTCGGCCTTGATCAGGGTTTTCAACTGTGCCCTGTCTTCATCATTCCATTGTGCGGGGTCTTCTTCGTGGGCCACTTTTGCGTGCAGCTCCATCAATTGCCAGACTTCGCTTTCAGTTTCTGCGACGACCAGTCCGGGGCAGGCCTCCATCCCGGGATAGTCCTTGCAGGCATATGAATAGTGGGTGGTCATTTTTAATCTCCTCGTTCGCTTTGAAAAATTATTCGGGAAATTGCTGATAGGTTCTTAGCTCGTCATCCAGCACCACCCAGGGGAGTTGGTGGGACAAATAGACGTTGGTCGTCGGCTTAGCGAAAGCGGGATCGTCCAGGGTGGCGGCGAGGATGGCATAATCCGTCCAGTCATCGCCGGCATAACTCAACGACGTGCCGCATTTGGAACAGAAGCCGCGTTGCACGCCGGGTGAGGAGTTATATATCGTCATCTCGCCGGACGTTACGGCGAAATTTTTCGGTGCCACAGCGGCCCAGGTAGCGAAGCCCGCGCCAATAGCCCGCTGACAGGATCGGCAATGGCAATGGGCTGAATAGGTCAATGGGCCAGTTAAGGCATAGCGGACAGCACCGCAGAAGCAACCGCCCTCATGAATCTTAGTTTCGGCATTCATTCGACCTTACCCCTTTTTAGATTTTCTTATATTTCGATCTCTTAGAATATAGCTATGCCACTACGTTAGTGACTATAATTCACATAATCTTGAACCTAAGCGAATCATAAATACTTACATATTGTTAGAAATACTTTCATATGGAATGGTCAAAATTACCGCCCCTAAATGCCCTAAAAGCCTTCGCCGTCATGGCGGAGCGAGGCAACTATTCCAAGGCGGGCGCGACCCTGAACGTCACCCATGCCGCGATTAACCAGCATGTCAAAGCCTTGGAAAATTGGTTTGGCGTTGCCTTGGTGGTGCGTGAAGGGCGGGGAATGTCCCTGACCGAGGACGGGCAGGCATTGGCGCATGATCTTTCAGCCGGCTTTGCCACCATCCTTGGCGGCGTTGAGCGATTGGCTACCGTCGAGGATCAGAGCACGGTCCAGGTGACCATGTCGCCTGCATTCGCGGTGCGCTGGATGATGCCACGGATCATGGCGTTTCAAGCGCAAAACCCAAACATTACCCTAATGCTAAATCCCACAGCGGAAGTGGTGGAGTTAAGGCCCGGAGGTATCGATCTGGCCATCCGCTATAGCGAAGCCGGCAGCACAGTCGATGACCGCGATATTCTGCTGGTAGCCGACATGGTCGTTGTCGGCACCCCCACATTGATCGGCGACAACCCTATTGATAATCCGTCCCAACTGATCGATTTGCCATGGTTGCAGGAATTGGGCACCAAGGAAGTGGCAGATTGGATGGCTCGCCATGGTGTGGTGATAACCCAGCCATTGATAATTACCCATATGCCCGGCAACCTGATTATGGAGGCGGTCCGGCGCGGTGATGGAATCACCTATACAGCGCGCCCCTGGGTCGAACGGGAAATTGCCAGCGGGCAACTGGTGGAATTGTTCCCGGACCCGGCGTTGGGCAATTTTTATCTCGAAACCCGCCCCGGCC
Organism: Rhodospirillaceae bacterium; assembly: GCA_018660265.1. GTDB lineage: Bacteria > Pseudomonadota > Alphaproteobacteria. Next base: position 16,479 of record JABJKS010000055.1, on the reverse strand, counting down.
CCTTGCGGCCCGCATTAAAAATCTTCATGCGCTGGTTAAAGCAACAGACGGCATCTACACCGCATGATTGAGAGCCAAATCAAAGGCGTCAAAATTTCGCAGGGCGTGGCCTTCCACCAAGTCGGTAGCGCGGTTCATCAATAACGGCACCCGCTGTTCCGAGATACCGCCGTGGGAGCGCAAGGGTTCGGTCAACCCCGAAAGGTCATGACGTTCAGCGGCGGTGCCTAGAACATGATCATGGACCGAAACCATGACCAGATCGCCCAAGCGGTCCGGGGGCAATTCAAATCGTTCTGCGGCGGCTGCCTTGTCCAGCACCAATTCCATGCCGCTTATGGCGCGCAGTCGAGCGGCAATGTCTTCAAAATTCGCCCCGTTCGGCAAATAGGCGGTGGCGTATGAGCCAAGGGCACCATGATGCACCACATAAGGATCGGTGATGGGCAGGATCACCCGGGCGCCGTTCTTTTTCAGATCCGGGCCCAGCCACTCATCCAGCAGGCTTTGCAAATAAATCACCCGCGGTGCACCGGCCTTGTCATGTTTGGCGTTCATGCCATGATCCGCCGTGGCGACGATGGTGCAGCCCATGGCATCCAGTTGCCCCAGATATCCGTCCAACATGGCGTAAAAATCATTCGCCACCGGGGTGCCCGGTGCATGTTTATGCTGAATATAATCGGTGGTGGAGAGATACATAATCTCGGGCCGTCGGCTTCCCATGATCTTCACGCCGGCCGCCAGGACGAAGCCGCTTAACGCCGCGCTATAGACATCGGGCACCGGCAGATCGACCAGTTCCGGCACGCCATCAATGCCGTGTTCGACCATATTGGCCTGATCGGCGAGTTCGGAGGAGAAGCCAATGCCCCGCGCGCCCATCTCCAAGCCATGGCTCAGCAGGCGGCGCAATTTGTCTTTTGCAGTAATCGTGACAATGGTCGCGCCCGCAGCCTGAAAGGCCTGAAACAATGTGGGCGCGCGCAGAAAACGCGGCTCATTCATCATCACTTCCCCGCCGGTATCGGGGTCCAGGAAGTAGTTACCGCAAATGCCATGGACGCTGGGTGGCGCGCCGGTGATGATGGACAGATTATTGGGATTGGTGAAGCTGGGCACAACGCAATCAGCCAGGCGGGCGGTGCCCGCAGCCAGCACCTTGGCAAAGAACGGCGCTACCCCGGCCTCAATCGCCCCTTCAATATAACCTGGTTCCGAGCCGTCAATGCACAAAACCACCACGGGGCGTTCCGGCCAGGGATAGGTTCGCCCGTTAACTTCGATATCCGGGATGTCGCCCCGTCCACTCATGCCTAACGGCCCAACAACTCCGCACCAAAGTTACTACCGGGGTCCATCTCCGGCTCCAACCGGCCCAAGGGTTTGGAGGCTTCCGAAACGGCCCGTGGCAGGAACTGTCCGCTACCCCGTTCCGCATTCAGGGTATTGTTCTCCACCACCACCCGGCCCCGGCTTAAAACTGTCGTGGGCCAGCCCTTGATCTTGATACCGGCATAGGGGGTATAGCCAACGTTGTCATGCAGCATCGCATGTTCGATGGTCTGTTCCAGGTCCGGGTCCCAGATCGCGATATCGGCATCGGAACCTATCGCAATGGTGCCTTTTTGTGGCGACAGACCATACAGCTTGGCGACATTCGTGGCTGTCAGTGCGACAAAGCGGTTAAGGTCGATGCGCCCCTTACCCACGCCTTCGGAAAACAGCAGAGGCAGGCGCAGCTCTATCCCCGGCACGCCGTTGGCGATTTTCTTGAACGTCGGCTCCGGCCCCGCGGCCAATTTGCCGCTTTCATCAAAGCGATAGGGCGCATGGTCGGACGAGAATACGCTGAAGGTACCATTTGCCAGGCCGCGCCACATGGCTTCCTGATCCGCATCACTTCGCGGCGGCGGACTGCAACAGAACATGGCCCCATCCATACCGTCGCGCTTTAGATCATCGGCGGTGAGAAACAGATATTGTGGACAGGTCTCGGCAAAAATCTTCAGACCTTTGTTCTGGGCCAGGCGGATTTCATCCATGGCCTCTTCGGACGAGACATGCACCACCAAAATCGGTTGATCCATCAGGCGGGACAACGCAATAGCGCGGTGTGCTGCCTCCCCCTCACCGGCGCGGGAATGGCTGATGGCGTGATATTGCGGCTGCCAATGGCCGGCATCCAATAATTTCTCGCTGAGCCAGCGGATCATGTCGTGATTTTCCGCATGCACCATGACCATCGCACCATCGCGCCGCGCCGCCGACAGCACTTCCAGCATTTGATAGTCATCCAGGCGCAGGTCGTCATAGGTCATGTAGACCTTGAAGGATGTGATGCCGTCCTTGATCATGGCGGGAAGTTCCTGGCCAATGACCTGGGCCGTTGGGTCCGAGATGATCAAGTGAAAGCCGTAGTCGATCACCGCCTTGGGCCCGGCGCAGGCGTGGTAGGCCTCGACCGTCTGGCGCAGGCTGTCGCCCTTTTGTTGCGCGGCAAACGGGATTACCGTGGTGGTGCCGCCAAACACGGCAGATACGGTGCCGGAATAAAAATCATCCGCCGTCATCACCCGGGACGAAGATATTTGTTCAATATGACAATGGCCCTCAACGCCGCCCGGCAGCACCAGCTTGCCCGTCGCATCGATCTCTCGATCCGCCGCGCCAAGGTCTTCGCCCAAGGCAACAATGCGGCCATCTTTGACCGCCACGTCGGCTTTAAATGTATCGGCGGCAGTGGCAATTGTGCCGTTGCGGATTAACAGATCGAAATTAGACATCGCATAAAACTCCCTGAATTCCCTGCCCGCATTGTCCCGCCTAACCCCGGTGCAAGGCAACACCTGAAATCGTTTCTTTCTGTGCTAAGTTGCCCGTCAGGGAATCACACCGAGGATCATTAGGGGAATAGTTTATGGCAGACATGTTGGGAATGGATCCGGGGCGTATTGAACGACTGCGTAGCCCGGACAGGTTGGCGTATTTCGATCCAGCTAAGATCTGGCCCATATTGCAGACCGGGGCCGATTGCACGTTGGTGGATATCGGTGCCGGCGTTGGCTTCCTGACCCTGCCTTTTGCCAAGGCCAATCCAGGCGCAAAGGTCTATGGCTGTGATATCCTGGAAGGTATGGTGGGCTTGCTGGCCGAAGATGCCGCCAACCAGGGCCTGGGTAATCTTGAGGCGCTGTTGATGCAACCCAATGCAATTGCCCTGCCCGATGGCACGGCGGATTTTATTGTCATGGCACAGCTGCACCACGAATTGGACACACCGGAACCTTTGATGGCCGAATGCCACCGGCTGTTGGCACCGGGGGGCACCATCGCGATTATTGATTGGAAAGATGAAGACAACGGTAAAAGCCCCGCCAAGGGCCGCCGCGTCCCCGAAGCCAGCATCCGCGCCCAGCTAACGGATGCGGGGTTCACTGATCTGCAAAGCCATAACGACATCTATGAATTTCACGGCTTTGTGACGGGCCGGGCGTAGTGAATTCAACGGCCATGGATGATCACCACTACCTCTATGACGGCCACATGCGGGCCCGGATCACAGCCAATTTGAAGGCATACCAACGCACCCCGGCATCAGCCGAGGGCCTGAAGCATGCTGCCGTCGCAATTACGTTGATCCGCGACGACAAGGGCGAAGGCGCCTATGTGCTGACCCGGCGCACCGGCCGCCTGAACAACCATCCTGGTCAATTCGCCCTGCCCGGCGGACGCATCGACGAAGGTGAAACACCCATCGAAGGCGCACTGCGGGAATTGCGTGAAGAGGTGAATTTGCATCTGGAGGCGGATGCAGTTCTGGGTCTGCTGGATGATTATCAGACCCAATCGGGCTATCTGATTACGCCCATCGTGGTCTGGGCCGGCGATAGGGCGGAAATGGCAGCCAACCCGGACGAGGTGGCAAAAATTCACCGCATTACTTTTCGCGAACTGAACCGGCCGGATTCACCGGAATTCGACGACATCCCCGAAAGCGAGCGGCCCGTGATCCGCCTGTTGATGGGTGACGACGATAGCCTGCATGCCCCGACCGCAGCCATGGTCTATCAATTTCGCGAGGTCGGCCTGCATGGCCGCCCCACAAAAGTCGCCCACCTAGGCGAGCCCGTCTGGGCCTGGCGATAGCGCGGCTCAAGGTCACCCCACATAAACATGCGTATACTTTATGCGCATGTTTATGTAAGATGCCGTGATGGTTGTCGCAAATCAATTGAAAAAACCGACCAATTTGTCTTTGGATAAATCACTGCTGGCTGAGGCAAAGGCGTTGAAGGTTAATCTTTCCCAGGCTGCCGAAGCTGGCTTGCGCCAGGAAATCGCCCGTGCCAAGGCCGAAATTTGGCGAGCGGAAAACAGCGTCGCCATTGAGAGCTCCAACAAATGGGTCGAAACCCATGGCTTGCCCCTTGATCGTTACCGCCGGTTCTGATGGCAAAGTACGACGTCTTCCCCAATCCAAGTGGCGCGGGTTATTTACTGGATGTCCAAACGGAATTGCTGGAAGGATTGAACACAAGAATTGTCGTCCCCCTGCTGCCCATCAGTGAGGCACCGGAACCAGCCAAGCGCCTCAATCCAATTTTTGAGGTGGAAGGACTGCAAGTTGTCATGGCAACGCAATTCCTGGCGTCCGTTCCCGCATCCATTTTAGCAAACCCGGTGCAAAACCTAGCCAACGAATTCGCAGAAATCACCAATGCCCTGGATATGGTCTTTCAGGGATTTTAAGTCTGTAGCGTCTGCATACCGCGTTGGATCATTTCTCGCATGAAGCGTTGATAGGGCATGCCGCGTTTTTTGGCCTCTGCTTTAACCGCTGCAAGTTGGCTGGCCGGTAGGCGCATGCTGATTGTGGCGCTTTTGTTTTCGAACTCGAAATTCATCGGCTTAAAGCCCGACAGATCAAATTCCGACAAGTCAGCCGTCGCAACAAAATCTTCGGCGTCCTGATCTGTTTTCAGTTCCGGCAAGGACTTAAGTTTCTTTTTGGCGCTCATAGCTGACAATCTCCTTTCTGTGCATGTAGCGAGCTGATATTGGCCTGATACGATCACCGCTATCTGTAGTACGAATGATGAAAGCAGCGAAAATTAACGGCCATCATCATTGCGGCCTATGGCCCGCAAACGCGCCTCGCTGGGAAACGGGTCAGGGTAAATGGCTGGCGTATTTTTAAAAACAGCCTCAACCTCTATTTTCGTAACGCCATGCTTTCCACATTTCGGCCAATTCCCGCTATCCCAATCAAAGCCGAAAATTTTCATGCGTCAAGTATAGTCATTTGTATATACATAAGCAACACAAATTCTGACTATAAATTATCCCGTGCCCAGACGTCTTGGGCGGGGGTTTTGGCCGGGTCAACGTGGCGGAGCTGGTAGTAAGGCTCGAACGGTTTATAGACGCTGTGGACCCGGCGCAGTTCCTCAACTGCCGTGTCATGGGCATCCACGCGCAAATCCATGTGGGCGTAATCACGATGGCTGTGGGTGATCACCGCCGCCGAGCGTTCATTAAGATGCGTGCCGTCGCCAGCTTGCTGGCCGCCCGCATCCCGGCCCGCCTCCAGTGTACGCAGCAGGCGTTCATCCAAATCCTCCGCGCCATTTGCCGCAAATGCCTCAGCCATCGCCGTGACCACACCCTCGCCGGCCAGGACATTTCCCATGGTAATAAAACCATCCCCCCTGACATGACCTGACCAGGGCCTGGTGTTTTCGCCCGTGTAAACAGCCGTCTGACCATCGCCATCTACAATGCCCACTTGGCGGTAGGTGAAATCGGGATCATCATCGGACAACTCCGCCATGACTTTGCTTGGTGAATAGCCTTGTTCCATTAACCGCAATGCCAAGGTTCCCAATTTCAAATTGACAAAGGCCTGGGTCGATACGGCGCCAAAGCCACCGCGGATAGCGGGGCAATAGCCGCCGACGGCCAAGGAATATGTGGCAATGCCGATGCCCAGTTGTCCTGTACGGGCGCAACGAGCGGTGACGGTATAGGTCATAAGTATCTCCAATCGAAATGGACGACGTTCCCCGGATTAGGATACACTGTGTGGTACTGGAACCCAATTCAGAACCCAATTCAAAAAGCGGTGGAGGCCCACAGATGTCAGATATCCAAAATAATGCGGCACCTGAATTAGACATCCGCCCCCTGCATCCTGCCCTCGGTGCGGCGGTGACGGGTATTGATCTGGCCCAGCCATTGGCCCCGGAAACATTCGAGGCTCTGCATCAGGCCTGGATGGAACATCTGGTGCTGGTCTTTCCCCGCCAAGCCGTCAGCGATGAGCAACAGATAGCCTTTGCCCGACAGTTCGGTGATTTGGAAGTACACCACCAGGACATCATCAGATCCAATTCAGCACCGGAAATCTTTCGCGTCTCCAACGTCACAGACGACGGCAAGCTGATGGATCCCGATCACGCCTCTGTGGCGCAAATCTCGTTGGCCCAACGCTGGCACACGGATAGCTCCTTTCGTCCCGTCCCCTCTAAGGGCTCCATCCTGCATGGCCTGGAAGTCACGGCGGAGGGGGGGCAGACCTGGTTTACAAATATGTACAAAGTCTATGACGCCTTGAGCGCAGATCAGCGTCGGCGGATCGAAGGGCGCAAGGCCTGCCATGATTTCGGCCACCTTGCCACCCTGGCCCCCATCAAACCGTTAAGCCCATCGGAGCGCGAGGCCATGCCCCCGGTCTGGCAGCCGATGATCCGCCAACATCCCGTCACCGGCCAAAAATCCCTGTTCATCTCCCCCATCTATAATAATGCGGTGGAAGGCATGGACGATGAGGCGGCATTGGCATTAATCGCCGAGTTGGCCGAACTGGCAGAAGACGAGGCGTTTGTTTATCGCCACATCTGGTCACCCGATGACATTGTGATGTGGGACAATCGCTGCACCATGCATCGGGTGACGCCTTACGATTTAGGCCTGCGCCGTGTCATGCATCGCGCGACCATAGTTGGTGACGGCCCGGTTGTTGCCGGAGCACCTTAAACTGGCACCAACTTATTTGCCGGTTCAGGCGATTTTTGTTCATTTTGGATTAACCAAGCCAAATTAGGATGTTCTTTAATATTATTAAAGCCTAACCTATGTGCGGATTCGGACATGCATGCGGCATGTAGGAACTTTCGGCGAAATTAGGCCCAGAATAATTCGCCTTTGTATCGAGAACGTCAATGACGGCCAGTTCTAAACACCAGCATAAATCAAAGGCGGAGCTCATCGCTGAGCTTGAGCGTCTGGAAATGTTGATCGCAGGGTCGGACAAAGGCGAAACGGCACCAATCATCCGAAACACAATGGTTGATGCGATCGAGGCACTACAGGATGGCTTAGCCATTTTTGATGCCGACGAGCGGTTGGTTTTATCCAATAACAAATATCTGGAACTGCACCCGGCGGTTGCCGACGTTCTGGTTCCTGGCGTCCATATTGCAGACATTGTCAGTACAGCCGCACAGCGCGGCCAACATTTGAACGCGCTTCATCGGGACGAAGCATGGGTAGCGGAACGATTGAAGGCTTTCCGTAACCCGGGCGAACCTATTGAACAGGAATTTTCTGATGGGCAGTGGCTGCGTGTATATGAGCGGAAAACCGCTGACGGCGGCACAGTCGGCGTGCGCGTGGATATCTCGGAACTAAAGCATCGGGAAAAACAGCTTTTTGAAAGCCAGCAACGTCTGAATGACTATTTGGAGGCATCATCCGATTGGCATTGGGAGATGGATCAGGATTGCAGGTTTTCCTATTTCTCCGATCAATTCGAAAAGGTAACGGGCGTCCTGCCCTCCATGCTATTTGGCAAGACACGGGAAGAGACCGGTATACCTGATATTGAGCCCTCTGTCTGGCAGGAGCATCTCGACAATCTTGCGGCCAGGCGGTCCTTTCGGGATTTTCGCCATCCCAGAACCCTCGATGACGGCGTCGTTGTTACACTGTCCATCAATGGCAAGGCAATTTTCGATGCGGCAGGAAACTTTACAGGATATCGGGGTACAGGCCGCGACATCACAGATTTGGTCGTTGCAGAACAAAACGCCCGTAGGGCGGAAAGCCTGCTGGCGAAAGCGATTGAAAGCATACCAGAAGGATTCGTCTTGTTTGATGCCGAAGATCGCCTGGTCATGTGCAACCAAAGATACCGTGACTTCGCCAGCGGCTTCTCCGATCTAATAGTTGAGGGCGTAAAATTCGAGGATTTGGCCCGCGCGAGTGCTGAGCGTGGCGTATTCAATGTTGAACCGGACCAGTCGGAACAGTGGGCAACGGATCTGATATCCGACTTTCATAATGGTGCGGCCAATAAGGAGTACCAGTTTTCGGATGGCCGCTGGATACAAACAATTGATAGTCCGACAGATGATGGTGGCCATTTAGGCTTGCGCGTCGATATCACGGAACGGAAGCAGGCAGAGCAGGCCCTGCAGGAACGGGAGCGCAGATATCGGCAAATATTTGATTCCGCGGATATCTGCCTCTGGGATGAGGATTTTTCGGAACTCTACAAAAGATTACAGCATCTGCGCGACGGCGGTTTGACGGATCTACGCAGCCACCTCATGGCACATCCCGACCATGTTTGGGACCTCGCCAATTGCATTAAAGTTAATCACGTCAATGAAGCGACGTTACGATTATTTGGCGCGGCAAGCGAAGAGGAGTTATTGGGTTCTCTCGATCAAATTCTGCCCGAGGGGGCCGAAAATCTTTTCCTCGAAGAGATGGTCGCGATTTGGGAGGGCAGAACAAACTATCGTGCCGAGGTAATGCACAAATCCTTCACAGGAGAAGACCTCTGGGTCATCGTCACAATGCCGGTCCCCGGTAATATGGAAGAAGCCCGCAGCGTCCCCATTAGCGTCATCGACATCACCGAGAAGAAACAGACCGAAGAAGAGTTGGCCCGGCATCAGGATGAACTGGTTATCCTGATAGATGAGCGTACGCAGGAATTGCGCGAGACTGAAGCTTATCTATCCAGCGCCATCGAAAGCATTTCCGAAGGCTTCGTTCTTTACGACCCTAACGATCGTATGGTCATGTGCAACGAAAAGTACAAAGATTTTTATCCCTTGATGCGGGACGAATTCGTTCCTGGTGCTGAGTTGAAGCACGTGGCACGATTGGGGTTTGAACGGGGTGTCGTCAAGGCCTCGGCCAACAACATCGATCATTGGATGAATGTACGCCTCACACAACAGGCGACGGGCCGGGGCAGTCATGAGCAGGAGCTGCCGGACGGACGTTGGCTTTTATGCACGGATCGGAAAACGGCAAACGGATATACGGTCGGCATTCGCACCGAAATCACGGAAGTTAAGCAAGCCGGGGAGCTTCTGCGTCAGAGCCAGAAAATGGAAGCCATCGGTCAGTTAACTGGCGGCGTCGCCCACGATTTCAATAATATTCTTGCCGCGATTATTGGCAACCTGGACCTCATTCAAACCGGCGACAGTGCTTTAGATAAAATGGACCAGGAAGGTATCTCCATAGCCCTACGCGCCGCTTTTCGCGGTGCCGAATTGACCGACCGTTTGTTGGCCTTTTCGCGGCAAAAACCTTTGGATGCCAAAGACACGAACATCAATGACCTACTCCCACCCTTCCGCGATCTGGCGACACGAACGATCGGTGCAAATATTGAATTTGGCTTGGAGCTCGCAGATGGTCTGTGGCCGGTTTTGGTTGATCCAGGCGAATTGGAAAACGCGCTATTAAATCTTGCCATCAACGCGCGCGATGCCATGCCCAATGGCGGACAATTTACAATTACGACCACTAACTGGACCGCGCACGAGAACAATCTTGACGGGGAGCAAGAGCTGGCACCCGGCGACTATGTCAAGGTGGCTGTTAAAGACAACGGCACGGGGATGTCTGAACAGGTTAGCAAACGGGCCTTTGAACCATTTTTCACGACCAAAGAAGTTGGCGCCGGCAGTGGCCTGGGTCTAAGCATGGTGTTCGGCTTTGCCAAGCAATCCGGGGGGCTGGCCACGCTTAACAGTGTTGATGGCGAGGGCAGCACGATCAACATCTACCTGCCTAAAGCCATTCAGCTGGCAAGCGCTGAAAACATCCAAACCGCAACCAAAAGCGAAATCCCCAAGGGCTGTGAAACGATTCTCGTGGTCGAAGATGATATAGACATACGGGATTTCCTTTTGCGCGCCCTAAAGCACTTTGGCTATACCGTCATCGTGGCGGAGGACGGCCCGGCGGCACTAGACGTTATGGCAACATCCGGCGATATCGACCTTTTGCTGACAGATGTAATCATGCCCCGAGGGATGAGCGGGCGCGATGTCGCCAAGGCTTTTTCCGAAAGGTACCCAACTGCCGGCGTCCTGTATTCATCGGGCTACGCCCGGGAAGCCCTGGATCAAAGTGGAGAGGTTGATGAGGGCGAAACGGTATTAAGTAAGCCCTACCAAGCGCAATCCCTGGCCAAAATGGTGCGCAATGCATTGGATCAGCGCGCCTAATCCATACTATTTTGTAGTACCTCTACATTGATCTCCCCACGCCTATTGCGCCGGCTGCATCGCACAATAGTGCCCGTATAAAACCATACCCACACCTTGTCTGCCACGCCCCAGGGCTGTGTTACCGCCGTGTTACTGCGTCGTGTTACCGGTTTCATATGTTTTGGCAACGCCTGCTGTGGGCCTGAAACGGGTCAGTTCGATGGATGTTACCAGGGCGTAACCGGTTCGTGTTTCGCTAGCCATCGAACCTGCTCCGCCGGAGTGGGACACGCAAACGCAGATAACGTAATGGCAGATGCGAAATGGTTGAACCGGGAACACCGGGTTCGTTCGTAGCCCGTATCTGGTTGGAAGGAGAACCGGGGAATAACCCAACTTGGCGTGGACATATTCGACACGTCCAGAGCGAAGAAGAGGGTTATTTCCAGAGCCTCTCGGAAATGAAGGCATTTCTGGAGCGGATCAGCGGCATTCCCCTACCGGCAGAGGATGCAACGAAACCGGAAAGCTCGTAGCCGAACGATCGGCCTGAGAAATCGACTGGAGCGATTTTTCTGGTTCAGTTGATCACATTGAGAGGTTTAGCGATGTATAGAAATGTCTCGTCAAAAATTGCCTGGCTTATAGCCTTGCTCATTGCTGCAGGGGTGAGTGCCGTCTCAACCGCACCGGCAGATGCAGCGGACTTCGGGCCTGTGAAATCCATGAAGGTCGATGCCAAAAAGGCAGCCTTGGGTAAACGGTTATTTTTTGATCCCCGCCTCTCGGGCGATGCCGCGATCAGCTGTTCGACCTGTCATATCCCATCTAAAGGATTTTCTGACGGCTTGGCCCTGGCCAAGGCCTATCCCGGATCGGAAGGTTTTCGCAATACCCCGACCCTGATTAATGCAGCCCAAAAAGCTGCCTGGTTCCACGATGGCCGCATCGGCACCAATCTGAACGATGTCACACGGGAATCAATTACCGAAACCTATTCCATGAATATGGACATGCGTTTGATGCAGGAACGCGTCAAACAGGATCCGATCTATGTGAAGATGTTCAAGGATGCCGGCTATGGCGAACCATCCAATGGCTCCGTACGTAAGGCCATACCGGAATATCTGAAAACCCTGACTTCGCGCGGTGCAGCCTTTGACGGCGGCAAGATGTCGGACGCCGCCCAGCGCGGCTTTGAACTATTCAAGGGCAAGGCCGGTTGCGCCCAATGCCATTCCGGCTCTCGGTTCACCGATGATCAGCCCTACAACACCGGCGTCCCGAATAATCCGGAAATCTGGTCCAATCCCCTGCGCCACATTACATATGTTGCCTTCAGCATGTTCATGGGTATCGAGAACTATATGAATATCCGGCGCGATGTCGGGGCCCATATTCGCAGTCACAAATCCGATGGCTCCGATATCGGCAAGTTCATGACCCCTAGCCTGCGGGAGCTGAAACAGACAGCGCCGTATATGCACAACGGGATGATCGCAACATTGGCCGACGTGGTCGCCTTTTACAATCGCGGCGGCGGCAATGATGTCAATCAAGATCCCCGCATCAAACCTTTGGGGTTGAGCAGCCAGGAGCGCAACAACCTCGTCGCCTTCCTGGAAGCGCTGTCGGGCGATGCCCTGACCGGTCCCGAACATGTCTGGAAAGACAAAATCAACGTTAACTATGTCGCCATCAGCGACTGGTTGCAGAAGAAAAATTAGGAGCGTGGCTATGAAACAGGGAAAATTCCTCCCCCCCGCCATCATGTCGGCTATCGTCGTGACGATGGGACTAGGTGTTGGCCTGGCGTCCACCGCGCTGGCAGATATGAACCCGCCTCTGGCCGCCCTTGGTCCGGTGCCGGTTCCAGCTGACAACCCGCAGAGCGCGGCAAAAGTCGAATTAGGCAAATTGCTGTTCTTTGATAGCCGTATTGGCGGCGATGCCTCCGTTTCCTGCGCTGATTGTCACGCGCCCAAGCAGGGCTGGGGTTTCAACGACCCCATCTCCCGCGGCTATCCCGGCGTAATCCACTGGCGCAACAGCCAGACGGTCATCAACTCCGCCTACCTCGCCAAGCTTTTCTGGGTTGGGGCCGCCAAATCCCTGGAAGCCCAGGCACCGGGCGCCGCCCTGGGTGGGGTTTCGGGTAATGGCGAACGGGACATGGTCGAGGCGCGCCTGGCCTTCATTCCTGAATACGTCAGGCGTTTCAATGAGGTCTTTGGCGATGATTGGCCCAAGGTAAATAATGTCTGGAAGGCCATGGCAGCCTTTGAACGCACCCTGATCCACGACAACACACCCTTCGATAAGTATATGCGCGGTGACAAGAAGGCTCTTAGTGCCGAACAGATCCGCGGCCTGAAGCTTTTCCAAGGCAAGGCCAACTGCATCGAATGTCACAACGGCCCCCTGCTGACTGATCAGAAATATTACAACCTGGGCCTCGAACGGGCCGAGGAATGGTCAGACAATGGCATGGCGCAGATCACCTTCCGCTACGAGCAATATGCCAAGGGCGTGACGGAGAAGATGTACCGCAAGATCAAGGATGATGCGGGCCTGTACTATCGCACCAAGCAGAAAGCCGACATGGGCAAATTCCGCACACCGCCCCTGCGTTACACCGCCTACACCGCACCTTACATGCACAACGGCAAGTTCTTTGATTTCGACGAAGTGGTCGATTTCTACAATGACGGTGGCGGCAGCAATGACTTCACCGACGGTTCCTGGGCGAAAAGCAAAACCAAACTGCTGAAACCCCTGGGCCTGAGCGATGCAGAGAAGATTGACTTGATTGCCTTCCTGGAATCTCTCAGCGGTCCCGAAATCAAAATGCAAACCCCAAAACTTCCCCCCTATGCGCCCCTGCCGGCCGCGACCAATTAAAGGGTACTTGAAAATGACAAAGCAAATACAGATGCCTGAAGCCCCGACAGTTGAGGCTGAGGCGCGGAAGCTGCCGTCGAAGAAGGATCATCCAGCTGGCAAATGCCTGATGTCACGGCGCAAGATGCTGTTCTCATCGGGCGTGGCCACGGCCACGGTAATGGTCGCAATGAGCGCCGATCCGGCAGCGGCCAAAATACCAGCCACGGTCGCGACATATCCCCGGAAGAAAATTGGCAAGTTAAGCCAGCTGAAAGCGGATGTGCCCATCGGCTTTGAATATCCCGACGAGGGTGCCTACGCCTCTTCCATGCTGGTTAAGCTGGGCACGGAAGCCGGTGGCGGCATCGGCCCACAAAAAGACGTGGTTGCCTTCAACTACTTTTGCACCCATCAGGGCGGTGATTTGTCCGGCACCTACAAGGGCGACACAAAGTCCCTGGGTGCCTGCCCCCTGCATCTTTCAACCTACGATCTGACCCGCCACGGCATTCTGATTTCCGGCCAGGCCTATCAAAGCCTGCCGCAAGTGCTGTTGGAGCTGGATGGCGACGATATTTATGCGGTCGGCGTCTTCGGACTGATCTTTGGCCGCTACGACAACTTGCAGGGATAGGGAGACTGAACCATGACGACACCATATTACATTCCGGAAACCAACGTGCCCCTGCCCCCCAAAAATGCAGAGGTCATCACCACGGCCTGCGATTACTGCATCGTGGCCTGTGGTTACAAAGTCTATCGCTGGCCCGTCGCAGGCGGACATGACGGCGGCCCGAAAGCGGACGAAAACGCTTTCGGTGCCGATTTTCCCGTCGAAACCCTGGGCCCCTGGGTTGCACCCAATCAGCACAATATCGTGCTCCACAAAGGCAACCCCCATCATGTGGTCATCATCCCCGACAAGGATACAAAGTTCGTCAATACGGATGGCGATAGCTCTCTGCGCGGCGGTTGCATCGCACAAAAATGCTATAACCCGCAAACCCCGACCCGGGATCGCCTGAAATCACCGATGATGCGGATCTACGGTATCCTGCAACCGGTGCCTTGGGATTTTGCCCTGGATGTGGCCGCCGAAGTGGGCAACTACGTCCGCACCAAGCATGGTGCCAATGCATACGGCGTGAAGACCTATTCTTACCAGTATATCGAAAATACCTACGCCATTACCAAATACGCCCTGCGTCACGTCAACACGGCGAACTTCACATTCCACGACACACCGTCTGATGTCTCGTCCACACCGGGCTTCCGGGATGCGGGCTTCGATAATTTCGGACCGGCGTACGAGGATTGGATGAATGCCGAGACATTGTTGATCTGCGGCACGGATCCCTATGAGACCAAGACTATTCTGTGGACCCAGTGGATCATGAAGGGCATTCAGAACGGTCAGAAATGCATCATGATGAACCCGCGCCGAACCGCCGGTGTGGCCTATGCCGAGAAAAACGGCGGTTTGTGGCTGGATGTCAATCTGGGTACGGATCTACTGGTGGTCAACGCGATTGCCCGGATCATTGCCGAAAACGGCTGGCAGGATGCGGAATGGATCAAGAATTGGGTCAACAACAAGTGGGGTTCCTCCTCTGGTTTCGGCCAAGGCACCCGCAACACGCCGTGGCAATGGCGGACGACCTGGGGCAAATTCCAGACCAACGGCTATGACGACTGGAAGAAATGGCTGCTGTCTCAGGATGAGTTCAAACCTGAAAACGCGGCAGAGGTCGCCGGTATTGACGTCAAGAAAATCCGGCTCGCCGCCGAGTGGATGGCCAAGCCGAAGGGCGGTAAACGGCCCAAGACATCAATCATGATCGAAAAGGGCTTTTATTGGTCCAATAACACCGGCAATACCCAGGCTATCAGCGCCTTGGGGATCATCGTTGGTGCGGGCGGGCGACCGGGCCAGGTTATCGGTCGGGCCGGTGGTCACCAGCGTGGCGGCCAGCGTGGCGGCAAATATCCGCGCAATAAATCGCCGATGAAGGTGCCGGGACGTCGGCGTCGGGCCCTGGATACCGATACCTGGACCATGTCCGGACATACCCGGTTTGCCCATGTCATCGGTACCACGTGGATCCAATCCATGTGCGGATCCCAACAATTGGCAAAACGGTTCGAAGAGATGACGGTCGCCAACCCGCATCAAATCCGCTCTTACGACAAGCAGGACATTATCGATACCCTGAAAAAACGCGCGGATTCAGGCGGCATGGTGATCATCAATCAGGATATCTATCTGGTTGATCCCATCGGCAACCGTTACGCCGACATTATCTTCCCCGCGGCGACCTGGGGCGAAGAAACCTTCATGCGGGCCAACGGCGAACGCCGCCTGCGCCTGTACAACAAGTTCTATGATCCACCGGGTGAGGCGAAACCGGATTGGTGGATTATTGCCGAATTGGCGAAACGCATGGGCTTTGATGGTTTCGATTGGAACAATGCCAATGATGTGGCGGAGGAATCCGCTCGTTTCTCCCGCGGTAGCCGTAAGGACTTCAACATGGTCAAGGTTGCCGCTCACCGCGAGGGCAAAACCTTGCATCAAAAGATGGATGAATTCGGCACCAACGGCATTCAAGGTCCCGTCTATATGGAAGACGACGGCACTTTGGTCGGCACCAAACGCCTGCATGACACCACCCGCAAGTTACCGGAAACGGGACCCGCAGCAGGCAATGTCTTCAATAAGAAGCTGACCCATTTCAACAGCCAGACGGGACGTTGCAACATCCAGAAATCCCCTTGGTCCCTGTTCTCGGACTATTGGGAGTGGATGAGCCCGAAGGGAGATGAGCTGTGGTGCACTTCCGGACGTACCAACGAACGCTGGCAATCGGGTTTTGATGATCGTCGCCGGCCCTACATCGTGCAGCGTTGGCCCGACAACTATGTGGAAATGCATCCCGACGATGCCAAAGCGCGCGGCATCGAAAGCGGCGATATGTTGATGGTCTATTCCGACCGCGTGCCGAACCTGAAGGAAACGACTTTGGGTGTTGAAGGCAGCGACTATTCCTTCTCGGGCCAGATGAAGGCCGGAAATGTG